>CALLZC010000054.1 GCA_937858995.1 uncultured Nostocoides sp.
GCATACGAGATAGGAGTCCGTCTCGTGGGCTCGGAGATGTGTATAAGAGACAGGCATCACGCTGGGGCTCAGGGGATCAGAGCACTGCATCACGCTGGGGCTCGCGCGCTCGGAGGCGTATGACGCCCCCGAGCGAGCAGCGTGCCCCCGAGCGCTCCGACCAGGAGCCCGAGGCACGCCAGGCCGGCCGCGAGCGGCCAGCGGACACCCGATGACACTGACCCCGATGACACCGGCGATGACGCCCAGCTGTCGGATGCCGCCGTCCCGGCCGGTGCCGGCGCGAGCGCCCCGTGCGTGGCGGCCGCCTCATCGGCTTCCCCCGTGCCCGGGCCCAAGAGCCCCAGGGCCGTCAGGCTCGCGACCAGCTCGGCCCCCCGGGCGGGCTGGTGCCAGGTCCACGTGCCCGCGCCGGGCGCGGCGCCGGTTGGGTCGAGCCAGGTTGCGACCCAGACCTCTGACCCGGCCAGCCGCACGTCGTCGGTCCGCCAGGCCTCGATGTCATGAATCAGCCACACGATGCGGACACTCGGATCTCCGTCGTTGAGGAATTCCGGTTGGGAGCGTCTCGCGCCGAGCTGGGTCTGATTGCCCAGGATTGATTCGAGCGTGTTGTAGGTGGGGGTGTTGTTCAGCGCGGCAGCCGCCCGGCCGGTCCCATAGTTCACCAGGAGGACCGACGTGGGACCCCCCGCGCCGGCGGGCGGGACGCCGAGGACAACGAAGCACGCGATCAGGGTCAGCGTGACTGAGAGGATCCTGCGCATCCGGGGCCTCCGCGGTGAGTTGAGGTTGCTGCACGGCATACACCGCGCACGCCCCGCTGGTTCACCCGGCTGGCCGCCTGGGGACGGACTCGGCGATGGCGCGCGCGGCCTCCAGGGTGCCCGGGCCTTCCAGGCGATAAGTGATCTCGCGCCCGGCCTGGTCACGCTCGACCCAGACCAAGGTGGGACCCGCGACTCGGGGCGCGCTGGCCACGCTCACGCCGGCCCGGTCGATCCACTCGATGAGGTGCGGGGATGCGAACCAGACGGCCTCCCTCCCGGCTACCTCGGTGGGGGTCACCGCCGCCCACACGCGCTTGAGATAGCCGGACGACGGGCTCCCGGCAAAGATGTCCATCCGGGTCCCGCCCGGGCCATCGCCCCAGCTCAGCTCCACGACGCGCGCCTCTCGGGTGACCACGATGGTCGTGGGCGCACCGAGTGCGGTCGGCGTGGCCACGTCGAAGCCCACGCGCTCGGCGGCCTCGGCCAGGGAGCCGACCAGTGCGGCGTCCGGTGACCCCGGTGCCGGGTTTGCTGGACGTTCGCTCGTCGTGGCGGGCGTCGGCGTGGGGATCTCTCGCACGGTCACACCACCGATGCGCAGCAGGTCGAGGACGGCGGCACGCACCGGCGGAACGAGCACGACAAGGAGCAGCATCGCGATGGCGGCGGCAGCCGCCCGGCGACTCAGGCCGCGCGAGGCAGGCAGCCACGCGGGGCGCCCAGTGGTCGCTCGCGCCGACAGTCCCGGGGTCCGCACCCGCAGCCCCGCGGGGGGCGCTGTGCCAAGCGGGGTTCGCCCGGCAGCCTGGGCATCTGCCTTGATCAGCTCCAGCACCCGTACGGCGAGGTCGGCAGCTGGCGGCTGGACCACGAGGGCGCGGCCCAAAGCGATGAGTTCGGTTTCCAGCGGGTCGATCGGTTGGATCGACGGGGTGTGCTCAGACATCGGGAAGCTCCCCTCGTAAGGTGGCAAGGGCCCGGTGGAGTCTGGACTTCACGGTTCCGGGCGGGACAGCGAGCACGTGCGCGGTCTCTCTCTCGGAGAGCTCGAGCAGGTAGCGGCAGGTCACGACCTCGCGCAGGTCGACTGGCAACGTCCGGATCGCGCCCAGGAGGGCCGTGCGGCGTTCATCGCCCACGGCGAGCTCGGCTGGGTCCGGCCAGCGCGCGAGCCGGGCGCCATCTCGGGCCACACGCAGCTCGCGGTCGGATCGGCGGGAGTGCCCGCGGTGGAGATTCCGGCTCTCGTTGACCACGATCCGCAAGAGCCAAGGCCGGAATTCGGCGCCCTCCCGAAAGGTCCACAGGGCGCGATAGGCCTTGACGAAGGCCTCTTGGACGACGTCGTCAGCGTCGGACCCAGCCCCGGACAGCACCGCCACCCGGCGAGCCATGGGGCCATGCCTGTTGACCAGTTCCGCGAAAGCGGCGCTCTCGTCGGCGCGTATGCGGGCCAGCACCCTCGTGTCGTCGCTCGTCTCGATCGGTCCTCCCTAGCGGCTGGCGGCCGTCCCTGTCCCGTCCTACACCACCGGGGCCGCAGCGGTTCTCGGCGCGAGCTGCCGGGTTGCGCTCAGGCCGTGCTCGTGGCGTGCACCGCGAGGGCGACACCCACGAAGTGGGCCAAGAAGGCGGCCACGGTCAGCGCGTGGAAGACCTCGTGAAAGCCGAACCACCGCGGAGCCGGGTTGGGTCGCTTCACCCCGTAGACGATGCCGCCCAGGGTATACAGCGCCCCGCCGAGAATCACCAGGGTCAGAATCGCGGGGCCGCCGGTCCGCAGGAAATCGGGAAGGTAGAAAACGGCAGCCCAACCCAGGGCGACATAGGCCGGTGTATAGAGCCACCGGGGCGCGCCCACCCAAAAGACCCGGAAAGCCACCCCCGCCAATGCTCCCGACCAAACGATCCACAGCAGGACCCTCGCCTGATCGGGAGGCAGCAAGAGGATCGTAAAGGGGGTGTAGCTGCCAGCGATGATGAGGAAGATATTGGAGTGATCCAGCCGCTTGAGCAGCTTCTCGGTTCGCGGCGACCAGTTCCCGCGGTGATACAGAGCGCTGGTGCCGAAGAGCACCGCGGCCGTGCCGGCGAAGATGGCGCACGCCACCCGAGCGCGCCCCGCGGGGGCCAGCGCCACGAGGGCGGTGCCGGCCACCACAACCAGCGGGAAGGCGCCCAGATGCAGCCAGCCGCGCAACTTCGGCTTGACCTGATCCAGGGCGGCCATCGGGGTCCGCGGCGCAGACGCACTCACGCAGGGAGTCTAACCTCCGGCACCGTAGGTTACCGACGGGTTGGAGGTTCAGCCTCGCGCTGAGGGGACGCTCGCTCGCGCGGAGAGGACTGTCGGTCGCGCCGCATACGATGTGCGACGTGAGAGGTCCGACCGAAAAGCGGGGCGCCGGAAGTCGGCTGCACGAGAAACTGATCGTCCGCGGGGCGCGCGAGCACAACCTCAAGGATGTCTCGATCGAGCTGCCCCGCGACGCGCTGGTGGTCTTCACCGGCCTGTCCGGTTCGGGCAAGTCCTCCCTGGCCTTCGACACCATCTTTGCCGAGGGGCAGCGGCGGTATGTGGAATCCCTCTCCGCCTACGCGCGCCAGTTCCTCGGACAGATGGACAAGCCGGATGTGGACTTCATCGAGGGCCTATCCCCCGCTGTCTCGATCGACCAGAAGTCGACGAACCGCAACCCGCGATCGACGGTGGGCACGATCACCGAGGTCTACGACTACCTCCGCCTGCTCTTTGCCCGCGCCGGTCGACCGCACTGCCCGGTATGCCGGGAGCCGATCACCAAGCAAACCCCGCAACAAATCGTGGACCGGCTGCTGGAGCTTCCCGACGGGACCCGCTTCCAGGTGCTCGCACCGGTCGTGCGCGCCCGCAAGGGTGAGTATGTCGACCTTTTCCACGAACTGCAGAGCAAGGGGTATGCGCGGGCCCGCGTCGACGGCGCCGTGGTGGCTCTCGCCGAACCGCCGAAGCTGGAGAAGCAGATCAAGCACACCATCGAGGTGGTGATCGACCGTCTCGTCGCCAAGTCCGCGGACAGCCCCGCGGGACGCTCGGCGAAGCGTCGGCTCACCGATTCGGTCGAAACGGCCCTGTCCTTGGCCGGTGGGCTGCTGATCGTCGAGTTCGTCGACCTACCCCTGGAGGATCCGGGTCGTGAGCGTCGCTTCTCGGAGCGGATGGCCTGCCCCAACGATCATCCGCTGTCCATGGACGAGGTCGAGCCGCGGTCGTTCTCCTTCAACAGCCCCTTTGGGGCCTGTCCCACCTGCACGGGTATCGGCGTGGAGTTGGAGGTCGACCCCGAACTGATCGTGCCGGACGACGACCTGAGCCTCGCCCAAGGCGCCATCGCGCCTTGGGGTCAAGGCAGCGGCTCCGCCGAGTACTTCCAACGCGTCCTGACCGCGCTGGCCGATGACCTGAACTTTTCGATGGACATCCCGTGGAAGGCATTACCCGAGCGGGCGAGAAGTGCGGTGTTGCACGGCAAGAACCATCAGGTGCACGTGCGCTATCGCAATCGCTATGGCCGTGAACGCTCCTACACCACCGGGTTCGAGGGGGCCGTACCGTTCGTCAAGCGCCGGCACAGCGAAACCGACTCGGAGTGGAGCCGGGAGCGCTATGAGGGCTATATGCGCGCCGTGCCCTGCCCCGCGTGTGGCGGCTCGCGACTCAAGCCCGAGTCGCTCGCGGTGCTCATCGGTGAGCACTCCATCGCGGACATCTGTCGGCTGTCGTTGCGGGAGGCCGCGGGATTCCTGGACGCCGTCGACTTCACCGAACGCGAGCGCGCCATTGCCGAGCGCGTCATCAAGGAGATCAACGCACGGCTGGGCTTCTTGCTCGATGTCGGCCTGGACTACCTATCCCTCGACCGCCCGGCGGGGACCCTATCGGGTGGGGAGGCGCAACGGATCCGGCTCGCCACCCAGATCGGATCCGGTCTCGTCGGCGTCCTATATGTCCTCGACGAGCCGTCGATCGGGCTGCATCAGCGGGACAATCACCGACTCATCGAGACCCTCGTGCGGTTGCGGGACCTGGGCAACACGCTCATCGTGGTCGAGCACGACCAGGACACCATCGCCACGGCGGACTGGGTCGTCGATATCGGGCCCGGAGCCGGCGAGCACGGCGGCCAGGTCGTGCACTGTGGACCGGTGGCCGGCCTGCTCACACATCGCGACTCACTGACGGGCAAATACCTCTCCGGCCGGCTGCAAATCCCGGCGCCCCCGGTGCGTCGCCCCATCGACAAGGGGCGAATGGTCACGGTCACCGGGGCCAAGGAGCACAACCTCGATGATGTGACGGCCGCCTTCCCCCTGGGCGTCTTCGTCGCGGTCACGGGTGTCTCGGGGTCGGGCAAGTCCACCCTGGTCAACGACATCCTCTACAACGTGCTGGCCAACAAGCTCAACGGGGCGCGGCACGTGCCGGGTCGGCACAAATCGGTCACCGGGTTGGAACACCTGGACAAGGTGGTGCACGTCGACCAGAGCCCCATCGGTCGTACCCCACGCAGCAATCCCGCCACCTACACCGGCGTCTTCGATCACGTCCGGAAACTCTTCGCCACGACTACGGAGGCGAAGATCCGCGGCTACCAGCAGGGCCGGTTCTCCTTCAACGTCAAGGGCGGCCGCTGCGAGGCGTGCTCGGGCGACGGCAATATCAAGATCGAGATGAACTTCTTGCCCGATGTCTATGTCCCGTGCGAGGTGTGTCACGGGGCGCGCTACAACCGCGAGACCCTGGAGGTGCACTTCAAGGGCAAGACGATCGCGGACGTGCTCAATATGCCGATCGAAGAGGCCGAGGAGTTCTTCGCCGCCGTCCCGGCCATCGCGCGTCACATGACCACGCTGAACGCGGTGGGGCTCGGGTATGTCCGGCTGGGCCAGCCCGCGACCACCCTGTCCGGGGGCGAGGCGCAACGCGTGAAACTCGCGTCCGAGTTGCAGAAGCGCTCCACCGGACGCACCATCTATGTGCTCGACGAGCCGACCACCGGCTTGCACTTCGAGGACATCCGCAAACTGCTGATCGTGTTGCAGGGCCTGGTCGACAAGGGCAACACCGTCATCGTCATCGAGCACAACCTCGACGTGATCAAGAACGCCGACTGGATCATCGACATGGGCCCCGAGGGCGGGTCCGGCGGCGGTCGGGTGATCGCCCAGGGCACCCCGGAGTCGATCGCCGCGAACGCCGACTCCCACACGGGTCGGTTCCTGGCTCCCGTGCTCGAGCGCGGCGCCCCGCCAACCAAGGCGGCCCCGGCGCGGCGGGCCGCCACCAGCACATCCGTGGCCACCAAGACCCCAGCGAGGAAGACGGCGGCCAACACAAGCGTGACCCCGGGCGCCGGGAGCACAGGACCGGCCAAGGCCAGAGTCTCCCCGGCCGCGGCATCGGCCGCCCGGCGGGCCCGCAAGGCCGGGTGACGCAGGCCCGATGCGCGAGCACCCGACATACGACGGGATCGTCACCCCCGGCGGGCCGAGTCAGGCACGCACACTCGGCGAGCTGACCATCCGCAAACTGGCCGTCTCGGCGATGCACAACAATGTCTATCTGCTGAGCGCGCGGGATGGCTCCCAAATTCTCATCGACGCTGCCGACGATGCGCCCGCGGTGCTGGAATTGATCGGCCGCGGGGGCCCGCACCTGGATGCGATCGTCACGACGCACCGCCATTGGGACCACGTGCGCGCCCTGGCCGAGGTCGCCGCAACCACGGGTGCTCGCACCTACGCCGGTGCCGAGGACGCCGCCGACCTGCCCGCACCGACCGAGGTTCTGTTGGAGCACGGCGACCAGGTGCGGGCGGGCGCGATCGTTCTGGACGTGGTCCAGCTGCGGGGCCATACCCCCGGAAGTGTGGCTCTTGCCTACACCGATGCCACCGACTCGGATCGGGTGCACCTCTTCACCGGCGATGCCCTCTTCCCCGGCGGGGTGGGCAACACCAAGCAGCCCGGCCAAGACTTCGAAACGCTGTATGCCGATGTGACCCAGCGCGTCTTCGACGTTTACGACGACCGAACTATCGTCTATCCCGGGCATGGCGCCGACACCGTTCTCGGCGCTGAGCGCCCCCAACTGCAGCAGTGGCGCGAGCGCGGCTGGTGACGCCCGGTGCGGCGCCTGGAGGCTGGCCGCTCGGCGATCGATGACTACGCTGCTCGGGTGAGTGCCGCCGATCGGGTCCCGGCCCCTGTGCTGGTGCTCGGGGCCATCGTGTCCGTGCAGTTCGGCGGCGCGTTGGCGGCGACGCTGATTCCGCGAATCGGCGCTGCCGGTTCGGTGGCCCTGCGGCTGATTTTCGCCTCGGCCATCCTGCTGGTGATCGTTCGGCCCCGGTTGCGCGGCTACCGACCGGCGCAGTGGCGCACCGTGGTTCTCTTCGGGATCGCGCTCGGGCTGATGAACTTCACCTTCTACGCCTCGCTGGCACACCTCCCGCTCGGGGTCGCCGTCACCATCGAATTCATCGGCCCCCTGGCGCTGGCAACCTATCTATCCCGGCGCCGCCGCGACCTGGTGGCCGTCGCGGCCGCCGCCGTCGGGGTGGTGTTCATCTCCGACGCGCTCAACGTGCCCTTGGCGCAGCTGAACTGGACCGGTATCGCGCTGGCGCTGACCGCCGGGGGTTGCTGGGCGGCATACATCCTGCTGGCCACCCGAACGGGGGCCGACTTCCCCCAGCTCGACGGCTTGGCGATCGCCATGCTCGTGGCCACCGCGCTCGTGGCCCCCTTTGGGGTCTCCGGAGCGGGTAAGTGGGATGCGCCGCTACTCGCCACCGGGCTAGGGATTGCGATCCTGTCCTCGCTGTTGCCGTATTCGCTGGAGTTGCTGGCGTTGCGTCGGCTCAGCGCCGCCGTCTTCGGCATCCTGCTCAGCCTGGAGCCGGCGGCTGCCGCGCTGGCCGGCCTGCTCGTCCTGAACCAGCGGTTGCATCCCGTGCAGTTGGCCGGAATGGCCCTGGTCGTTGGTGCGAGCGCCCTCATCATGAGCGCGGGCGGCCTCGAGAAGGACCCTTCCGAGGCCGCCGCGACCTGACCCTTTCGGTCAGGAGTCCAGCTGGGCGTCGCGCTTGGACTTCCAAAGGCTGGCCAGGGTGGTGACGCCGAGGATGACGACGATCGCGCCCAGCGAGACTGCGATGGGGATCTCAGGCACCGCAACATGCTCGCCGCCATTGATGAAGGGCAGTTCGTTCTCGTGCAGGGCATGCAGGAGGAGCTTGACCCCGATGAAGGCCAGCAGCACCGCGAGCCCAACGCTGAGGTAGACGAGCTTTTGCAGTAGGCCGCCGAGCAGGAAGTAGAGCTGGCGTAGCCCCATGAGGGCAAAGAGGTTGGCGACCAGGACGATATAGGGCTCTCGGGTCAGCCCATAAATCGCCGGGATGGAGTCGAGAGCAAAGAGCAGGTCCGTGGTGCCCAAGGCCAGGATGACGAACAACATCGGGGTCGCGAGCCGGCGACCGTCGACCTTCGCGAACATCTGGGTGCCGTGGAACTCCTTGGTCGAGGGGATCCGGCGCTCCACGAACTGCATGAATTTGTTCTCCTCATACTCCTCGTCGTCCGATTCGCCCTCCTTCACCAACTTCCAGGCCGTGTAGATCAAGAAGGCCCCGAAGATGTAGAAGACCCACGAGAAGCGGTTGATCGCCGTTGCACCGGCCCAAATGAACAGGCCGCGCAGCACGATGGCGATGATGATGCCAATCATCAGGGCGTACTGTTGCAGTCGCTCGGGCACCGCGAAGTTGGCCATGATGAGCAAGAAGATGAACAGGTTGTCCACGCTCAGGCTGTATTCGGTCAGCCAGCCGGCGAAGAACTCCCCGGAAAGTTTGCCCCCCTTGGTCACCAGGAGCACGAGCCCGAAGGTGATGGCCGCGCCGATATAGACGCTCAAGGCGATGGTCAGCTCTTTGGTGCTCGGCCGATGGGGGTTGCGGGCGATCCAGATGACATCGAAGGCCAGCACGGCGACGGCGATACCAATCGTCAGGTACCACACCCACGGCGGGAGGTTCAGCTGGGTTTCGTTCGCCGCGGCGAGCATGATGGTCAAGGCAGGACTCCTTTAGCGGACATGAGCGATCAGGTCCGAAGGTCTCTCCCGCCCACCGTGGTGGACCGCCGCCCCGGGTCCAGATGGACCGTGATGACGAGGCCGGCGTTTCGGGATACTCCCCTTGCGGATGACGTGGGCGGCTGGCCTCGACGAGCAGCCCGGGCGCGCCGTCGCGTGACGACGCTGGGGCAAGTGTGTCAGATCGCTGGAGCGCACGAGCAATCCACTCGGTCAACGAGACGCTCGAGCTGCGCGTCGACAGAGTGTCATCCAGCCCAGGAGCCACTCATGCGCACCCTCAAGCTCACCGCGCTTCTCGGCAGCATCCTGCTCGCCCTGACCACCGGCGTGGGTGGCCCGGGCGCCGCGGCCAGCCCTCGCGGGGCCGCGGCCGGTGGGGCCGCGCCCGGGTCGCTGGCGCGGACCGATCACACCGAACGTCGGCTCGACTTCGCCATCGAGCGGCTCTCCGGCACCGATCGGTATGCCGCCGCGGCCGCCATCAGCCGCGAGTTCTCCGCGCCGGCCCATGGCCCCGTCGTCATCGCCAGCGGCGAGGTCTTCGCCGACGGCGTGGCGGCCGGCCCGCTGGCCGCCCGGCTGGCGGCGCCGGTCTTGTTCGTCACCCGCACGCGCATTCCGCAGGCGAGTGCCGCCGAGCTATCCCGGCTCCGGCCGAGCCGGATCTACGTCCTCGGCGGGCCCGAGACCGTCAGCGATGCGGTGCTGAGCGCCCTGAGCGCCTGGACGGACGAGGCCCCCGTCCGGGTGGGCGGCGCGGATCGGTATGCCGTGGCCGCCGCCGCCAGTCGTCACGCCTTCCCGGGACCGCTGGAGAGCGTCTTTGTCGCATCCGGGCAGGTCTGGCCGGACGCGTTGACGGGCGGGGCGGCCGCCGCCATCGCCGGCTCCCCCATGCTCATCACGCCGGCGGACCGGGTGCCCGAGGCCGTCGAGTCCGAACTGCGCAGGTTGGCGCCGAGCCGAATCCTGCTCCTCGGTGGCCCGGCGTCCGTCGGGGCCAGCACCGAAGCCGCGTTGAGCCGGATCGCACCCGTGGAGCGGGTTTGGGGAGCCGACCGGTACGCAACCGCTCTCGCCATTTCTGCGCGCTTCTTCGGCTCCGATCGACCGGCCATGATGATCGCCACGGGGGCCAACTATCCCGATGCGCTGGCTGGCAGCGCGCACGCGATCACCACCCGAGGTCCCATCGTGCTATCCCGCGGCGCGACCCTGGCCAGGGGCACCACCACCGAGCTGGCCCGGCTACGCCCGGCCACGGCATACCTGCTCGGCGGGACCGCCTCGGTGCCGATCGAGATCCCCAGAGCGGTCCAGCGCGAACTGGGAGTCTGCTGGGCGGGTGCGCCACCGACCGATTCCCGCATCGAGGTGATCTCGGCGATCGCCGGGACGAGGAGTCCGCAACTCGCCTTCACCCTGGACATGGGCGGGCGGATGGACGGGGCTGCCGACATCGTGCGCTTCCTGATCGACAATCAGGTGTGCACCACCTTCTTCCCCACCTCGATCATGGCCGACACGCCCGCGGGGCATGAGGTGATGGGGTTGATTGCGCAGCACCCGGAACTCTTCGAAGTCGGCAACCACACCGTGCACCATTGCGACTTGGTCCGCGGCGGCGGTGGGTCACCCTCAAGCGAACCGTGTGCGCGTGACATGACGAGCACGTTCGTTCGCTCGCAAGTGCGTGATGCCGAGCCGGTGCTCGCACGGCTTGCGGGCTTTTCGATTCGCCCCTATTGGCGCCCGCCTTTCGGGTCACATGACGCCACCGTGCGCGCGATCGCAGCCGCTGCGGGTTTCCCGAAGACCATGCTGTGGAACCGGGATACCGTCGACTGGGACCCCGAGACGACCACAGCGGACATCGTCAACTCGGTCATCTCCCCCACGCCGGACAGCGGGACCATCGTCTTGGCCCACCTCGGCGGCTATAACACGGGGGCCGCCCTCGAGACCATCGTGCCCACCCTGCGGGCACGCGGGTTCACCTTCACCACCATCTCGGACATGTATGACGACTGAGCTCGACGGCGCCCGCTGCCACCTCCCTTCCGCGAGCCGCCTAGCGGGTGGCCTCCGACATCTGACGTAGTTCCTTCTTCAGGTCCTTGACCTCATCGCGCAGTCGGGCTGCGACTTCGAACTTGAGCTCTGCCGCGGCCTGATGCATCTGCTCGGTGAGCTCCTGCACGAGGTTCGCCAGATCGCTGGCCGGAAGGCCCTTGACGCTGACCTGGCCCGTATCGGCGAGCATCGCGCCACGGCCACCGCGCCCGGCCCCCCGGGTGCCTCGGGACTGAGAGCGCCCGGAACCGAGCAGCGAGTCGGTGTCGGCGTCCTCACGGCCCAGCATGTCGGTGATATCGGCGATCTTCTTGCGCAAGGGCTGCGGGTCGATCCCGTGCTCGGTGTTGTAGGCCACCTGTTTCGCGCGCCGCCGATTGGTCTCGTCGATGGCGTCGCGCATCGACGGGGTGAGCCGGTCGGCATACATGTGCACCTCACCCGAGACATTGCGGGCCGCACGCCCGATGGTCTGGATGAGCGATCGGGTCGAGCGCAGGAACCCCTCCTTGTCGGCGTCGAGAATGGCCACGAGGGATACCTCGGGCAGATCGAGTCCCTCGCGCAGCAAGTTGATACCCACCAGGACGTCGAACTCGCCCAGGCGCAACTCGCGCAGGAGTTCCACGCGCCGCAGGGTGTCGATATCGGAATGCAGGTAGCGCACCCGCATGCCCTTCTCGAGCAGATAGTCGGTCAGGTCCTCGGCCATCTTCTTGGTCAGCGTCGTGACCAGGACTCGTTCGTTGCGTTGGGCCCGAACCGAGATCTGCTCCAAGAGATCGTCGATCTGCCCCCGCGTGGGTTTGAGGATGATCTGCGGGTCGATCAACCCGGTGGGGCGGATGACCTGTTCGACCACGCCATCGGCCTTGGCCAACTCATATGGCCCCGGGGTTGCCGAGAGGTAGACCGTCTGCCCGATCCGGTCCAGGAACTCCTCCCACATCAGCGGGCGATTGTCCATGGCGCTCGGCAACCGGAAGCCGTGATCGACCAGGGTGCGTTTGCGGGAGGCGTCCCCCTCATACATCGCCCCGATTTGCGGGACGGTCTGGTGCGACTCGTCGATGACCAGCAGGAAGTCCTCGGGGAAGTAGTCGATCAGACAGTGCGGCGCGCTACCGGGCGCGCGTCCGTCAATGTGCATGGAGTAGTTCTCGATGCCGCTGCACGAGCCGATCTGACGCATCATCTCGATGTCATAGGTGGTGCGCATCCGCAGCCGTTGCGCCTCCAGCAGCTTGCCCTGCCGCTCGAAGAGGTCGAGCTGCTGCGCCAGTTCCTTCTCGATCCCGGAAATGGCCCGTTCCATCCGCTCGGGACCCGCGACATAGTGCGTAGCCGGGAAGACATACATCTCCGTCTCCTCGCGCACGATCTCCCCCGAGACCGGATGCAGGGTATAGAGCCGCTCGATCTCGTCGCCGAAGAACTCGATGCGCAACGCGAGCTCCTCGTAGACCGGGATGATCTCGACGGTGTCACCGCGCACCCGGAAGGTGCCACGGGTGAAGGAGAGGTCATTGCGCGTGTATTGAATGGTGACGAAGCGCCGCAGCAACTCGTCGCGATCGATCACTTCACCCACGCGCAGGGGGACCATCCGGTCGACATACTCCTGCGGGGTGCCCAACCCGTAGATGCAGCTCACCGACGCCACCACCACGACATCGCGGCGGGTGAGCAGGCTGTTGGTCGCCGAATGCCGCAACCGCTCGACCTCGTCGTTGATCGAGGAGTCCTTCTCGATGTAGGTGTCCGTCTGCGGGACATACGCCTCGGGCTGGTAGTAGTCGTAGTAGGAGACGAAGAACTCCACCGCATTGTTCGGCAGCAACTCGCGGAACTCGTTGGCCAGTTGGGCGGCCAACGTCTTGTTGGGCGCCATCACGAGCGTGGGCCGCTGCACCTGTTCGATGAGCCACGCAGTGGTTGCCGACTTGCCGGTGCCGGTGGCCCCCAGGAGCACCACGTCGCGCTCGCCGGCCTGCACCCGGCGGGTGATCTCGGCAATCGCGCTCGGCTGGTCGCCGCTGGGCACGAAATCCGAGATCACCTCGAAGGGGGCCAGCCGGCGCTTGAGGTCGGTGATCGGACGCATGCGACAACCGTATGCGGTGCCACCGACAGTCCCCTCGCCCCTCGGCGAACCCGCCCATGGCACGACTGGAAAGCGGCACCCCGGACGCTTGCGGGGTGCCGCTTTCCAGACCTGTGCAGGGCGCTCACGCGCCGGTTTCTATCGCAGGTCGAACCGGTCGGCGTCCATCACCTTGGCCCAGGCAGCGACGAAGTCGTGGACGAATTTCTGAGCACCATCGGAACTGGCATACACCTCGGCGACGGCCCGCAGCTCGGAGTTGGACCCGAAGACCAGGTCGGCCCGGGTGCCCGTCCACTGCTGGCCCGCAGGGCCGGTACCGGCATAGGTGTCGGTGCCTTCGATCGGCTCCCAGGTCGTGCGGGTGTCGCACAGGTTGACGAAGAAGTCGTTGCTGAGCGTGCCGACCCGGTCGGTGAGGACACCGGCCGGCGAGCCGCCGGAATTGGCACCGAGCACGCGCAGCCCGCCAACCAGAGCGGTCATCTCCGGTGCCGTGACGCCGAGCAGGTTCGCCCGGTCGAGCAGGAGATACTCGGCCGGCAGGGGGTTGTCCCGCCGGTCATAGTTGCGGAAGCCGTCCGCGGCGGGCTCGAGATAGCCGAAGGACTCCACATCGGTCTGCTCCGCAGTCGCGTCGCCGCGCCCCGGGCTGAACGGCACCTCGAGTGCGTGGC
Source organism: uncultured Nostocoides sp. (assembly GCA_937858995.1). GTDB lineage: Bacteria > Actinomycetota > Actinomycetes > Actinomycetales > Dermatophilaceae > Nostocoides_A. Next base: position 13,771 of record CALLZC010000054.1, read on the forward strand.
CGGCGGCCGCGGCCGCCTGCTCGACCCCAACATTGCCGGCGAGCACGACCAGGTCGGCGAAGGAGAGGTTGGTCTGGCCCTGGATGCTCTCCAGAGCCGCAATGACCGTGGCCAGCTCGGCCGGGTCGTTGACCGCCCAGCTGCGCTGCGGCTCCAGGCGGATGCGGCCGCCATTGGCGCCGCCGCGCTTGTCACTGTTGCGGAAACTGGCCGCAGCCGCCCACGCGGTCTTGACCAGCTGCGGGACACTCAACCCGAGACCGGCAATGAGGTCCTTGGCCGCGGCGACATCCTGCGCGCTCGTGCCGTGCTCGTTGCGCGGGATGGGGTCCTGCCAGATCAGTTCCTGAGTCGGCACTTCCGCACCGAGATAGCGCGAAACGGGCCCCATGTCGCGGTGGGTCAGCTTGAACCAGGCGCGCGCGAAGGCATCGGCGAAGGCGTCGAAGTCCTCGAGGAAGTGCCGGGAGATCTTCTCGTAGGCCGGGTCCATCCGCAACGACAGGTCCGTGGTCAGCATGGTGGCGCGGCGACGCTTGTCCGGGTCGAAGGGATCGGGCGTGGTCGACTCCGGGTTGATGGCCTGCCACTGGTGCGCTCCGGCGGGGCTGGTGGTCAGCTCCCACTCGTTGCCGAAGAGGATCTCGAAGAAGCGGTTGCTCCACTGCGTCGGCTGGTCGGTCCACACGACTTCCAGGCCACTGGTGATCGCGTCGCCGGCCTTGCCACTGCCATACGAGCTCTTCCACCCCAGCCCCATCTGTTCCAGCGGGGCCGCTTCCGGCTCGGGACCCACGGCGGCGGCGTCACCGGCGCCATGCGTCTTGCCGAAGGTGTGACCGCCGGCGATCAAGGCAACGGTCTCTTCGTCGTCCATTGCCATCCGGGCAAAGGTCTCGCGGATATCGTGCGCAGCGGCAACGGGGTCCGGGGTGCCATTGGGTCCCTCGGGGTTGACATAGATCAGCCCCATTTGGACCGCCGCGAGCGGGTTCTCCAGGTCGCGGGAGCCGCTGTACCGCTCGTCGCCGAGCCAGGTGGTCTCGGGCCCCCAGTAGACGTCATCGTCCGGCTCCCACACGTCCGCACGCCCGCCCGCAAACCCGAAGGTCTTGAACCCCATGCTCTCCAGGGCGACATTGCCGGCGAGGATGAGCAGGTCGGCCCAGGAGAGCTTGGCGCCGTACTTCTGCTTCACCGGCCACAGCAGGCGCCGCGCCTTGTCGAGGTTGCCATTGTCCGGCCAGCTGTTGACGGGCGCGAAGCGCTGTTGACCGGTCCCACCACCACCGCGGCCATCCTGCACGCGATAGGTCCCGGCACTATGCCAGGCCATCCGGATCATCAGGCCGCCGTAGTGCCCGAAGTCAGCCGGCCACCAGTCCGCAGAGGTCGTCAGCACCTGCGCGATGTCGGCCTTGACCTCGGCGAGGTCCAGGCTCAGGAACTCGGTGCGGTAGTCGAAATCGGGGCTCATCGGGTTGCTCTGCGGCCCGTGCTTGCGCAGAATCGCCAGGTTGAGCCGGTTGGGCCACCAGCGCAGATTGCCAGCCGCTTCGGTGGGATGGGTGGCCCCATGCACCACCGGGCACTGGCCGGCTTCGGCCTCGGCATTGAGGTCGGCGAGCACGGCCTCGTTTTCGCCGGTCACATTGTGGGTCTCGGTCATCTCGGTCCTTCCGAAGGGGTATGCGGTGTGGTTGGTGTGGGGGTAGCGGGGGCGTCGGCGCACGCTGGGCAGAGGCCGCGATAGACGACCTCGGCCTCGTCGACGACAAAGCCGGCCTCGTCGCACGGTGTCAGGCACGGTGCCTCGCCCGTGGCGCAGTCCACATCGACGATGGCATCGCACGCGCGACACACCAAGTGGTGATGGTTGTCGCCGATGCGGGACTCATAACGCGCGGGGGAACCGGGCAACTCGATGCGGCGCAGCAGGCGGGCCTGCGTCAAGGCGGTCAGCACGTCATACACGGCCTGGTGCGAGACGGTGCCCAGGTCGGCCCGGACCGCGTCGATGATCGCGAGGGTGTCCGCGTGCGGCCGCGACTCGACGGCGGCCAGCACGGACAGTCGGGGTTTGGTCACCCGCAGTCCGGCGTGGCGCAGACGCTCCAGCGTCGAGGGCGGCATACCTCACTCAACCGCCTCTTCTGGATCGAGTCAAGACAGGCCAGCCTTCCCGAAGCGCTCACCCCGGCGGGGATAATGCGTCGGTGAGCGCAACGCAGGAGCCGGCAACCGAGCCGGAGAGCCGTGCGCCCTACGACCCGATGCCGCACGGCCCCGCGGAAGTCGGACTGGGGCCCTGGCCCGGCCCGTGGCCGAGCGGGCCCGGGAGCGAGAAGTACGATCCCGACCTGCTGCGTGATGGTGACCGACGCAATGTCGTGGATCGGTACCGGTACTGGTCGATGGCGGCCATCGTGGCCGACCTCGACGAGCGCCGCCACGACTTTCATGTCGCCATCGAGAACTGGCAGCACGACTTCAATATCGGGACCATCGTGCGCACCGCGAACGCCTTCCTCGCCAAGGAGGTCCACATCGTCGGCAATCGGCGCTGGAATCGCCGGGGGGCGATGGTGACCGACCGCTATCAGCACCTGCGCTATCACCGCGACGCGGCCGACCTTGCGGGCTATCTGGCACAGCGCGGCGTTGCCCTGTGGGGCGTCGACAATCTGCCCGGGTCGCTCCACCTCGAGACGGCGCGGCTGCCGCGGCAGGTGTGTTTCCTCTTCGGACAGGAAGGCCCGGGGCTCTCCCCCGCTGCCCGCGATGCCTGCGCGGCCACCTTCGCGATCGCCCAGTTCGGTTCCACCCGCTCGATCAACGCCTCGGTCGCCGCGGCCGTGGCGATGCATGCCTGGGTGCGCGAGCACGCCGACTTCGAGGAGGCCTGGCGCGGATGACCCCCGGCAGCGACCCGCCGGACGTGAGCGACCTGCTGCGCCGCCTGCATGTCGTGGTGATCCCGATGCGCGTGCCCTTCCGGGGCGTGACCCATCGCGAGATTGCCCTGCTCGAGGGGCCGGCCGGCTGGGGCGAGTTCGCGCCCTTCGTCGAGTACGCCCTGTCTCTTATACACATCTGACGCTGCCGACGAATAGAGAGGTGTAGATCTCGGTGGTCGCCGTATCA
>CALLZC010000055.1 GCA_937858995.1 uncultured Nostocoides sp.
CGGCAGCGTCAGATGTGTATAAGAGACAGGGCGCCGGTGATCCGCCGGCTGGCCGTGGCGGCGGGGGTGGCCCAGCCGAAGCGCGCGCCGACGGCGAGTGCTCCGGCGCGCCCGAGCTGGCGCCCGCGAGTTGGTCGGGGGCACCCGGCATACCGCACACATCGCAGTAGCCATCGACGATGGTTCCGGAGCAGCCGCTTTGGCGGCACGCGCTTGGGTCGCTCACAACGAGACCCTTCCGTTGTTGGTGACGGTCCACACATAGGACTGGTATGCCGCCATGAGCGCGCGAGCACGCACCAGCGGGATGGGAGTGCTCGCCAGGGCGGCGACCAGTTGGGTGCGTAGGGGGGCCAGGTCGCCGCGCTCCACGTCGGTGACCGCTGGCGAGGCGGCGACCTGGGCATCCAAGGCACCGAGCAGGCCCTGGAGTTCGTCGCGTTCGGCGAGCGCCCGGGCATACGCCTCGTGGGCCTGGTCGAGGGCCTTGCCCACGAGGGCGAGCCGCGCGAGCAGGGCATCGATGGCCGCCGGGTCCTGCGGAATCGCCCCGAGCGCCCGAGCGTCGGGGACGGCGAGCTTGGGCGCGGGAGTGACGGCGGCGAGACATTGGGCCTGCAGCGAGCGGATGGCATCGCCGCGGGCCGCGAGTTCGGCGATGAGTTCGCGGGCGCGCGCCGCGTCGCGCTCGGATTCGTGGCGCCGGGAGGCCGCAACGATCAAATCCCGCTCGCGCGCCGCGACGTCGATCTCCAACGGCCCGAGGAAGCCGCCGACGTCGGCACCGCGCTTGGCCCGCTCGGTGACGTCGAAGAGTCGCTGCTCCATCCCGATCAGGGCGTTCTGGTTCTGCTCGCGGGTCGCGCCCAGTGGCAGCATCGAAATCTGGTCACGAATCCGCTCCACCCCTTCGCGGATCGCCTTGACCCGGATGCTCACGTCCAGGCCGGTGGTCTCCAGCGCCAGGCGGGCCCGCAGGGAAGAGGTCATGGCATCGCAGAGCCGGCAGGCCTCGGGGAGCGAGACGGCGAGATTGCCCTCGGCGCCCCGCGGCATCCGCGATCTGTTGGCCTCGCTGCCCTGGCCAGGCACGACATCCAGCCGACCCCAGATCAGGGTGGAGAGCTGCTCGGCCTGCACCGGCCCGACGCGACCGGAGTCAAAGGCGACGCGCAACAGCTCATACCGATCCGAGATGGCCTTCCACAGCGCCAGCGACACCGTGAGGTCGTGGGTGAGCGCCTCGCGATCGGTCTGGTCCGGTGCCGCGAGCGCGGCTTGGTCGATGGCGTTCAGGTGCTTGCGGCGCTCATCGAGCCAGAGCCCCAAATCGGTGAGATAGCGCAGTGCCTCGGCCGCCGAGATCGGCACGCCGAGTCGCCCGGGTGCACGCGGGGTGCTCCCGGGGGTAGCGGTCATCCCCAGGTCCAGAGTCATCGGCGACCATAGACGGGGGCCGGCGGCTCTGGTGCCGGGCCGAGGCTCTCGGCCAGCCAGCGGTTGTAGATCTTGGCCCACCCACCGTCGGCTCGCAGTCGCTCCAGCACCGCATTGACATAGCGCACGAAGTAGACATTGTCCTTCGCGATCCCGAGGCCGTATGGCTCGTCCGTGATCGCCTCCGCATCGGTCACCTTCGCGTAGGGATCCTGGGCGGCCAGCCCGGCCAGCACCGTGTCGTCGCCGGTGATGGCGTCGGCGCGACCCTGCTGAAAGAGCACCAGGCATCCCGTGTGGTTGGCCGCGGTGACCACCTCGACGCCGCTCACCTCCCGCAACTTCGCCAGGCTCGTGGTCCCGGTCGGGGCGCAGACGCGCTGGCCGCGCAAGTCCTCCAGGGTCCGGGCCGACGACTCGAGGTTCACCAGGACCTTCTGGCCGGCGTGGTAGTACTCGCTTGAGAAGGCGATGTCCTCCCAGCGCACGCACGTCATCGTCATATTGCGCGCCACCAGGTCGACCCGGCCATCCTGCAGCGCGGGGATGCGGTCCGCAGCCGTGAGCACCACCGGCCGGATGGCGTCAGCATCCCCGAAGAGCGACTGCGCAATCGCCTTGGCGATGTCGATGTCGAAGCCTTCGATCTCGCCGGTCAGGGGGTTATTGGCCCCGAGGAGGAAAGAATCCGCGGACACACCCACGCGCAGGTAGCCCCGCTCGATGATCGCGCGCATCGCCCGATCGTCGATGGAGGCGGCCGAGGGGATCCGCTCCAGGGCGTCATAGCTGGAGGTCGCGCGATCGCACGCGGCGGGCGCCGGGGCGGTAGTCGTCGCCGATGAGCTGGGGCTGGCGCTGGCGCTGCTCGTGGGCAATGGCGTCTCGGGGTAGCTGCCCCCCGAACAGGCGGCCAGCCCCAGGCTGGCCACGAGGGCGCTCACGGTCACGGCATACGGGTGGCGGGTCAACCGCGCCCGAGCACTCATCGGTACTCCTCGATTCGCTGCGACATCGCCCGGCCGGCCAGGAGCGCGGCCAACGCGGCCGCCAGGCCGCTGGCCCACGGCAGATAGCGTCCACCGATCTGGTCAAAGGCGCGCACGATATTGGTGACCTGGGTGTTCAAGACGTCCTTGGCCGCCGTATCGAAGGCGCTGAAGGTGGCATTCGCCGAACCGTCCGTGGTGCTGGTCGCCAGCTCCACGGCCGCGTTCCAGTCGCCCCCGTTGTCGGCGTCCCGGATCGCCGCATGGGTTGCGGTGTATGCCGTCAGCAGGGACGGCAGCCGGGTCTGGGTCGAGTCCGCGCGCACCATGTCGGCGAGCCGATCGGTGGCCGCCTGGGCGGACCCCTCATACGCCGCCTCGTATGCCGCGCCGCTGCCCCGGGCGATCAGCGTCAGGGATTCGTTCGCCTTCGCGTCGTATGCGGCAGCGCGAGCCCGCGCCAGCGACACCGCCGCGGCGTAGTCGCCCGAGTCGACCTTGGACATCGTGGTCCCGACGGTGACGATATGTGAGACCGCAAGCGCCAAGGCGGCACCGACCAGGACGATCGCGGCCGTCAATGGGACGTTCACGTAGCGATGGGTGCGGCGGGCCAGCCAGGTGGCGATCGCGATCAGGGCCCCCAGGGTTAGGGCTCCGATCCCTATGACCAGCCCGCCCAGGGCGCCGACGCTCAGTTCCTGATCGGCCCGCTGCTCATTGGCCTCGGCGATGGCGGCCGCGATCGGCAATGCCTTGGCGCGCAGGTCGGTCCCGGCAATCCGCAGATATTGGGCGCCGACCGGTTTGATCTCGCGGTTGTAGGTGCGTGCCCGGTCGACATTGCTCACATAGGACTGCACCTCGGCGTTGAGCGCCGCAAGAGCCTTGCCGTCGGCCTGCTGCGCGGCCGCAGCCGCCGCGATGCTGGTGGCGACCCGCGCCATGGCATCGTCATAAGTCGTGCGATTCTCGGCGCTCTCCTGGCCGCCATTGAGGAAGCCATTGGTGACGGCGGCATCGGCCGCCAGCAGGTCGGCATAGATGGCGCGCACCCGGACCACCTGTTCGGTGTTCGCGGCGGCCCGGTCGACTGACTCGTCGATACCGCGCAGGCCAAGGAAGCCGGCCAGCGCGAACGTCAAGCACAAGGCGCTGGCGACCGCGGCGGCGATTCGCATGCGCCCGGGCGTCCCGGTGAAGTAGTGCCGGCGCGCGAGGGCGCGGCGCTGCGCCGCGCTCTGACTCGCGCTCGGCCAGGAACCTGCGGCTCCTGGCGCGGTGGGCGCGGTGGCGATCTGCGTCATACCTGCTTCTCCCCTTGCTCCCCGTCGGCTGAATCCCGCGGCGGCGCGGCGTCCTCAATGTGCGCCCCCGACGGTATGACGTCCGCACCCTGCCCCGGCGATCCCACCGGGTCGGTCGCGTCGGCATCTGAAACGTCGTCGGGGTCGGTCGCGTCGGCAGGGTCGGGCGCGTCGTCCGGGTCGGGAGCGTCGTCGGCGCGGAAGTCCTGCGGCAGCAACTGGCGCAACGTCTCGGTGCTGACCTCGTCGGCATCCCGCAGCCGCCAGGCATGCCGTCCGACGGCCTCCTCGAGCAGATTCCGCACGAAGCGCCCATTGCCGAAGGTGAAGTTGCGCACGGTTGCCGAGAGGATGTCACGTACGACCGCCTCCGACTCGGCAGTGATGTCGTAGTCGGCGCGTTCGGCAAGCAGTTGCATGATCGAGATCAGCTCGTCGTCGGTGTAGTCAGCGAACTCGATCATCGTCTTGAACCGGCTGGCCAGCCCCGGATTTTGGGCGATGAACTCCATCATCGGCGTGGGGTAGCCAGCGACGATGACCACCAGGTCGTCGCGGTTGTCCTCCATCTCCTTGACCAAAGTGGTGACCGCCTCCAACCCGTACTGATCGCCATTGAGCCCATAGGCCTCATCGATGAAGAGCACCCCACCGAGGGCCTTCGCCACCACCTCGGCGGTCTTGATCGCCGTCTGGCCGAGGTAGCCGGCCACCAGCTCGCCGCGGTCGACCTCGACGAGATGTCCCTTGGAGAGCAAGCCCAGGGCGCGGTAGATCCCCGCCACCATCCGGGCCACGGTGGTCTTGCCCGTGCCCGGGTTGCCCACGAAAACCAGGTGCCGCGTGATGGTGGCCGATTTCAGGCCGGCTTCGGCCCGGCGCTTCTCCACCTTGAGGATGGCCACCTGCTGGTGGATCTCGCGCTTGACCTCCTCCAGGCCGATCAGGTCGTCGAGCTCCGCGAGCAACTCTTCGAGCGAACGCTCCGGCTCCGCCGGCTCCGCCGGCGCCGGGGGTGCCTGGGCGGGTTCGGCACCCTGGACCTGGTCACCCGGGGCAGCAGGGGCAGCAGGGACAGCAGGGACAGCGGGGGGCATCCCCGGATGGCCGGGCGATGGGGTGCCTGGCGAGCCGGTTCCGGGCGAGCCGGTTCCGGGCGAGCCGGTTCCGTGCGAGCCGGGGGGAGGGAGCACCGGGGCGCCCCGCAGCCGCTCGATGGCGGCGAGTTGCTCGTGCACCCGGCGCTGGTTGTCCAACATCAACTCGGTGAGGTTCGGGATGTCGTTCGGGTTACCCACCCCCAGCACCGGATGGGTGCCCCCACCGGCCGCGGGTCCGGGGCTCGTGGGCAGGACCGGCGCGGGTGTGGCCGGGGTGTCCGGGGGCCAGGAGCCCGGCGGGCCGGGTGGTGGTGGGTGGGCGTAGGGCGTCGGCAAGCCGCACCAGGCGGGCGGCGGCGGGTGCGGTGTGGCGCCGGGAGTGGGTGGCGATCCAGTCCGTGGGCGAGAGCGGGACCGGGTCGGCGCCGGGCAGGCCGCGGGTGGTGGCGTCGGTGATGACGGCGATTTCTGCGGCGTCGGCGACGAGGGCCAGCTCGCCCAACTCGGTGAGCAGGGTGGTCAGGGTCGCGCTGGTTGCGGTGGGGGTGTGGTCGCGGACCTGGGCGAGGGTGGCGCGGCAGATGCGGATGGCGTCGATCACGTGCGTGAGGCCGGCGCCCTGGGGGCCGTGCTCTCGCATCTCGTGAGGGGTGACTGCCATACCTCATAGTACAGATGTTCGATCAGATGTGCAACCCCAAAACGGATGAATTATGTTGCGGAGCAACATTTCTCGGGCCCGTGATGCACTACCAGGAGCCACTGACAACGGCTCCAGAACTCGCCCGGACGACGGACCTTCGACTGCGCGGATCCCCGCCCAGGATCGGGCCCAGAGCCGCCAGCCCGGGGACAGCGCGCCTCAGGCGGCTTCGCGCCGCGGCCACCCATCCGGGGGCCCCGGCACCGGGCCTGCGGTCAGGGGCGGGTCGGGCGGCCTACCCATGCCCACAGCGTCAGGGAACCGCGTAGATTGCTGACACGTCATTCACGGCGTGCGTCCGGGGTCCCTTGGGCGCGCATCCACGTCATACCGGCGCGTCGCAGGGGGCGAGCCAGAGGGAGTTAGCACAGGTATGTCCGACCAGCCGGTTCAGGACGCGGCCGTCGCGCCGCTCGCCCCGCCCATGGAGACCCTCACGCTCGAGGCTCCGGCGGCCGTCCTCAGCATCCCGACGACGTCCGCGCCGCAGATGGCGCCAGCCGTCCCCGCCAGCGCGGTCCCGATGCTCGATCAGAAGGTCGACTCCTACCTCGAGGCGCTGATGCGCTCGGAGACCAAGAGCCCCGAATACGAGGCCAAGGCGACCGAGATGCGCACGATGGGCGATGAGGACATCCGGCGTGCCGCGGAGTCGTCGAACCGGCTGCTGCAGAGCCCCGTCAAGGCCTTGCAGGAGGGCGGCCTCTCACAAGGCTCCAAGGTCGGCAAGACCCTGCTCGAGTTGCGGCGCACCGTCGAAGAGCTCGACCCCAGCCAGGCGACCGGTGCCAAGAAGGTCCTGGGCATGATCCCCTTCGGCGACAAGATCAACGACTACTTCCGCAAATACCAGTCGGCGCAGAGCCACCTGAACGGCATTCTGCATAGCCTGCGCAACGGCCAGGACGAATTGCAGCGTGACAATGTGGCGCTCAACCTGGAAAAGCAGCAACTCTGGGACTCGATGGGCCGGCTGAATCAGTACGTCTACATCGCCGAGAAGCTGGACACCAAACTCGCTGCGCAGGTGGCGACACTCGATGCAAGCGCCCCCGAGAAGGCGAAGGCACTGCGCGAGGATGTCTTGTTCTATGTGCGCCAAAAGCACCAGGACTTGCTGACACAACTCGCCGTCAGCATCCAGAACTACCTGGCCATCGACATCGTCATCAAGAACAACATCGAGCTCATCAAGGGGGTCGACCGGGCCACCACCACGACCATTAGCGCCCTGCGCACCGCGGTAATCGTCGCCCAGGCCCTGGGCAACCAGCAGCTCGTCCTCGATCAGATCACCGCACTCAACACCACGACGTCGGGCCTGATTGAACGTACCTCGGAGATGCTCAAGGACAACAGCATCCGCATCCAGGAGCAGGCGGCCAGCGCCACGATCGGGCTGCCGCAGTTGCAGCGCGCCTTCCAGAACATCTACGCGACCATGGACGCGATCGACACCTTCAAGGTCCAGGCACTCGACAATATGGCCGCCACGATCGGCACTCTGGAGACCGAGGTCGCCAAGTCGCGCAGCTACCTCGACCGCGTGCAACGCCAAGACCAGCGCATCGTCTCGGGAACCTTGGACCTGGGACGTCAGAACATCTGAATCTCCAGCGGCAGGCTGACCAGGAGCAATGGGAATCGGTGAGTGGTTCGGTTTCGGGAAAAAGCAGGCACCCGAGCCGATCATCGAGGCTGTCTCTTATACACATCTCCGAGCCCACGAGACGGACTCCTATCTCGTATGCCGTCTTCTGCTTGA
>CALLZC010000056.1 GCA_937858995.1 uncultured Nostocoides sp.
TTCAAGCAGAAGACGGCATACGAGATAGGAGTCCGTCTCGTGGGCTCGGAGATGTGTATAAGAGACAGCACCAAGACCGGGCACCAGGCCGGCGCCGACAACATCGAGGGCTTCCTGACCTGGTGCGAAGACGTCGATATCGAGGTGGTCACCCTGTGGCTGCTCTCCACCGACAACCTCGCGCGACCGGAGCAGGAACTCGCGCCGCTGCTGCGGATCATCGAGGCGGCCGTTGCCAAGCTGGCCGCTGCGGGCCGTTGGCGGATCAACCCCGTCGGGGCCCTGCATCTTCTCCCCGCCGACACGCGGGCCGCCCTGGAAGCGGCGGCTGGGCAGACCCGAGGATTCGCCGGGATGACGGTCAACGTGGCCGTCGGCTATGGGGGTCGGCAAGAGATCGCCGATGCCGTGCGTTCGCTGCTCACCGAGGGCGCTGCCCAGGGGGTCAGCATCGAGGACTTGGCGCAGAGCGTGACCGTTGAGCAGATCGCGGAACACCTCTACACCCGCGGGCAACCGGATCCCGAGTTGGTGATCCGGACCTCCGGCGAACAGCGACTCTCGGGATTCTTGCTCTGGCAGAGCGCGCACTCGGAGTTCTATTTCTGCGAGGCCTACTGGCCCGACTTTCGTCGGGTCGACTTCCTGCGCGCGCTGCGGGCCTATGCCGACCGGCACCGCCGCTTCGGCGGTTGACTCCGAAAGCTGTTCACCGGGAAGTCACCCGACACGCCGCGCAAGTCCCCGCCCGGCCCACCGCAGCGGCCTACCTTGGGCGTGGCAGACCCCATCGGGGGGTTGCCCGCGGGAGGCCGAACTTGGCGAAGCACGGGGTGTTTCCACGAGTAGGCCGGACCCGGCTCGAGACGGTTCGGGCCGCTTCGGCCCACACCACGACCTAGGCGCGTGCGCGCCGGAATCGGGCGTGCGTGCCTCGCAAGGAGTCAACAATGACCGCAGCCACCGGTCCCGCTCCCACCGCGCGCCGCCGGGCCGCTCGATCCGGCTCCGCCGCCGGGGTCACACCGAGCGGTGAATCGCGTCGGACCTATGTCATCGACACCTCCGTCCTCCTCTCGGATCCCAAAGCGATGCTCCGCTTCAAGGAGCACGAGGTGGTCTTGCCCGTCGTCGTCGTCAGCGAACTCGAGGGCAAGCGTCACCACGCGGAGCTGGGCTACTTCGCCCGCTCGGCCCTGCGAGAGCTGGACGACCTGCGGATCGCCCATGGCCGCCTCGATGCCCCGGTGCCGATCGGCGTCGATGGCGGCAGCCTGCGGGTCGAGCTCAATCACACCGACCCGATGGCCCTTCCCGGTGGCTTTCGGTTGGGTGACAACGACACGCGGATTCTGGCCGTTGCCAAGAATCTCGCCGACGAAGGCTTCCTCGTCACGGTCGTGAGCAAGGACTTGCCCATGCGGGTCAAGGCGTCGGCCGTCGGCCTCGACGCCCAGGAGTACCGCGCCGAGATGGCCGTGGAGTCGGGGTGGACCGGGTTCAGTGAACTCGAGGTGAGCGCGGAGGATCTCAACGAGCTCTATGACACCGCTCGGCTGGCGAATGCCGAGGCTGCTGAGCTGCCCTGTCATACCGGCCTGCGGCTGTTGTCGCCGCGCGGCTCGGCCCTGGGGCGGGTGGGCCCGGACAAGCAGGTGCGTCTCGTGCGTGGCGATCGCGACGCCTTCGGGTTGCACGGGCGCAGTGCCGAGCAGCGTATCGCCGTGGACCTGCTGCTCGATCCGGACATCGGCATCGTCTCGCTCGGTGGGCGCGCGGGCACCGGCAAGTCGGCGCTGGCCCTGTGTGCCGGCCTGGAGGCGGTGATGGAGCGGCGGGCGCACCGCAAGGTGGTGGTCTTCCGGCCGCTGTATGCCGTCGGCGGGCAGGACCTCGGCTACCTGCCGGGAAGCGAGTCGGAGAAGATGGGGCCGTGGGCCCAGGCGGTCTTCGACACCCTTGGTGCCGTGGTCAGCACCGAGGTCGTTGAGGAGATCCTGGACCGCGGGATGCTCGAGGTGCTTCCGCTGACGCACATCCGGGGACGCTCCCTGCACGATGCCTTCGTCATCGTCGATGAGGCCCAGTCGTTGGAGCGCAACGTCCTGCTGACCGTCTTGTCACGCATCGGTCAGTCGTCCAAGGTGGTGCTCACCCATGACGTGGCCCAGCGTGACAACCTGCGCGTGGGACGCCACGATGGGGTGGCCGCCGTGATCGAGACACTCAAGGGGCACCCCTTGTTCGCGCACATCACCTTGACCCGCAGCGAACGCAGCCCCATTGCCGCACTCGTGACCGATCTGCTGGAGGGGACCGCGCACGAGCTGTGATCGAGGCACGCCGGGGAGCACCACGCGACATCTCAGCCGGGCTGGCTCCCGCCCCGCGGGCAGCGTGACGCGGGGGGGCACGGCCGGGCCCCGGCGCAATGACGAACTGCCGCTGCGCGGGGCCAGCCGCGCGGGCCAGGTGGCGTGCCGTCAACTCGGCGATTTGGTGGGCACGGTGGGCGGGCGCTAAGATCTCATTTAGGTAACGACGACGGACTTGATCACCGCATGGGTGATAGCCGCTCGTTCCGCCGGGTCGCGCTGACGCACCCACCCCTCCCGTAGACCGGCATGAGCCGCGTCGCGGCCCCGTGTGTGTGGCGTGGGAGGGACCTGCATTTCCCCCCACCAAGGAGTACCTCCTCATGAGCGGTTTCTTGCCGCCCCACATCGCCGCCCGCCGCCAGCTCGGCAGTCTGCTCGCCCTGAGCGTGCTAGCCGGCAGCGCATCCCTGGCGATCACCACCGCCGCGGCCAGCCCGAGTATGGCGCTGCCCTCCTCCGCGGCGACCCTCGCGGCCGTGGCCCACCCGGCCGCGGCCCTGACCGAGCTGAACGAATCCCGGATGAACCGGGCCATCTCGCGCACCATCGAGCGGGCCTCGATCGCCACCGCCCAGATCGAGACGAGCGAGAAGGGTCAGGAACGCACCGCGCAGGCGCGGGCGCACCTGGCCGATGCGGCGCGCGCCATGCCGCTGCCGGCGGGCATGGATTTCGACATGGGCGCCGCGTTGCTGCTGACCTATTGCACCTCGCTGCATGGCCTCAAGGACTGCGGCCACCTCAAGGCCGGCGAAACCCTGGTGGTGCTGGGTGCCGCCGGCGGCGTCGGCATCTCGGCGATCGAGATCGGCAAGGCCATGGGCGCGCGGGTGATTGCAGCCGCCTCGTCGGACGACAAGCTGGAGCTGTGCCGCAAAGTCGGCGCTGACGAGACGGTGAATTACAGCACCGAAAACCTCAAGGACCGCATCAACGAACTCACCTCTGGCC
>CALLZC010000057.1 GCA_937858995.1 uncultured Nostocoides sp.
GCATACGAGATAGGAGTCCGTCTCGTGGGCTCGGAGATGTGTATAAGAGACAGCACCAATGGCTCCGGAGCCGACATTGCCCTCATCGGGACGGTGGACTCCACCGGGTGGGACCAAAAGGTCCTCAGCGCCGGTCCCAAGAATGTCAGCTGCCCCACCGGGGACTTCGACCACGCCGACCTGGTGACGATGTTCGGTTCGGGCTGGGTCGGGGAGCCGTCCGCCGTCGAACCCGGCCTCCCGAGCCTGCACGCCGAAATGGTCAAGGGGCAGATCACCAACCCCGCGCGCAAAGCCGCGTTCTTGGCCACCCTGGTCAGCGAGTCGGCCATGCGGTATGCCGCCGATCAGGGTGGCAGCTTCACCTACCGCGGTCGGGGCTACATCCAACTCACCAATGACTTCAACTACTCCGCGGCCGGCTCCTACTTCGACGTCAACCTGCTCGGCAACCCCGACCTCGCCAAGAGCCTGACGTATAGCGCGCCGATTGCCCGGTGGTATTGGACCGTCGCGCGCACCACCACCAATGCGTGCGCCGACGCGCACGACATGCACTGCGTCAACCGCAATATCGGCTTCGCCTGGAGTTCGGCGGAGGCCACCCGGCGCTGCGACCGGTTCAAGTCCGCCTACCGGTTCTTCACGGGGAGCCTGCCCACGAACACGATCTGCTACCCGGCCCGGCTGCCCAAGACCGGCGACACCAGCTGGTTCGAGCACCCGGAGTCGGCGCCCCCGTCGCGCTGACTCGCGCTGCCCGCTGACTCGATTGGCCCGCTAGGCGGGTAGCACCCCGGGTCGCAGAGCAAAGGCACGCTCGCGTGCCTGGTCCGTGGGCTCGACGCTGAACCAGGCGAGTTCCCAGTTCGCCAGATGCACCCGCCGGTTGGCGAAGGCGGCCCGGGTGAGCTCGGTGACGCTGCCGGCATAGGGGTCGTAGACCTCCAGGTTGCCGACGCCGTTGTCGGGCAGGATCAACACGACATGCCGGGGCAGGGCCGCGTCACCGACATACAGCAGGGCCGGCTCGCCGTCGGCGACGACGTGCAGAAGGCGCTCGAAGTGCACGGCCAGGGCGGCGGGCGAGCTATGCCGCAGCAGCGTGACAGCGTATGACGTGCCCCGCCGTGCCGCACCGAACTCGAGTTCCTTCTGGGCACCCCAGGGTGGAGTGCCCAGCCGTCTGGGCCAGGGGAGATTGAGCCGGCCGTTGCCGGCATACAGCCCATTGGTGCGTTGGTGCACGATCCGCTCGTAGGCCGCGAACCGCTGGGCCTGGGTCGGCGCATCGCGCACCCCCGGACGCGGGCCCTCACCGGTCACGATCCAGCGGGCGAAGAGCGGGTCGACCAGCATCCGCGCGACCGTCAGGCATGCCGATCCGCAGGTGACTTGGCTTTGCTGTTGGGGCGCCGGATCGCCGGCGTGCAATCGGTATGCGGTGGCCACCGGCCCGACCCTGAGACTCGGGTGCCCGGGTTTCAGGCGGAGCGCTTGCGCGGGGCGCGCTTGCGCGGTGCCGCCTGCTCTTGGCGAACGATCGTGGGCAAGACATTGCCCAGGACCGTCTCGCGGCTCACTACGACGCGGGTGATGTCGTCCTCGCTGGGCACATCGAACATCACGGGCATCAGGACCTCTTCCATGATCGCGCGCAACCCCCGCGCCCCGATGCCGCGCTTGAGGGCCTGCTCGGCAATCGCATCGAGCGCCTCATCGGTGAACTCCAACTCGACCCCGTCGAGCTGGAACATCTTGGCGTACTGCTTTTGTAGGGCGTTGCGGGGTTCGGACAGGATCCGCACCAGGGCCTCGCGATCCAGGGCGCTGACCGTGGTGATCACCGGCAGACGGCCGATGAATTCGGGGATGAGACCGAACTTCATCAGATCTTCGGGCATCACCTCGCCCATCGACTCGGAGAGATCCTTGGGGGCGTGAAGCTCCGAGCCGAAGCCGAGCCCCTTCTTGCCGTTGCGCGCCTCGATCAGCTTCTCCAGACCCGCGAAGGCGCCACCCACGATGAAGAGCACATTCGTGGTGTCGATCTGGATGAACTCCTGGTGCGGGTGCTTGCGTCCACCCTGCGGCGGCACACTTGCCGTGGTGCCCTCCAGGATCTTTAGCAGGGCCTGTTGCACCCCCTCGCCGGAGACATCGCGGGTGATGGACGGGTTCTCCGACTTGCGGGCGATCTTGTCGATCTCGTCGATGTAGATGATGCCTGTCTCGGCCTTTTTGACGTCGTAGTCGGCGGCCTGGATGAGCTTGAGGAGGATGTTCTCGACATCCTCACCGACATACCCGGCCTCGGTCAGCGCGGTCGCGTCGGCGATGGCAAAGGGCACATTGAGCATCCGGGCAAGGGTCTGGGCCAGGTAGGTCTTGCCGCAGCCGGTCGGCCCGATCAGCAGGATGTTGGACTTGGCGATCTCGACGTGATCGACCTCGCGCCGCCCGCCACCGTCGCCCGCCTGGATCCGCTTGTAGTGGTTGTAGACCGCGACCGCCAACGCCTTCTTAGCCGCCTCCTGGCCGATGATGTAGGTCTGCAGGAAATCGAAGATCTCCTTGGGCTTGGGCAGCTCGTCGAAGCCGAGGTCACTGGACTCGGCCAGTTCCTCTTCGATGATCTCGTTGCACAGATCGATGCACTCGTCGCAGATGTAGACACCGGGGCCCGCGATCAGCTTCTTGACCTGCTTTTGGCTCTTGCCGCAGAACGAGCACTTCAACAGGTCGCCGCTCTCACCAACGCGTGCCATAGGTCTGCCTCGCCCTTCCTGCGGATCCACTGCGACAAGGCCAGCCCAGACCGGTCGCCTCCGGGCCGACGCTACCTCGCGCTGGGTCCGGATACGACCATTGAACCGGACATGTCGAGGACGAAGGAGTCTTTCCGCTCAGAGCCGAATCCGGGTGTGTGCGACCAGCCCCACGAGCGGTTCCTCGGCGCTCCCCAGTCGCCCCGCTCGCGCCGCAGCGCCGGGCGGGCCGGACATGCCGAACGCCGGCGACCCGTGTGGTCGCCGGCGTTCGAGGGATCCGATCAGGACTCGAAGGAGGCCTTGCGTGAGGTCAGGACCTCGTCGATGAGGCCGTATTCCAGGGCCTCTTGCGCCGAAAGGATGTTGTCACGGTCGATGTCCTTACGGACCTGCTCGACGCTGCGGCCCGAGTGCTTGGCCCAGGTCTCCTCGAGCCAATCACGCATCCGCAGCACCTCTTTGGCCTGGATCTCCAAGTCGGAGGCCTGCCCGTAGTCACCGCCCATGAGCATGGGCTGGTGGATCAGAACGCGGGCATTCGGGAGCGCGAAACGCTTCCCCGGCGCGCCCGCGCCCAGGAGCACCGCGGCCGCGGACGCGGCCTGCCCGATCACGAAGGTCTGCACATCGGGGCGGATGTACTGCATGGTGTCGTAGATCGCGGTCATCGCGGTGAACGAGCCGCCCGGGCTGTTGATGTACATCAAGATGTCGCGCTCGGGGTCCTGGCTCTCGAGCACGATGAGCTGGGCAATGATGTCGTCCGCGGACGCGTCATCGACCTGCACGCCGAGGAAGATGATCCGGTCCTCGAAGAGCTTGGTGTAGGGGTCCGTGCGCTTCATCCCATAGGACGTGCGCTCCTCGAACTGCGGAAGGATGTAGCGGCTACTGGGGGCGGGCACCTGGCGGCGGCCGGCCGTCATACCGTCGAAAGTCATCGTCTTATGTCCTTTTCGGTCCGTATGCCGCGTCAGTCCGTGACCGGGTTGTCGTCTGTCCCGGCCTGCTCGGCACTGGTGAAGACGTGGTCGACAAAGCCGTATGCCTTGGCCTCGTCGGCAGTGAACCACCGGTCGCGATCGGAGTCGGTCTCGATCTGCTCGAGGCTCTGCCCGGTATGCCGGGCGATGAGTTCGGCCATCTGCTTCTTGATGAAGAGCATCTGCTCGGCCTGGATCTTGATGTCCGAGGCCGTCCCGCCGATGCCACCCGACGGCTGGTGCATCATCACGCGGGCGTGCGGCGTGGCGTAACGCTTGCCCTTGGTGCCGGCCGAAAGAAGGAACTGTCCCATCGAGGCCGCCATCCCCATCGCGACCGTGGCCACGTCATTGGGGATCCAGTTCATCGTGTCGAAGATCGCCATGCCGGCGGTCACCGAGCCGCCGGGGCTGTTGATGTACAGCCAGATGTCCGACTTGGGATCCTCGGCGGCCAGCAGCAGCATCTGCGCACAGATGGCATTGGCGTTGTCGTCGCGGACATCGGAGCCGAGGAAGATGATGCGTTCCTTCAGCAGCCGCTGGTAGATGTGGTCGTCGAGGCCGAACTGGCCTACGGGGGCCGCGGCACGCGGATTGCTCACGCCTGTCTCCGTCCTGACGGTGCGCTCGTGCGGAAGTGTCATGGTGACCCTAACGCGCTCCCCACTGGCAACAATCCCGCCCCGGGCCGGTGTTCACTGTGAGCGCACAGCGCCCGCGCCCTGTCTCTTATACACATCTCCGA
>CALLZC010000058.1 GCA_937858995.1 uncultured Nostocoides sp.
GCGTCAGATGTGTATAAGAGACAGCTCCCGCCCCGCTCCCGCTCCCGCGCGGCGCGCCCGAGGCGTGGGTGAGACGTCCGCCCCCTGATGCAACCTCTGCTAGCAGAGGTTGCAGTCACGGCCACATGATGCAACGTGTGGGTCTGAGCGCAACCTCTGCTGAGTATGCGGTCGGCCCTGCCCGCCCCGCCCCAACCCCGCCCCGGACACCGCGCGACCTGAGCCAGGGGGCTCAGGATCGGCCCAGCACCTCCACCAGGTGCTTCTCGGCATACGGCAGCAGGTCGGCCACGGTGACCACGCGGCCGAGTTCGCGAGTCAGCGAGCTGACCCCCGCGTCGGCAATGCCACACGGGATGATGACCTCGGCCCACGCCAGGTCGGGGTTGGCGTTGAGGGCGAACCCGTGCATGGTCACGTTCTGACTGACGCGGACCCCGATCGCTCCCAGCTTGCGATCGGGACCGCGCTCGTCGGCAGCGACCCACACGCCGCTGCGGCCCTCGATCCGGGTCACGGCCACCTCGAAGTCGGCGCACATCCGGATCATCGCCTCCTCAAGCCGGCGCACGTGTGCCACCACGTCGACCGGCGTCGGCAGCCGCACGATGGGATACCCGACGAGTTGGCCGGGACCGTGCCAGGTGATCTTGCCGCCGCGGTCGACGTCGATGACCGGGGTGCCGTCGATCGGCCGTTCCAGAGGCAGGGTCCGCTTGCCGGCCGTGAAGACGGCGGCATGCTCCAGCAGCAGGATGGTGTCGCTCTGCTGCCCGGCCACCACCCGAGCGTGCACGGCGCGCTGGTAATCCCAGGCCTGCTGGTAGTCGACGAGGTCTGGGGCAAAGCCGAGGTGATCCAACCGCATACCCGCACCGTATGCGGTCCGGGAACCGTTGTCTCCCCGGCTCGATAGGGTTTGGCGGACCTACCACTACCTCGCCTCAGGGAGCTTCGGCATGGCGTTGGCGACGATCAACTGTTTCTCCGAGATCCTGCAGCTCGGGGTGACCATCCATGTCGTCTTGCCTCAGGCCACCACTAGCCAGGTCGGGGTAGCGTCCGCTGTCCGCGAGGGTGCGCCCCCGGTCCTCTATCTCCTGCACGGACTGTCCGACGACCACTCGGCCTGGGTGCGCTATACGTCCGTTGAGCGGTATGCCGATGCGCGCGGGCTTGCCGTGGTGATGCCGGCCGTCGGCCGCAGTTTCTATGCGGACGAGCGTCACGGCCACCAGTATTGGACTTTCGTCAGCGAGGAGCTGCCCCAGTTGGTGGCTGCCTTCTTCCGGGTGTCCACCGATCCGGCGGACACCTACGTCGCGGGGCTGTCGATGGGTGGCTATGGCGCGCTGCGCCTGGCGCTGACCCACCCGGATCGCTATGCGGCGGCAGCCTCCCTCTCGGGCGCGGTCGATGTCCGCAAACTCATCGAGGAGCCGGACCGGGCTGCCCTGAAGGCGCAGGTGTTCGGTGGGGCGGTGGCGCCTGAGGAGGATCTCTTCCACCTGGTCCAGGCCGGGGTCGCGCCACCCTTGTGGGTTGGCTGCGGCACCGAAGACCGGCTCTATCCCATGGTCCGCGACTTCGTGGCCGCCGCCCAGCGTGCTGGCATCGAGGTGACGACCTCCTATCCGCCGGGCGATCACGTCTGGGAGCTGTGGGACGCGCAATTGCCCGAGGTCCTGGACTTTCTCCTCTCGGCTGGCCGTCCCAGCCCCGAGCCAGCGACCAGCCCCGAGGCAGGGACCAGCCCCGAGCCAGGGACCAGCCCCGAGCCAGGGAGCCTGTCATGACGAACGGTCGGCACGAGGGGGTTCGGACGCCGGCGGGTGCCGCACCGGGTGGCAGCCATCGCCGGGGAGCCCGGCCACGCGTGCTCGCTGCCGTCGTGGTCCTCCTCTGGTTCGTGCTCGCGGGCATCGGGGGCCCGCTCGTTGGGCGGCTCGCGGAGGTCCAAAAGAACGACAACGCCTCCTTCGTGCCGGCCGCCGCGGAATCCACCGAGGTGGCCCGGTTCATCGAGAAGGCCAGCGCGCGCAACGACCTGCCCTACCTGTTGGTTTTGGAATCTGACGCTTCGATCACGCCGGCCCAACAGGGCGCCGCCGCTGCCCTGGTCCAGAAGCTGCCAGGCCTCCCCTTGCCGGGGCTCGGCCCGGATCGCACGATCGGCGAGTTTCTCGGCAGCCCCACCGCCGGACCCATCCCGAGCGCCGACGGCAAGGCGCTGCTGGTCATCCTCAACCTGGACACGGCCAAGGCCGAAGTGACCATCAACTCGACCACCCCGCTCTATGAGAGCGCCCTGGAATTGCGCAGCGCCCTCTCGAGCGAATTGCAAGGCTCCGGGCTGACCGGCTTCCTCGCCGGCCCGGGCGGTTTGCTGGCCGACTTCGTCACCGCCTTCGAGGGCATCGACGGGGTGCTGCTCGGGGTCGCCCTCAGCGTCGTCTTGCTCATCCTGCTCGTCGTCTATCGCAGCCCGATTCTGCCCTTCGCCGTCCTGATCAGCGCGATCTTCGGGCTGTCTCTATCGGCCCTCGCCGTCTTCCCGCTCGCCAAGGCCGAGCTGATCGACCTGTCGGGGCAGTCCCAAGGCATCTTGTTCATCCTGGTCGTCGGCGCCGCCACCGACTATGCGCTCCTGCTCGTGAGCCGGTATCGCGAGGCGCTCCACGACACCGAATCGGCGTGGCAGGCCATGCGATCCGCCTGGCGGGGCACGGTCGAGCCGATCGTTGCCAGCGGGGTCACCGTCATTCTCGGCCTGCTCTGCCTGATGCTCTCCGATCTGGGAAGCACCTCGGGCCTTGGCCCGGTCGGGGCGCTGGGAATCGTCGGGGCCATGGCGGCGTCGTTGACCTTCCTCCCCGCGGTGCTGGTGCTGATCGGTCGCCGGGTCTTCTGGCCGGTGGTCCCGAAGGTGGACCACCGCCACCTCGCCGACGCGCTCAAGCGACGTGGCATCTGGGGCCGGGTGGCGCGTCTGGTGGGGCAGCACCCGCGGCGTACCTGGGTGCTCACTCTCGCCGGCCTGCTGGCCTTTGCTGCCTTCTTGCCGACCTTCAAGGCGGATGGGGTCTCGGCCTCCGATCTCTTCCTCACGGATGTGCCGTCGGTCGCCGGGGGCGAGGCGCTCGCGCGGCACTTCCCGGCCGGGTCGGGGTCGCCGGTGCAGATCATCGTTCCCGCGGCACAGGCCGATGCCGTCGTCGAGCGGTTGCGCACCGAGGACGGAGTGCAGGAGCCGTATGTCGGGCTGGTCCCCGGTGCGCCCCCCGTGCCCGTCGACGGGTCCCTCATCGTCTCGGCAACGCTCTCGGTCCCTGCCGACTCACCCGCCGCCAATCAGGTCGTCGAACGCCTGCGTGCGGACCTCGATGCCGTGTCGCCGGAGGCCCTCGTCGGCGGCAGCACGGCCGTGGCGCTCGATGTCCTGAACGCCACCGAACGCGACCTGCGGGTCATCGTCCCGGCGATCCTCGTGGTGATCTTCCTGGTGCTTGCTCTCCTGCTGCGCTCGCTCGTCGCGCCGCTGTTGCTCGTGGTGGCCAATGTCGTCTCCTTCGCCACGACGATCGGGGTGGCGGCGCTGGTCTTCAACCACGTGCTGGATTTCCCGAACTCGGATCCCGCGACCCCGCTCTACGGCTTCGTTTTCCTGGTGGCATTGGGGATCGACTATTCGATCTTCCTGATGACCCGGGTGCGCGAGGAAACGATGCAGCGCGGCACACGACCCGGCATTCTCCTCGGGCTAGCCGTCACCGGAGGCGTCATCACCTCGGCCGGGATCGTCTTGGCAGCGACCTTCTCGTCGTTGGCCGTCCTGCCACTGATCTTCCTGGTGCAGATCGGGTTCATCGTCGCCTTCGGAGTCTTGCTCGACACCCTCATCGTGCGCTCGCTGCTGGTGCCCGCCCTTGCCTATGACATCGGCCCGCGGATTTGGGCGCCCTCGCGGCTGGCCCGCGCCGATGAGCCTGTGGATAACTCTCCGGTGCCGGCGCGCGAGTAGGGCAAGGTGGGAACCGGGTGTCTGCTCGACACCCGGGGACTGCAAAGGGGTGGGGCGATGGTCACCGGCATCGCGGGTTATCGGCTGCGGCCCGTGGGGATGACGCCCGGCTTCCCGAGTCGGATGATCGGCACCCGGGAGCGGGACGGGGTGCGCGTCGCGGTCGTCCTGGATGCTCTTGGGGGGAGCGCCGCGGCTGGTGAGGGGAGCGGCGTGTCGGGGTACCCGACGCCGGATGGGCGGGACACCACGGCCGGGGCGGCTGTCCCCGGCGTGCTGCCCGTCGGGGAGGTTCTCCACCTGGGGGATGCGGTAGCCGTCGTGTATGTGGACCCGCCACGCCATACGCTCGCCGAACTTGCGGCCCTGGGGCCGCTGCCCGCCGATGCCATTGCGTATGCGGTTGTCCGGGTCGCGCGCGTCCTGACCTCCCTGCGCGAGCTCGGCATCCCGCACCCGGGGGTAACGGCCGAGGCCGTGTGGGTCACCGCGACGGGCGATCTGATCGTGGGGGACCTGGGCAGGCCCGCGGGGCCGCTCGATCCGGATCTGCCCGTGCGCAGCGCGCTGGATCTCGCAGGTGAACTACTGGGTGACCTCGGCGCGGCGACCCCTGGCGTGGCCCGGCTCGGCCTGGATCGGGAGGCCGCGTCGCGACGGGAGCTGGCCGACCAGGTGCGGACGCTGCGGCAGGCGCTGGTGGCTGGCCAGCGGTTGGATGCCGTGGCGCTGGGGGAGCGGATCAGCACCCTGGTTGAGCCGCGACCGGTTCCCATCCCGGGTGACTGGGCCCGCGATGGCGGCGATTTGGCGCTCCGGTTGCGTGCGCTGGCCACGGCGGAGTCGGCCCCTGCCGCTTGGTCCGGCCGCTCAGCCCGGTCCGGCCGCTCCGGTTGGTCCGGCCGGGCATTACCGGGCCCCGGGGGAACCACGGGCCGCGGGGGAACCACGGGCCGCGGGGGAACCACGGGCCGCTGGGCTGCACGGGTGGCCGGGGTGCCGGTCGCCGTGCGCCGCCGGTTGGCCCGCCGCGAGCCGCGCCACGCAGCCGCGGTTGAGGTTCGGGCGCGGCCCCGGATCCTGGCCGGTTGGGAGTGGGTGGCGGGAACGCCGGCCCGCTACCTGCCCCTGGTGTTGATCGCGGTCGTTGTCAGCGCCATAGTTCTCGTCGCGATGGCCTTGGGCGGGACCACGACGCGGGGGACGCCCGCGTCAGCGGAGCCGCATACCCCCGGAGTCCGCAGCACCTCGGGGTCCGTGGCGGGCGCGGGTTCTCTTGCGGGGCAAGGCCATCCATCTGCAGCCGTGCCGAACGCCACATCCGCGACGACGCCAGCTTGGGTGACCGAATCGGCGAGCGCGGGCCCTCGGGTCGACGACCCGTTGACCGGTGCGCAGGCCCCCCGGGAGGATCCCCTACGCGTCGTGCAGGCCCTCTCGGACCTGCGTGCGCGGGCCTGGCAGAGCTTGGATCGGCTGCTGCTTGCCCGCGTGAGCGCGCCCGACTCGCCTGCGGCAACGACGGACCGGCGGGCGTTCGATCGGGCCATTGACGCCGGATTGCACTACTCGGGTTTGGAGTTTCGGGTGCGATCTGCACGCGCATCCAGCC
This sequence comes from uncultured Nostocoides sp., assembly GCA_937858995.1. GTDB lineage: Bacteria > Actinomycetota > Actinomycetes > Actinomycetales > Dermatophilaceae > Nostocoides_A. The sequence continues at coordinate 5,634 of CALLZC010000058.1, forward strand.
CGGGCGGAAGCGGGTCCGACCGCGTTGCCATTGCGGCAGTCATTGATTCGAGCGCCTTCACCATCGAGGCCGCCGACGGCTCCATGACGTCGGTACCGCCAGCCCCCGGGGCCCGCGTCCTCATGGTCGTGGACTGGGACGGCGCCCGGTGGCGGGTCTTCGAGGTCACCCAGCACTGACGGAAGGGGGCGGCCCCGGGGAGAGCGGCGCATGACCGCGAGGTCAGCGGCCCCAGGGGCGACGGCCCCAGGCCAGGGCCATCGCGGCGGGATCGACCGCCGTCGCGCTCTTGTTGCGTAACGCGAGCGCCTCGAGAAGGCTGGATCGGCAGTAGAGCTCCGGTTGCGAGGTCCAGCGGTCCTGCCAGTTCGCGGCCGAGCAATCCCAGGCCAAGCTCATGCCCTGGCTGGACTCCACGCCCTCGACGATGCGATAAAACTGCACGACGCCCCACTTGCCCGGTCCCGGCTTGAGGGCCCGGGCAATGGCCGCGGGGCTTGTGGTCATCCGGTCGTTCTCCACATCCATCGTGTAGCAGCTCAGCTCCGGATTCCGGCAGCGACCACCATTGACCGACAAGGTGCGCATCGGATACGGGAAGACGCTCGATTCGGCCCGCGTGTTGAGCAGCGTCGAATACACCCGCCCAAAACCGAAATAGCGCATGACGATCGCCTGCACCCGTTCGTCCTGCCGATTGTTGGGGTAGGCGAAGGACCCCCAGGCGCGATCGTGACCATGGCTGGTGAAGATCGGCAGGCTGGCCGAGCTCTCGGCGACGACTGCCTCATCGCTCAACGTCGTCAGATTGGGGTAGGTGCGCGTCTGTGAGGTCAGGGACCATCCGTAGGTGTCGCGCAGACGGGCCAGGTCGCGCCAGGAGGCTTCCAGCGCGAAGTTGTCCGGGCACAAGTGCTCGGTTTCATCGACGCGCGAGGTCACTACCTGGGCCACGCCGGAGAGTCCGTGCTCGGCCAGATCGATCGCATTCTGCTCGAGGGTGCGTGCGGTCTTTGGCCGGTTGGTGCAACCGGCCCCACCCGCGGCCACCCAGTTCGCCCGGCCGAAGAGAACGCTGACGTATGCCGGATCCGCCGCCCCCTTGACGACCAGGTCGACTTGGGTCGATGGACCCTTTGGGGTCACCGCGTCGGTGCCGAAGGCGAAGACCCGCAGCCGGGCGCTGGGCAGACCCGTCAGGACGACAGAGAACCAGCCGGTGCGTCCGTCCACCGAGTCCGGCGCGAGCCGGGTCGGCATACCGCGCCATCGTTTGGCGAAGGCCCCATTGGAGGAGGCCAGCAGATAGTCCTTGCACGTCGTCGGGCCGCTCGGCCGACAGGCCACGACGGTGACCGCGGTGACCCGCGTTCCGGACGCATAGCGGCCACGCACGACCACCCGCCCCTGCGTGCTGGTGGCCCCCGGCGTGGGCTCGGTGAAGGTCACGGTGGGCGCGGTCGCGCGCGGCAACCCGGTCGGCTCGGCTGCTGGTGAGCGATGCTCGCCGGCGGCGAGCGCCCCGCCGGTGCCGGCGATGATCCCGCCGATCACGGCGAACACCGACGCGGCCAGGCGCACTCGGTGCCGGCGCGTGGCTGGCGCGCGGCGCGGCGGTGCAGTGGGCGTGTGAGACATGGCGGCGAACCCCCCGGTGGGAGAAACAGGTCAGCGGCTAGCGAGGGCTGACGTTAGTACGGCGGACAAGGTGTTGTCGCGGTGAACGAAACCGCTGCTCTGCAGCCGCGCGGGCAGGACGCGTTGACTGGCCAAGATATCGTCCGCGAACTGCCCCACCACGAGGCGCAGCCCCAGGCGGGGTGCGGGGAGCACGCTGGGCCGCTTCAGTTGCTTGGCAAGGGTGCTTGCCACCTCGCGCTGGCGCGGGGGCTCCACGCCGACCAGGTTCACCGGTCCGGTGATGTCGGGCCGATCGATGAGATGGATCAGAGCGCCCACCTGGTCGCGCATCGAGATGATCGGCCAGAACTGGCGGCCCGAGCCGAGAGGTCCACCCACGCCGAGCTTGGTGGCGCGCACGAGCGGACGCAACGCCCCACCGCCGGCTGTCATGACCAGCCCCGTGCGGGCGAAGACAACACTGCGCCCATCGTCGAGCAAGCCCGCGGCGGCACCCTCCCAGGCCCCCACCAGTTCGGGCAGGAAACCGACGCCCGGCGGGCTCTCCTCGGTGAGGAACTCGTCACCGCGGTCGCCGTAGAACCCCACGGCGGAGGCGTTGACGAGTCGGATGGGACGCTCATTGGCCGCGATCGCCGCACACACCGTGCGGGTGGCCGAGACCCGGGAACGCAAGACCTCGGTCTTGTGCTCGGTGTTCCAGCGACGATCACCGATGCCCTTGCCCGCCAAGTTGACGACCACATCGACATCGCTCAGCGCCGTTGGGTCCAGCCGTTCTGCCGCGGGATCCCACCCGCGTTCATCCGGTGCCGAAGGCGCCCGGCGAACGAAGACGACGACGTGGTCTCCGCGCTCCCGCAGTGCGCTGGTCAGCGACCTGCCGATGAGCCCGCTCGCGCCGGTGACGCCAATCGTGAGACTCACAAGCGCGGTCGGGGTCAGAGGCCGAGGGAAGCTTCGAAGCGACCCTCTTCGAGGCGGTCCTTGACGGTGGTCAAGAAGCGAGCGGCGTCCGCGCCATCGACGATGCGGTGGTCGTAAGACAGCGCGAGATACATCATCGACCGAATCGCAATGGTCTCGGTCCCGTCCGCATCGATCACCACCGGCCGGCGCACAATGGCGCCGGTTCCGAGCATCGCGACCTGCGGCTGGTTGAGGATCGGGGTGTCGAAGAGCGCGCCTCGGCTGCCGGTGTTGGTGATCGTGAAGGTGCCGCCGGACAGCTCGTCGGGGGTGATCTTGTTGTCCCGGGTCCGGGCGGCGATGTCGGCGATGCCGCGAGCCAACCCGGCGATGTTCAGGTCGCCGGCGTTCTTGAGGACGGGAACGATGAGCCCCTTGGGAGTGTCGACCGCGATGGCCAGATTCTCGCTGCCGTGATAGTCGATGTCGTCGCCGTCGATGCTGGCGTTGACCACCGGGTGCGCCTTCAGCGCCTCGCACGTGGCAAGGGCGATGAACGGCAGGAAGGACAGCTTGGTCCCCTCGCGCGCCACGAAGTCGCCCTTGGCGCGGTCGCGCAAGCGCGCCACCTTGGTCATGTCGACCTCGACGACGGTGGTGAGCTGCGCCGAGACCTGGAGCGATTCGACCATCCGCTGCGCAATGATCTTGCGCAAGCGGGTCATCTTCTCGCGCGTACCGCGACGGTTGTCGGCTGTCTCTTATACACATCTGACGCTGCCGACGAATAGAGAGGTGTAGATCTCGGTGGTCGCCGTATCA
>CALLZC010000059.1 GCA_937858995.1 uncultured Nostocoides sp.
GATACGGCGACCACCGAGATCTACACCTCTCTATTCGTCGGCAGCGTCAGATGTGTATAAGAGACAGGGATCGCGATAGATACGCTGCGCGGCATCCGCCATCAGCGCTTCGGCGCCGCCCTGCTCCGGCGGCGGCAGGAAGAGCGGGATCAGGCGGCCCACGAGGTGGGTCCCGACCCGGTTGAGGATCGAGGAATTGCGCTCCCGGGGCCAGGCCGACCGCGCGGCGCGCAGCACCAACCGGGGGTCGACGCGGCCCTCGTGCATGCCATCGATCAGGGCCAGCCACGCGACCGCCCGGGCCTGGGGATCCGGGATCTCCGCCAGCCCCTCAGGCAAGGCCCGCAGCGTCTGCGGGTCGAGCCCCGAGACTGCCCAGGTCAGGTCGGAGGCATTGGGCAGGACGATCTCGGCGCGCTCGGCAGTCAGCAACTCGGGCCATTTGCGGGTGCTGCGCTCGAGGGTTCCGCCGACGCGGAAGACCTCCCGGCCACCGGTGAAGCCGGCCACATCGAAGGTATGCGGTCGGCTCACCTTCGGGTATCCCGCGGGCGGGATCCGCGTGACCCGGCCGGTGTCCTGATGCACGTGTAGTGAGTCGATCCCCGGGCTTTGCAGCCACGCACTGCTCCAGTCACCCAGGGCCAGCCCCGAGGCCGCCTCCATGGTGTGCAGGAAGTCGGCCAGGTCGCCATTGCCGAAGCGGTGCCGGTGCAGGTAGGCCCGGACCCCCGCGACGAAGGCCTCGTCGCCGATGTGGGTGATGAGCTGCCGGAGAACGGCGCTGCCCTTGGCGTAGGAGATGCCGTCGAAGTTGTTGAGCGCGGCCTGGGCGTCCAACGCCGGCGTGCCGGCGACGGGGTGGTTCGAGGGGGACCGCTCGGCGGTGTGGCCCCACAGCTTGCGCGCCATCGTCGAGTCGACCCACGCATCGGTGAAGTCGGTGACGGCGACGCAGGCCCGGTGGGCGAGGTACTCGGCGAACGACTCGTTGAGCCACAGGTCGTCCCACCACGTCATGGTCACCAAGTTCCCGAACCACATGTGCGCCAACTCGTGGGCAATGGTGTTGGTTCGGGTCAGCAGTTCGTCGTGGGTCGCCGCCCCCCGGAAGAGGAAGGCGTCGCGGATCGTCACGCAGCCCGGGTTCTCCATCGCGCCGGCGTTGAACTCGGGGCAGAAGACCTGGTGATAGTCCCCGAACGGGTAGCGGATCCCGAAAACGTCGTGGTAATAGTCGAAGCAGGCGGCCGTGACGGACAGCAGCTCCCCCGCCTGGCGCTCCAGCGGCCCCCGCAGTGAAGCCCGTGCGTGCACCCCGAGCCGAATACCGTCGTGCTCGCGTTCCACACTGGCCCACGGGCCCGCGCACACCGTCACGAAGTAGGTCGCCAAGGGCGCGGTCGGCGCCAGGTGCCAGCTCCCGTCCGCCGCGCGGGTCGCCGCCCCATTGCCGAGGACCCGCCAGTGCGCGGGGGCGCGCACCCACACCTCATACGGCGCTTTGAGGTCTGGCTGGTCGAAGCAGGCGAAGACGCTCGGGGCCGCGTCGAGAAAGAGATGCCCGTAGACGTAGGCCTCACCATCGGCCGGGTCGATACTGCGGTGCAACCCCTGCCCGTCGTGGCTATAGGCCATCGTCGCCTCAACGTGGAGCACATTGTGGGGGGCCAATGCGCGCAGCGCGAGCCGCCCGTCCTGGATCTCGTCGGGATCGAGGGGGGCCCCGTTGAGCTCGAGACGCGCTACCGCGATGGCCCGCAACTCCACGAAGGTCTCGGTGCCGGTCGCGTCGAAGTGGATCTCGGTGCGCGAGCCGAAGTGCTCACTGCCCTGGTCGAGATCGAGCCGGATGGCCATCCGGGTCACGCGGATGGCGGCGGCGCGCTGCTGCGCCTCGGTGCGGGTCAGGCTGGGCATCGCCAGTTATCTTGCCCGGTTTCGTGACCCTCCGTGGCGGAGTGCGCAATCCGGGGCGGTGCGGTGATCAGCGGCCGTGCCGCCCGCTGGCCATCGCTTCCAGGCGCGCGACCCGCTCGCCCATCGGCGGGTGGGTGGCAAAGAAGCGCGAGACATCCTGGGCGCGGAAGGGGTTGGCAATCATCATGTGCGACGCGCCCACGACCTGGGGGGTCGGAGCCAGGGGCGCCCGGCGGGTGCCCAGTTCCAACTTCCGCAAGGCCGACGCCAGCGCCAGCGGGTCCCCGGTGAGCTTGGCGCCGTCCTCGTCCGCGTCATACTCGCGGGTCCGGCTGATCGCCATCTGGATAACCATCGCCGCAAAGGGCGCGAGCAGCGCCATACCCAGCAAGGCGAGCGGGTTCGGGCGATCCTCGTCCGAACCGCCCCCGAAGAACATCGCCATCTGTGCCACCGAGGTGATCAGGCCGGCGATGGCCGCCGCCACCGAGCCGGTCAAGATGTCGCGGTTGTAGACATGCATCAGTTCGTGGCCCAGCACCCCGCGCAGTTCACGTTCGTCGAGCAGGGTGAGGATCCCCTCGGTGCAACACACCGCGGCGTGGTCGGGGCTGCGCCCGGTGGCGAAGGCGTTGGGGGCCGGCGTGGGGGAAATGTAGAGGGCGGGCATGGGCTTGCCTGCGGCGGTGGACAGTTCGCGCACGATCCGATACATCACCGGGGCCTGGGCCTCGCTGACCGGGTACGCGCGCATGGCCCGGATGGCCAGCTTGTCGGAGTTCCAGTAGGAGTAGAACGTCGTGGCGAGCCCGATGAGCGCGAAGAGCCAGATGTACCGGCCGCCGCCGATGAGCGAACCCAGGCCCAGGAGCAGGACCCAGATCAGAGCGAAGAGACCCGCGGTCTTCAGCCCGTTGAAGTGGTTGTGCATATGCCCTCCAACGCCGGTGGCGGCGGCTTTCGTTCCCGCCTGGCCGTAGCCTAAGGGCCACGCATCGAGAGGCGGGGGTATGACGGCCACCCGCCCGCCGCGACCGGCCCCGCACCCGCCGCGGCCAGCGCTGCGACCGGCCAGGTCCCGGCTCAGCGCACGAAGCCGATGAGCAGTCCGGGGGCCAGGCTGAGCACGAGGAGCGCGCTCGCGAGGAGGGCCAGGGCAACCCGCAACCCCGGGTCGAGGCGCACCGGCACTCGGGTGGCGCCGGCAGCCTCGCCCGGCCGGATCACCACCAACAGCCAGCGCAAGTAGACGGCGATACCGACGACGATGTTGACCACCGCCGCGGCCACCAGCCACCACTGCCCGGCCGCGACGACGGGTTGCAGCGCAACGACTTTGGCGACCACACCGATCACGGCGGGCGGCAGCCCGGCCAGCGTCAGCAGGCCCAGCCCCAGGACGAGCGCGAGCAAGGGACTGCGGCGCGCCAGCCCCGCGTATGCCGTGAGCGAGCGTTCCCCCGCCCCCTCGCTGGCGCTGTGCACCGCCGCGGCGACGGCGAAGACGGCGAGGGTGCCGACGGCATACGCCAGGAGGTAGGCGACGGAGGCACTCACCGCCGTGGGGGTGAGCATGGCCAGCGGAAGGAGTACCCAACCGGCCTGGGCGATCGTTGACCAGGCGAGCAGCCGCACGGGATCGTCGGCCCGAAGCGCGACCACATTGCCCAACGTCATCGAGGCCACGGCGAGGACGCCGAGGACGAGCCGGATCGACTGTGCGCGTGGGTCGTCGGCGGCGTTGAGCGCGATGAGCGGGGCAAGCATCACGATGGCGGCCCCGAGGGCAGCCGCCTTGGACACGGTGGCCAGGAAGGCCGCCACCGGTTCGTCGGCAACGACGAAGGCCTGCGGGGTCCACATGTGAAAGGGGACCGCCGAGAGTTTGAACCCGAGCCCGGCCAGCAGGAACAGGATCGCCAAGAGCAGCGCGCGGTGCCGTGCTGGGTCGTCGAACGCGGTCCGCAGGGTGTCGGTCGCGAAGGTCGCGTCACCGGTGGCGAGCAGCCACAAGCTGACCCCCACGGCCAGGAAGGCGAAGGAGGTCAGCGCGACCATGAGCAGTGCCAGGGCGCCGCCCTCCGCCCCCCGCCCACGCGATAGCGCGACGAGCGCCACGGCGGGCAGGGTGGCCAACTCGATCGCCACCAGCCAGGCCGGCAGGTCACGCGCGGCGGGGACCATGACCGCGCCGGCCGTTGCCGTCAGCACCAGGGCGACCGTGACCGCCGGTCCCCCGCGTTGGGCTCGGTCCAGGTGCCGGGTCCCGGGGCCGAGCATGAGCAGCACGAGTAGCGCGCCCCCGAGGGCCAGCGCCTGCAGCCCGAGACCCCACGGTCCGCTCTCGTAGAAGCAGCGCGCCTGCGGCCCGGTCAGGCACAGGGTGCGGGCGGGGGTGGCGGTGGTCACGGCATACGGCAGGGCACCGAGGCCGGCGCCGAGTGCCATGAGGGCGATGACCAGGTGCGCCCCGCGGGCCCGGGGGGCGAGGGCATCGGCGAGCAGCACTACCAGCGCCCCGAGGGCGGGGGCCAGCACGGGCGCCAGCACCAGCCAGTCGATGGTGACCAGGTTCGGTGTCATAGGCCAGCCACCATCACAGAGCTGCCCGGGTAGACGAGATAGGGCAGGAGCCCGAGGACCACGATCGCGACCACGAGCACCACGATCACGAAGAGTTCGGTGCCCGTGGCGTCACCGTCGCGATCGCGGGGGGCCGGATCACCCATCCAGACCAGTCGGGCCACCCGCAGGCTGTAGGCCGCGGCGAGCACCGCTCCCAGGGCCGCGAGGACGGCGAGGCCGCGAAGCAATCCCGCACTGACCGGCCCGGGCGGCACATAGGCGAACCACCCCACCTGCTCGAGGAGACCACCGGCGGCCGGGAGCCCGGCTGGAGACGGCGGCGGTTGCCAGGCCGCGGTGATGGCCAGGAACTCGCCCCAAAAACTCGCCAACCCCGGCAGTGCCAGACTGCCCGCCAGACCCACCATCAGCGCGAATCCCAAGGCCGGCCAGGTCTCGCGCAGGGCCGGGCGCAACTGCCCGAGATCGACGCTGCCCCAACGCTCCTTGAGCCCTCCGACCACGAAGAAGAGCAGGGCCGAGATCAAACCGTGGGCCACATTGGCCACGAGGGCCGCCTGCAGGCCGAGCGCCGAGTTGGTGCCCAGCGCCAAGGCGACGAACCCCATGTGGGCCACCGAGGAATAGGCGATCAGCCGCTTGAGATCCCGCTCGACCAGGCACACCAGGGCGCCCCAGACGATGCCGACGACCCCGAACATCGCCAGCACGGGGGCCACCCGCGCGAACCCGTCGGGGGTCAGCGCCATCGGCAGGCGAATGAGGCCGTAGGTGCCCATCTTGAGCAGGATGGCGGCGAGCAGAACCGAGCCCCCGGTCGGGGCGATCGTGTGCGCTGGCGGCAGCCAGGAATGCAGCGGAAAGATCGGCACCTTGACCGCCAACCCCAGGACCAGGAGCCCGGCCGCCACCATCTGAGTGTCGCTGGAGAGGCCAGAGCTCAGGATCGAGCCCATGGCGGAGGAGTCGCTGGCGCTCACGAGCGTGAGGATCCCGGCGAGCATCAGGCTCGAGCCGAGCGCCGTGAAGAGCACGAACCGGATGGCCGCCTCGCGGCGCGCGCCCGGGTCGTGAGCATCGCCGAACCGGTGGATCAGCACCCACATGGGGACCAGGACGACTTCGAAGGCGATGAAGAAGACGATCAGGTCGCCGGTCCAAAAGGTCGCCAGGGCGCCGCAGTCGATCAGCAGAATGAGACCGAAATACAGCCCCGCGGGGCCGCCGGCCGGGCGGTGGCGCAGGCCGTGAACCACGACGAGCAGCGTGATCCCGGCCGTCAACAGGAGCAGCGGCGCGCTGATCTGATCGCTGAAGAAGATCCAGGTGAAACCGAGTTCCGGGATCCACTCGCGGGCAATCCGCGCGCCGGTCCCGATGGCGGCGATGGTCGCCACGAGGGCGCCCGCGCTGGCGAGCAGCGCCAGGCCGCCCGCCGCCCGCGCCGGGAGCCGGTGCGCCCCCAGGATCAGGACGCTACCCACCAGGGCGGGCAGCAGGAGCGCCGTCAGGATCAGCCCCACAACGCCACCCCCGCGACCGCGAGCAACCCCAGGACCACCCAGATCAGGTCGCTCGCCACCCGCTCCAGACGGTGGCTGTGGGCGGCGAACCGGCCCGTGAGGCTCGCGCCCACTCCGGCGCCCCGGACATACGTCTCGATGACCTCGCGATCCAGATAGGCGACCGCTCGCGCCAGCGCGAGCACCGGGGTGGCGACCAGCGCCACGTATGCGGTGTCCGCGCCGAACCCGCGGTCGGCCAGGGTCGCCATCCGGGCCGGGGGGCGGGCGTCGTCGGGGCGCAGGTACCAGCCCACCAGGACCCCGACCCCGATCAGGAGCACCGACAGGGCCAGCAGCGCCACGTTCACCGCGCCGGGGTCCAGGGGGCCGAGCAGGAAGACCAGTCCCGCGGCCAGGGTGGCGGCGGCCAGCAACGCGAGCACGACCAGGACCGCCGGTCCAGCGGCGCCTGCGTGCTCGCCCTCGGCGCGGTGCTCCGCCCCGCCCGGGGCGGAGGTGTGGGACGAAGGGTGGGCAGCGCCGCGCCCGGCCACGATTTCGTAGGCGCGGGTGGCATAGGCCGCCGTCAACGCAACCGTGAGCAAGAGCGCCACACTCACGATGCCTTGCCGTAGGCCCGGCTCGCCCCCATGCGCCCAGGACGCGCTATCGATGACGTGCTCCTTGGAGATGCCGCCGACGGTCAGCGGGACGCCTGCCAGGGAGATCAGTCCCAGTCCCCACACCCCGCGGGCGAAGGCCGACTCGACGCCGATGCCGCTCAGATCGCGCGCCGCCGTCGACCCGGCGAGCACCGCAAGCCACCCAACCACCAGGAACAGCAGGGCCTTGAAGATCGCATGCGAGAACAGGTGCCCGGTGGCCGCGGCACCGCCCGCGTCCGCGGTCTGGGCCACCGCGAGCGGGCTCAGCATCACCGCGATCTGGGAGATCGTGGACCAGGCCAGGATGCGCTTGACGTCGCTTTGGAAGAAGGCCGTGAACGCGGCACACACCATGGTCGCGGCCACGCTGATCGCCAGCACCCACGCGGCGCCGGGCGCGGCGTGGACGGCCGGTGCGAGTTGGCTGAGCACCCAGGTGCCCGCGGCGACCATCGTCGCCGCGTGGATCAGCGCGGACGCCGGTGTCGGGCCCTCCATGGCATCGACCAGCCAGTCCTGGAACGGGATTTGCGCCGACTTGCCGAGCACGCCGATCACCAGGGCGATCATGGCCACGGTCAGGGCGCTGGACGACGTGGCGGCCAGGTTGACCGCGTCGATATCACTGGAGCCCGCGATCGCGATCAGCGCGACGACACCGATGACGAAGGCGGCGTCGGCAAACCGGGTGACCAGGAAGGCCTTGTATGCCGCGCGGCGCGGCCGCTCACGCCCGCTCCAGTGGCCGATGAGCAGATAGGAGCACCACCCCATCACCTCCCAACCCACCAGGGTCAGAACCAGGTCGCGCGAGGTGACCAGCAGGAGCATCGCGGCGGCGAACAGGCTGACCGTCGCCATGAAGGCCGGCTGGCGCTGATCCGATCGCAGGTACCAGCCCGCATAGACCTGCACCGCGAGGACCACGCCCAGCACGGTCAACGCGATGGCCAGCGTCGTCGGGGTGCTCGCGATCCGGCTCGGGAAGGCCACGCCGAATCCGTCGTCGATCCCGGGTGGCAGGGTGCGCAGCACCGGCAGTTCCCGGGACCCGTGAGCCGCCCCGAGCGCCGAAACGGCCAGGGCCGCCGCGGCCGCGGCCGCCAGGGTCGCCACCCCCGAGGCCGCCCGCCGGTCGAACAGGCCAACCAGCAGGACCAGTGGCGCACCGGCCGCCAGGACGGCCAAGGCCAGGGCGAGGTATGCCGGGGCCGTCACCGCTCGCCCCTTGCGGCGCGCGCCGGAACCTCGTCCGCGGGATCGGGGTCGCTCGCATCCTCGGGGTCAGTGCCATCACGGGGGTCAGTTCCATCACGAGGGTCGGTGCCATCACGAGGGTCGGTGCCATCCCGAGCGTCGGTGAGGTCGATCCGGCCGCGGCGGCGATAGACGCCGACGATGACGGCGAGCGCCAGCACCACCTCGGCCGCCGCAATGGTGATCACGAAGAGGGTGAGCACATTGCCGGCCTGCCAGCGGTCGCCGCCGACGGACCCCGCGGTGACGAGCAGCAACCCGGCGCCTCCCAGCATCAACTCGATGCCGACCAATACGAGCACGGCGTTGCGCCGGGCCAGGACCCCATAGGTGCCGATACCGATCAGGGCCGCCGCGACGGCATACGGCAGGGCCAGGTGGATCACGGCGCCCCTCCCGCCACGGGAGCCTGCGGTGCCGAGGGGTCGGAGGTACCCGCCAGGCGCGCGACGGCAAAGGCGCCGATGAGGGCGACCAGGAGGAGCAGCGAGAGCGCCTCGAACGGCCAGACCCAGGTGCCGAAGAGTTCACCGGCAATGGCCGTGGAGTCCACCGGTGTGCGCTCCCGCGGATTCCCACCCGCCAGCGGGAGGAGCACGGCGAGCAGCAGCGCACTCACCCCGGCGCCAAGCCCCGCGGCGAGCACCCGGTGCAGACGCGTGGTGGTGTGTGCCGCGCTGGGACCGATCGGGGCCCTGGTGAGCATGAGCGCAAAGATCACGAGCACTACGACGGCGCCGACATAGACCAGGACCTGCACCAGGGCTACCAGCTCGGCGCCGAGCACCAGATAGCAGCCGGCGAGACCGCCGAGGCTGAGCACCAGCCACAACGCGGCGTGCAGCAGCTGCCGGGTGGTCACGGCGAGCAGGGCAGCGGCAATCGTCACCGCGCCCGTGGCCAGGAAGGCGATATCGAGGCTGGTCATTCCTCGCCCTCGGTGGCCTGGGCTGGTGGTTTCGGTGACGCGGCCGGCGCAGGTGGCGCGGCCGAGCCCGATGGAGGGCGCCGCACCCCTTGGCGTTCGGGGGCGGTCCGCTCGGAACCGGCGCGTCCCCCCGCGGCCAGGCCGACCCGGGGAGCCCCGCGAACCGGGGCCCGCTGGGCCATGACCTCGGCAACCGGCGGCGCACCGGGGTCCGGTGCCGGCGGCGGCGGGACGCTCTCCATCCACCCACCGAGACGCTGCTTCTCGTGCAGCAGGTCGCGAATGTCGGTCTCCGCATACTCGAACTGCGGCGACCAAAAAAGGGCGTCGAACGGGCATACCTCAATACAGATCCCGCAATACATGCACAGCGAGAAGTCGATGGCGAAGCGATCCAAGACGTTGCGCTGGCGCTCACGCCCCCCGGGGGTCGTGGCGGGGATGGTCTCCTTGTGGGCATCGATATAGATGCACCAGTCCGGGCACTCGCGGGCGCACAACATGCAGGACGTGCAATTCTCCTCCAGCAGCGCGATGACCCCCCGGCTGCGCGGCGGCAACTCGGGTCGGTGATCGGGATACTCCTGGACGTGGGTGCGCCGGGTCAGGGTGCGAGCGGTCGTGGCCAGCCCCTTGACCAGGCCCGGGATCATGCCGTTTCCATCACTCACTCAGCTCACCACCGCAACTGCCGTGATCGCCAACTGCACCAAGGCGATCGGAACGAGCCACAGCCACGCCAGGCGCTGCAGTTGGTCTTCGCGCAGCCGGGGCCAGGACACCCGCAGCCAGATCAGCAGCAGGGCAACCAGGAATCCCTTGCCGAGCGTCCACGCCCACCCGAGCCAGTCCGCGAGGGGACCCCGCCAGCCGCCGAGATAGAGGACGGCGAAGAGGAGCGAGAACATGACGATCCCGGCATACTCGCTGAGCAGAAACAGGGCGAACCGCAGGCCGGTGTATTCGGTGTACGGGCCGAAGACGATCTCGGAGTCCGCCACGGGCATATCGAAGGGCGGGCGCTGCAACTCCGCAACCGCAGCCGTGAGGAAGACGACGGCGCCGGGCAGCTGCCACAGCAGCCACCACGGCGACCAGGCCTCGACAATCTCGCCGAGCGACAAGGTTCCCGCGGCGAGGGCGACGGAGGCGACCGCCAGCACCATGGGCAACTCGTAGGACAGCAATTGCGCCGCCGAACGCATCGCCCCCAGCAGGGCGTACTTGTTGGCGCTGGCCCACCCGGCCATCAGCGTGCCAAGGACGCCGACGCTCGTGGCAGCCAGCACGAAGACCAGGCTGGCGGGGGCGTCGATCGCGGCATACCCGGGGTGCAGCGGGATCGCGGCCAGCGCCAACAGGTACGGAATCATCGCCAGCGCCGGCGCGAGCTTGAAGACACGGCGATCCGCAGCCGCCGGAATGATGTCCTCCTTCTGGACGAACTTGACCCCGTCGGCGACCAGCTGCGCCCACCCGTGGTAGCCGCCGGCATACATCGGCCCCAGCCGCCCCTGCATGTGGGCCATCACCTTGTGCTCGGTCTGCCCGACCAGCAGCGGCAGCACGAGCAGCATGGCGAGCGCCGCGGCCGCGCGCAGCACGATCTCTAGTGCTCCCATCGGGGACCCCATTCCGGTGGGGGGATCCCCGGCGGCTGCATCTTGCGTCGCGCCGGCCCGCCCGTATGCGGTGCGCCCGGCTCCTTGGCACCGGGCCAGTCCTTGCTCACCCGGGCCGTGAGATAGAAGTCCTTGCGCAGCGGGTGACCCTCGAAACCGTCGGGTAGCAGCAGCGGGCGTAGCCCGAGCCCGGTGCCGTCATCGAAGCCGGTGATCTCGATGCCGAACATCTCGTGGGTTTCCCGCTCGTGCCAGGCGGCGCCGGCAAAGACGCCGGTCACGCTGGGCAGGTGCGCCCCGGTCGGCAGTCGGGCGCTGATGAGCAAGCCACGCAGCGCGCGCGCCGTGGTGATATCGAGCAGGTGCAGCACTACGTCGAATCCGGCCGGGTCGTCGCTGGTGCGATCGACGGCACTGAGCCAGTCGAAATAGCCGAAACCGCTGTCGCGGGCATCGGTGGCGACCGCGACCCACTCGGCCACGGCCACCTCGCGGCGCTCGTCGATCACACCGCAACCCTAACCAGGACGGCGGGCGCGTGTCCGACCCCACACCGCAGCGCCGGCGCCGGCGATCCGGCGGCGGGCACCGACGTCACCCGAGCGCGCCGATCCAGGGCAACAACGCGGTCACGACGGCCGCGCCGAGGAAGGAGGCGACGGTGGTGACGGTGACGGTGTGCGCGACGAAGGTGACGTCACCGTCATACTCGCTGGCCAGGATGTAGGCATTGACGGCGGTAGGCATCGCGGCGGAGAGCACGAAGGCCTGCAAGGGGGTCTCCCGCAGGCCGAGTGCATAGCCCAGGGGCAAGGCGATCGTCGGCAAGACGGCCACCCGCAGCAGCGCGGAGATCACCACGGGGCGGGTCAGGCGGACCCGCCCGGTCGAGCCGAGCTGGATCCCAAGGGTGAGCAGGATCATCGGCAAGGTGGCCGCGGCCAACAACTCAATGCCGCGACCGATCCCGGTCGGCACCTCGATCCCGGCGAGCCGGATCCCGCCACCGAGGGCCAACGCCCACAGGGTGGGCAGCCGCAGCATGCCGCGGATCGCGGCGCGCCATCCCTCGTGCGCACCAAAGAGCAGGGGCGCCAGCACGAAGGTCATGATCACCGACAACACGAAGATCAAGACGCTCTGATCCAGACCCTGCTGGCCCAGGGCGAACAGGCCGATGGGCAGGCCCATGTTGCCGTTGTTGCCGATGGCGACGGCCACGGCCGCCGAGCGGCGCGTGCGGCCGGGGCTCCCGACGCTCCCGATCCAGCCGAGAAGGGCGGCGATCGCGGTGAGCACCACGAAGGCGAGCGCCAGGAGCATCCCCACCCGCCCCGAGACCTGGGTGGTGAGCATGGTCTGCAGGGCCAGCGCGGGGGTCAGGGCATTGAGCGCGACCTTGGTGATCGTGGAGCGGTCAAGGGTGAAGGCGCGGCCCAAAATCGCCCCGACACCAGCGACCAGGATGACGGGAACAATGACGTCGAGCAGCGCCCGGATCAGCGCCATCATGGCACCAGTCTGGGCCGCGTCGGGCGCGGGTGCGACGAGCGCCCACGACCACCCTCGGCCCGGCCCTCGATCTGGGGCTTGGCCACGGGCCTACTGATCGGTAATCTTCCTCTGCTGCACCTGGTATCCCGCCCGGGCGCCTGGCACTCGAAGGACCCCACCATGCCCCGCCTCGGCCCCTACCGGTGGCTCATCGCCCTGATCGTGGCCGCGCTGGCACTGGCCGCGCCGTCGCTCTCGTCGGCCGCGGCGGACACCCGCCCGCCGACCGCGCCCACAGCCCTCGCGGCGGTACCGGCGACCTATGGCGCCACCCTGACGTGGGCGGCCTCCCGCGACAACGTCGGGGTGAAGTACTACCTGGTCACGGTCGCCGGTCAGATCAAGCGTCCAACCACGCCCAAGGCGTGGATCGGCAGCCTGACCCCGAACACGGCATACACCGCAACCGTGCGGGCCGTCGACGCGGCGGGCAACAAGTCGAGCGCAGCCAGTGTCAGCTTCCGCACCCTGGTGATCCCGCCGGACACCACACCGCCCAGCACGCCCGGCGCACTGACGGCGACCGCCACCGCGACCTCGGCCACCCTCAGCTGGGCGCCGGCCACCGACAATGTCGCCGTCACCGGGTATGTCGTCGCTGCCGCCGGCCGCTCATTCACCGTGACCGGCACCTCGGCCCTGGTGACCCCCCTCGCACCGGACACCAGCTACCCCGTCAGCGTCGTGGCCACGGACGCTGCGGGGAACCGCTCGGCACCGGCGCTCCTGAGCGTGCGCACCGCCCCGCCCCCGGACACCACCCCGCCGACGCCACCCAGCGGCCTGCTGCTCACTCCTGGCTTCACCGAGGTGACGGCGACCTGGTCCGCGGCCACCGACAACAAGGCCGTGGCACACTACCGCGTCACGATTCCTGGCCAGGCCCCGCTTTCCGTCACCTCGACCTCGGCGACCGTGACCGGGCTGAGCCCGGATACGGCATACGTCCTCAGCGTCACGGCCGTGGACACCTCAGGCAACGCATCCAGTGCCGTCACCGCCGGCACCCGCACCCTGATCCCGCCGGACACCACACCGCCGACCGCGCCGGGGGCGCCCGAGGCCACCCCGGGCCATGACAGCGCGGAGCTGAGCTGGCCGGCCGCGGGCGATGATCGCGGCGTCACCGGCTACCAGGTGAGTGTCGGCGACCAGAGCTTCACGACCACGACGACCACGGTGTCGGTGACCGGACTGAGCCCGCAGACGGCATACCCCGTCACCGTGCACGCACTCGATGCGGCGGGCAATCTCTCCGATGCGGCCACCGGTGAGTTCACAACCCTGCCGCCACCCGACGTGAGCGCCCCGAGCGCGCCGACCGGTTTGACGGCGAGCGGCCAGAGCACGAGCAGCGTCACGGTGAGCTGGAACGCTGCCACCGACGATGTCGGGGTCACGGCCTACCGCGTCACGGGGGGCGCGCGCAGTGTCACGGTGGCCGACACCACGGCCACCCTCACCGGGCTCGCCGAGGGCACCACCATCACCCTCACCGTGGTCGCGATCGACGCGGCCGGCAATGTCTCGGCCCCGGGGTCCGTATCCGCCCGCACCCTGGTGCCGCCGGATACGCAGGCACCGAGCGCACCCACCGTTTCGGTCGTGCCCGGCGCGCAGCAGGTCGCAATCACCGTGGGCGGATCGAGCGATGACCGAGCGGTGTGGCGCTACAGCGTCAATGTCGCCCGGCAAAACCTGTGGACCGCGCAACCGGGCACCCTCGCCGTTTCTGGGCTGACGCCGGCGACCTACTACACGGTGCGAGTGACGGCACGCGACCTGGCCGGCAATGTCTCCGTGGCCACCAGCCTGACCTTCCGCACCAAGGCCCTGCCCACGACCGCGGACAGCACGCCACCGGCCACCCCAACGGCCCTGACGGCCCGCGCCGGCAGCACGGCGCTCACCGTCACCTGGCCGCCGGTCACCGACAATGTGGGTGTGGTCGGCTATCGGGTCACGGTGGGCGGCGCGCTGCACGAGGTGCCGGCACCCAGCCTGAGCGTCGAAGGACTCACCCCGGGCACGCCGTATGCGGTCCAGGTCGTTGCCGTCGACGCGGCGGGCAACCCCTCGCCACCCGCAACCCTCAACCTCGAGACCCGGCCCGCCCCGGCGGCCCGCGGCCTCGTCGGCAATATCGCGTGGTTCGGGACCGGCACGACGCGGGCCAGCATGGATGAAGCACTGGCCTCGCCCTTGATCGACGGGATCTCGGTCTTTGCCCGGTGGAGCGATGTGACCACCGACGGGGTGGCCTTCAACTTCGGGGTCTTCGACACCGCGCGCGCCGCGGCCGGAGCAGCCGGCAAGCCGTGGAACGGGATGCTCGTCTACGGCGTGCGCGACAACGGGATGCCCGAGTACGTCCTCGCCGGTCTGCCCCCCGGCGAGGTCCTCACGATCAGTGGCGAGACCTTCCCCGCGTTCTGGTCGGCGTCGGCTCAGGCCGCCGCCCGCGACCTGGTGACGCGCGCGGCGACGCGGTATGGCGATGACCCCAACCTCGTGCAGTGGCGCGTCACCGGGCTCTGGGCCACCAACGGCGAACCGTGGTTCCAGGGTGGGCCGACCGGACGCGCTACCTGGCTGGCCACCTATCAACTCGACCACCCGGGGGCGAGCTTCGAGGACCTGCGCACGGCATACAACTCCTATGAGGTGCAGATCTGGACGGAGGCAGCCGCGGCCTGGCCGGAGCGGATCCGGCTGGCCCAGGCTGCCGGGGACGCCTTCGGCGACCACCTCGCGCTGCTCGCGGACACCGACCCAGCCAAGCACCCCCAACGGCTGGCGACCTGGTCCGGCATCCGCGCGACCCTGGGGAGCCGGATGATCGGCCAATTCAATGGTGTCGATGCGGGAGCCGGAGCGCAGGGCTATGGCGTCTGGCTGCCGGCGGCCTTCGGACCCGCCGGACGCTACCCGGGACGGATCGGTGCCCAGCCGATCGGTGGGGTGTCATCGGATGTGCGACTGACCGCGCAGACCTTCCGGGAGATGACCCGGTTGTTGACGGTGCGCGGCAACTCCTACAGCGAGTTCTACGGCAGCGATGTCCTGTATGCCGTGCGCGCCCAGAGCGTCGAGGCGCGCCACCTGCGCGACACCCTGGCGCTGTATCAATCGGCGTGGACCCCGTGAGCTGACCTTGGCGCCCTGAGCAGGACGAGCCCGGTCCCTCGCGGGAGCCACGCAGCCAGACGGCCGTGCAGCCGCGCCGCGGACGATCGCGGGAGTGGCCGGCATACCGACTTACGATGGAGCCCATGTCGGGCGCGAAGACCAAGTTGGACCGGGTCGTCATCCGGTTTGCCGGTGACTCCGGTGATGGGATGCAGTTGACCGGTGATCGGTTCACCGCCGAGACCGCGGCCCTGGGCAACGACCTGTCGACCCTGCCGAACTTCCCCGCCGAGATCCGGGCACCCCAGGGGACGCTGCCCGGCGTCTCGAGCTTCCAGGTGCATTTCGCCGATCACGACGTGCTCACCCCGGGGGACGCGCCCGATGTGCTCGTCGCGATGAATCCGGCGGCTCTGAAGGCAAACCTGAGCGACCTGCCGCGGGGCGCGACGATCATCGCGGACAAGGACGAGTTCTCCGCGCGCAAGCTCAGCAAGGTGGGCTACGCGACCAATCCGTTGGAGGACGGCTCGCTGGAGTCTTGGCATGTGCACACCGTGCCGTTGACCAGCATGACCGTCGAGGCCCTCGCCTCGTTCACGACGCTGACCCGTCAGGAGAAGGAACGCGCGAAGAATATGTTCGCGCTCGGGCTGCTGTCATGGATGTACTCCCGCCCGACCGAGGGCACACGGGCCTTCCTGCAGGGCAAGTTCGGCTCGAAGCACGAGATTCTCGCGGCCAACCTGGCCGCGCTCGACGCCGGCTGGAACTACGGGGAGACCACCGAGGACTTCGCCTCTGCCTATGAGATCGGCCCCGCGCCGATGCGCCCCGGCACCTATCGCAATATCACCGGCAATACCGCGCTGGCATATGGGCTGGTCGCGGGCGCGCACCGGGCCGGGCTCCAGATCGTGCTGGGGTCCTATCCGATCACCCCGGCCTCCGACATCCTGCATACGCTCTCAGGGCTCAAACGCTATGGCGTGATGACCCTGCAGGCCGAGGATGAGATCGCCGGGATCGGGATCGCGCTCGGGGCTGCCTTCGGCGGGAAGCTCGGTGTCACCTCGACTTCCGGGCCCGGCCTGGCTCTGAAGTCGGAGACGATCGGGCTGGCGGTCTCCCTGGAGTTGCCTCTGGTCGTCATCGATGTCCAGCGCGGTGGCCCCTCGACCGGACTACCGACCAAGACCGAACAGGCCGACCTCTTGCAGGCCATGTTTGGGCGCAATGGTGAGGCGCCCGTGCCGATCGTTGCGCCGTCCTCCCCCGCGGATTGTTTCGATGCGGCGCTGGAGGCGGTGCGGATCGCCACGACCTATCGCACCCCGGTCATCCTGCTCTCCGATGGCTACCTGGCCAATGGCGCCGAGCCGTGGCAGTTGCCGGCGATCACGGACCTGCCCGACCTGCGCGTGACCTTCGCCGACGGCCCGAACGGGACCGACGCCAAGGGTGGCCCGGTCTTCTCCCCCTATCTGCGCGACCCGCAGACCCTGGCCCGCCCGTGGGCCATACCGGGCACCCCGGGTCTGGAGCACCGCATCGGGGGGATCGAGAAGGCCGATGTCACCGGGGACATCTCGTATGACCCCGACAATCACGAGCGCATGACGCAGTTGCGCCAGGCCAAGGTCGACGGCATCACGGTGCCCGACATGGAGGTCGACGACCCCAGCGGTAGCGCCCGGATCCTGGTCCTGGGGTGGGGCTCGACCTATGGCCCGATCGCAGCCGCAGCACGGGCCGCCCGCGCCAACGGCCTTCCCGTGGCCACCGCACACTTGCGACACCTGAACCCGATGCCCGCCAATACCGGCGCGGTGCTCCGTTCGTATGACCGGGTGCTCATCCCCGAGATGAACGCTGGCCAGCTCGCCCTGCTCATCCGCGCCAAATTCCTGGTCGACGCACAGTCCTATGCGCGAGTCCGTGGCCTGCCCTTCACCACCGCCGAACTGCTCGAGGCGATCACCGCGCTCGCCCCCTGAGCCCGCGCTCGCCCCCTGATGCAACTTCTGCTAGCAGGGGTTGCGTTCAGGTCCACAGGCTGCATCCTGTGGTTCTGAACGGAACCTCTGCTGAGTTGGCGCAACCACCGGACGTGGCGCAACGAGTTGGCCCGAGACGCGGTGACAGAGCCGTGACAGATGCCCTCCCGACAGTGGACTCATGTCACCGCATAAATCACCGCCAACGAGCCTGCCGACGCGCGCGCTCCCCTCGACCCACAGTTCGATCACGCCGGCCGGACGCATCCGGATGGTTGCGCTCACCGGTGGCGAGATCCACCTGGTACGCCCCGTCTTCGACGCGCTCTCCGAGCGCTCCCGCTGGCTGCGCTTCCACAGCGGTATGCCGTGGGTCCCCGAGCGCTACCTCGCGCAGCTCGCGAGGGTGGTGCCCGGGCAGCGCCAGGTCGTCGTCGCCGTAGCGGCCGGGCGACCGGTCGGGCACGGCGAGTGGACCCGCGACCCCCTGGACCCGCTGCGGGCCGAGATGGCTCTCACGGTGGTCGACGATCTGCAGGGCCAGGGCATCGGGATGGCTCTCGCCGCCGAGTTGGCGCTCTCGGCCAGCGGCGCCGGGATCGCCCGGTTGACGTGCCTGAGCCTGCCCGAGAACGCCCTGGTCCGGCGCTGGCTGGCGCGCTGCGATGCCACCCGCACCCCGGGCGACGCCACCGAGTTCACCCTTGAGGTGGCCGCACTGCTCCAGGCGCTCGCCGCGCACCCGCGGCCGGAGCTCGAGCCGAGCGGCGACCTCGGGCCGCACCCCGCGAACCCGCGCGCCAGCCGCCACACCGATGCGGAAGCTTCGGATACCGCTGTCGCATGAGGCACGTCAGTGCTTACATGTGTCGGGTGGACTATCGGGTGCTCGGCGCGCTGCAGGCTGGCCCCGACCCGACGGTACTGCGCGGCCAGCGCGGTCGCGATGTGCTGGCCCTGCTCCTGACCCGCCGTGGACGACCGCTCTCGCCCGAGTTGATCCTCGACGCCGTGTGGGAGAACGATGCCGTTCGACTCGACGCCTCGGTCGTCCATACGGTCATTGCCCGCCTGCGTCGGGCCTTGGGGCACGAGGCGATCACCCGGCACGACACCGGCTATCAGCTTGCCCCCGAGGCCTGCGTCGACGCTGACGAGTTCACCCGACTGGTGACGCAGGCCCGGGCCCTGGTCCCCGAGCGCCACGGCGAGATCGTCGACCTGCTGCGCCAGGCACTCGCGCTCTGGACCGGCCCGGAGGCCTATGCGGGAGTCAGCGAGTCCCTCGTTGCCACCGACCGCCCGCGATTGCACGAGTTGCGCGATATCGCCACCGAGCAACTCGCTGAGCGATTGCTCGCCGATGGATCGCCGGACGCCGCGGCCGATGCGATCCTGCTCGCCACCGAACTCACGGCCCGCGAACCCCTGCGGGAGCGAGCGCACGAACTGCTCATGGAGGGGCTCTATCGAGCCGGGCGCCAGGCGGAGGCGCTGAGCGCGTATGACGGTTTGCGCCGGGCATTGCGCGACGAACTGGGCATCGACCCCAGCCCGACAACGTCGGCGCTGTACGCGCGAATCCTGGCCCAGGACATCGCGATCCGGCCGGCCGTGCGCAGCCCCGGGAGCAGCCGCAGCGCGGCCCCGCGCCCGCGAACCCCGACCATCGGTCGAGAACGGGAGCTGCAGACGCTCGCCGAGCACGATGCGTCCGGCCGCCGGCTGGTGACCCTCGTTGGACCGGGCGGGGTCGGCAAGAGCCACTTGCTCACCGAGTATGCCGCCCGCCTCCCCGACGGGACCTCGCGTCTCTATGTCGAACTCCCGTGCATTGGCGGGGCCACCGCCGCCGAGGTCGCCGAGTCGATCGCGCGCGCTGCCGGTCAAACGCTGGGCGGCGGCGACCCGATCGATACCCTCGCCAGCGCCCTGCGGGCCAGCGACTATCTCCTCCTCCTCGACGAGGCCGAGTGGTCCGTCGGGGCCTGCGCCGAGGTCGTGCAGCGGCTCATTACCTCCTGCCCCGGGATCCGCTTCGTCGTCACCTCACGCGTGCCCCTGGACCTGATCGGGGAGAGTCGTCTCATCGTTGGCCCGCTCCCGGCCCCAGCGGTCGGCGCCGGTTCAGCGGAGCTGGTTGCCTCCCCTGCAGTACGTCTCTTCGTCGACCGGTTGGCCGACTACGCGCCTGACCTCCAGCTCAGTGCTGACGATTATGAGCGGGCGGCAGAGATCACGCGACGCACGGATGGCCTGCCCTTGGCGCTGGAGATCGTTGCGGGGCAGGCGGTTTCGTCATCCGTAGCCGACCTGTTGGCGCTCGTCGAGTCCCCCCTCGACCTGGAGTCGGGCGACCGTGACCGGGAGGATCGTCAACGCAGCCTGCGCGAAACGCTCACCTGGAGCATGGAGCGGCTCTCGACCCCTGCGCAAGCGGTCCTGGCGCGGTTGGGGGTCTTCGCCGGCTCCTTCGACATGGCGGCCGCGGAAGCCGTCGTCGGCCACGTCCCCGCGAGCCCGGACGGCCTCGGTGCTCTGGACGTGCCCGCGGTGATCCGCACCCTGATCCGCGAGGCGCAGCTCCAGGTGGACCGCCGAGACGGCCGCCTGCGGATGCGGATGTTGCGGACCGTGCAAGGCCTGGCCCGCGAGCGGCTCGCGGCCGAGGGCGAGACGAGCGTGACGATGCAGCGCTACCGCAGCTGGTATGCCGCCCGTTGGCGCGACCAGCCACTGAGCGACGAGCTCGTGGTCGACGTGGGCACGTCCTACGCGGACTATGTTGCCGCGCTGCGCAGCGCACTCGCCGCGCACGACCCGGAGACGCAGGGCGACCTCACGATCACCCTGTCGCGCTACTGGTTCTTTGTCGAGACGGGCAGCGAGGGCATCCGCTTCGTGCGGGCGGCGCTTGCTACCGGGGTACTCAGCGAACGGCATACCGCCATCTTGCGCCTCTTGGAAGCGGCCCTCCTGCCGCAGGACCAAGGCGTGGAGCAGCGGCGCGCCCTGGACGAACTCGTCCCGCTGCTGGCCAACGATCCGGACTGGCTCGGCCGATTGCACATCTTGCGCTCGGTCGGCCCCTATGTGCATGGCGACTTCTCGCGCGCGCTGCGCTGCGCTGGCGAGGGCGTGGTCATCGCCCGCGGGCGAGCCGGCCACCACTTGCCGGAGGCCCTGGGAGCGTATGCCGTGATGCTCGCCGCCGTGGGGCGAACTGCTGAGGCGGTCAGCGCCAGCGAGGAAGCCTGGCGTCTCATCGCCGCCCGCCCCAGCGCCATCGACCTCACCCAAGTGGTTCCCAAAGTAGCTCTGGCACTGATGGATTCGGACCATCCACGCGAGGCATTGGACATCCTGGACCGGGCGTTGGACCGGGTCTCGCAGCAGATCGGTCTGGCTCCCACGTCGCTGTTCACCATCAACGCCGGGTGGGCGGCGCTGGGCTGCGGGGAGCCGACGATCGCACTCGAGCGTTTTGCGCGCAGTCTGGACCACCTCGCGGGGGGCGGTGACCTGCTGGTCACGGGTGAGGTGCTCTCCGGCGCCAGCGCGGCCCTAGCGGCCCTGGGTGCCCCCGGTGCGCACGAGGTCGCGGCCCTGGCCCAGGAGCACCTCCGCGCGGGTGCCGCCGTGCTGTCCCCATGGCAAGCGAGGATCGTCGCGCGACACCTGGACCTGCTGCCCGAAGGTGCCACCGCACCCGTGCTCGCTGCTCTGGATTTCGAGCACGGGGCGGCGCTGATCCGCGCGGCGGCGGATCAGCGCCAGTGCGACTAGCTGGCGCGGGTCGCCTTCACCGGACCCAGGTTGGCGTAGTCCAATGCCAGACTCCCCCGGCGTCCCGGCTCGACATAGAACCCGGCGCCGACCTGACCGAAGCGGGACATGTCGTCCTTTCCCGACCAGATGTAGGTGCCGTTGACAGAGAAGTAGAAGGCATTGCCCAGTGCTTCGACCGTCACCGTGCGGTAGCCGCCTCCGCTCCCGATCTCCTTGACCGGGGTCTCCTTCATCAGATTGCGTTGCCGGCCGTGGGCATCGATCGCGACGACCAGTGCCTTACCGTTGTTGGTGTAGCAGAAGTAGTACCCCGGCAACCACAGATCCTCGACGACGCGATTGGCGTTGCCGCGGATGATGAGGCAATTCGGCGCGCTGCCATCGCTATTGCCGACCCGGTTCATCTTCACCTCATAGGCGAAGTCGTCGTAGTTGTTGATGTGCGCGACCGAGGAGAAGCGCCCCGCCATCCCCTGGGCAAAGAGGGTGCCATTGCGCACACTCCAGCGCCCGACGACATTGCGCCAGGCCGGGGCCCGGAAGTTGAAGGCGTCGCGGAAGAAGGCCCCCTGGGCCTGCTGCTGGGCCGTGGACATGACCATCGGACCCGAGGCTGCTGCCGTGCCGGACGGCATACCGTCGGCTGCGGCGGCGTTGGCCCCCGCGGCCCCCGTGATGGTCAAACCGGCCGCGAGGAGCGAGCCGGCGATAAGGCGTGTGGACACGTGTGGTCCCTTTCGTCGTGGTGGCCGGATCACCTCGATCCGGTTCCACCACTGTGCCCAGCGGGTCTGTCACCGATCTGTCGCCGCCTGCGGCGACCACCAGCAGCGACGGCCAGCGGCTGCCGACCGGCAGCGATCAGCGCGGCGGGGCCGCGACCAGCGGGCGTGCGAGCTCGGCGGCGGAGGCGAGGCGGTGGCCGGCATACCGCTGGGGGACGGATTGGCCCACCCGCTCGGCGGCGATCTTTTCCTGGAGTTTGAGGATGCCGTGTAGCAGGGCCTCCGGACGCGGCGGGCAGCCGGGGACATAGACATCGACCGGGATGATGGTGTCCACGCCCTTGGTCACGGAGTACGAATCCCAATAGGGGCCACCGGAATTGGAGCAGGCGCCGAAGGAGATCACATATTTGGGCTCGGGCATCTGGTCATAGAGCCGGCGCACCGCGGGTGCCATCTTGTCGGTGACGGTCCCGGAGACAATCATCAGGTCGGCCTGGCGCGGACCGGGCGCCAACGGAATGACCCCGAGCCGCATGAAGTCGTGACGCCCCATCGATGCGGCAATGAATTCGATGGCGCAGCAGGCCAACCCGAAGTTGAAGACCCACAAGCTGTAGCGCCGACCCCAGTTGAGCACCACCCGCATGGGCTTGGGCGCATAGGCCCCCACGGGCCCGACGCGGGGCGTGGGCAGGTCGACCGGCATACGGCTCACCCTAGTGGGGGTGCGCCCGGGGGTGGGTCAGACCCACTGGAGCAGCCCCCGGCGGGCCGCGTGCGCGAGGCCGATGAGGATGATCCCGATGAAGATCGCCACCTCGACCAGGGCGGCCACGCCCAACTCGCTGCGCGCGATCAACGCCCAGGGGAAGAGATAGATCGCATCGACGGCAAAGATGACATACAAGAACGCATAGATCAGATAGCGCACCTGGCTCTGCGCCCAGTCAGCCCCGATCGGGTCGACACCCGACTCGTATGTCGTGCGGCCCGCCGCCCCGGCCACCCGCGGCGCGAAGAGCCACCGAGCGGCCATGGCCGCGACGAAAAGCAGGACCCCGGCACCGAGCACGGCCGCGGCCACGACATAGGCCGTCATGCTGGACAGCCTACTGAACGCGAGCAACGGGGGCCGGCGTTTCGACATGCGGCGCGTTTTCCGGTGATCGGACCAATTGAGCGTAAAATCCAACGGTTGCTCGCGGGAAACCGCACACGAGTCGAGATGAAGGTCCGTTGGACATGGCAGCACCGCTGGGCACCAGGACGCACGAGCGCACCGGGTCGGTCGACCTCGGTCTGCCGATTCCACACGGCCTGGACGGCATTCCGCGCCTGGCCGGCGACGCCAAACACACCAAGAAGGACTTCGCGTCCGACCAAGAGGTCCGCTGGTGCCCTGGGTGCGGCGACTACATCATCTTGAACACCGTGCAGTCCTTCCTGCCGGAGCTGGGGCTGCGCAAGGAGAATCTCGTCTTCGTCTCCGGCATCGGCTGCTCGAGTCGGTTCCCGTACTACCTGGACACCTACGGCATGCACTCGATCCATGGTCGGGCGCCCGCGATTGCCACCGGTCTGGCCACAGCCCGCCCGGACCTGTCCGTCTGGGTCGTCACCGGCGACGGAGACGCGCTGTCCATCGGCGGCAATCACCTGATCCATGCGCTGCGCCGCAACGTGAATATGACGATCCTGCTCTTCAACAACCGCATCTACGGGTTGACCAAGGGCCAGTACTCACCCACGTCCGAGCAGGGGAAGATCACCAAGTCCACGCCCGCTGGCTCAGTGGATATGCCCTTCAACCCGGTCAGCCTCGCGCTCGGCGCCGAAGCGACCTTCGTGGCCCGCAGCCTCGACAATGACCGCGCGCACTTGTCCACGATCCTGCGTGCGGCGGCCGCGCACCGCGGGACGGCACTGGTCGAGATCTATCAGAACTGCCCGATCTTCAACGACGGCGCCTTCGATCTGATCACTGACCGCGATCAGCAGCAGGCGCGGCTGATCCACCTCGAGGATGGTCAACCCGTGCACATCGGCGGGGAGGACAACCGCAAGATCCTGATTCGCACCAACGGCGGCAAGCTCGTTTTCGTCCCCGCGGCCGAGGCGCACAGCGACAGCGCGGATGTCGTCATCCACAACGCGAGTGACCCGGACCCGAGCCAGCAGTTCGCGATCAGCCGCCTCGATGACACCTCGATGATGCACGTCCCGATGGGCATCTTCCGGCAGGTGCAACGACCCACGTATGACGACCTCGTGCGCGGGCAGATCGAGACCGCGCTCGCGAGCGCCGGCGCCCCGGCAGCCGACGCCGACCTGGCCCAGTTGATCGCGGGTAGGGACACCTGGACCGTGGTGTGACGGCGCCCGCAGCCGGCCCCAACACCACCTCGGCGGGCACTGCCTACGGCCTGTTGGCCTACGGCATCTGGGGCATCTTCCCCCTCTATTTCCACGCCCTGAAGCCGGCGGGGGCCTGGGAGATCCTCGCCCACCGGATCGCCTGGACGATGCTGCTGTGCCTGGCCATTTTGGCGGTCCGCCGGGATTGGGCCTGGATTCGGGGGGTGCTCACCGACCGTCGGCGCGCCGCCGGTCTGGTGGCCGCCGCTGCCCTGATCGCGACCAATTGGGTCATCTATGTCATCGCCGTCCTCGGCGGGCGCACATATGAGGCGGCCCTGGGCTACTTCCTCAATCCCCTGGTCACCGTCGGCCTGGGCGTGCTGGTCCTCGGCGAACGCCTGCGGCGGCTGCAATGGCTCGCCGTAGCCATCGGAGCCGCGGCGGGCATCTATCTCGCGGTCGCCGGCGGCACGCTGCCGTGGGTGGCGATGAGCCTGGCCCTCAGCTTCGGCCTCTATGGCCTGCTCAAGAAGCGCCTCGGAGCCACGCTGGACCCCTGGCACTCACTCTTCGCCGAGACCACGATCCTGTTGCCGGCCGCGGCGGTGATCTTGGCCATCATCGCCGCGCGCGGCGAGTCGACGTATGGCGCGGGGTCGGGTCACACCGTGCTGCTCACCCTCGCCGGGGTCGTTACCGCCGTCCCGCTGCTGCTCTTCGCCGCCGCCGCGCAGCGGGTGCCGTTGGTGACCATCGGGCTGATCCAATTCATCACCCCCGTCATGCAATTGCTCGTCGGCGTCCTCATCCTGAAGGAGCACGTCACACCGGCGCTGTGGCTCGGTTTCGGCATCGTCTGGGTGGCCCTGATCATCTTGACCATCGACTCATTGCGCGCGGCGCACCGCAACCGGGGCACCCTGCCGCCGCTCGACCCCGGGGCGGCTTGACCCACCCTCTGCCGCCCTGCTCCCGCGGCGCACAATGGTGGGTATGACGGCCCCCCGCGCCAAGCTCACCACCTTTGCCTGGCTCTCCATCGCCGCGGCGGTTGCCACGATTGCCCTGAAATTCAGCGCCTACCTGGTCACTGGGTCCGTCGGGCTGCTCTCCGACGCCGCCGAGTCGATCGTGAATCTGGTGGCCGCCTTCGTCGCGCTGCTCGCCCTGCACGTGGCCGGGCAGCCGGCCGATGAGGACCACCATTTCGGGCATTCCAAGGCGGAGTACTTCTCGGCGGTCGTCGAGGGCCTGATGATCTTCGTGGCCGCCGTCTTCATCCTCATCTCCGCCGTTCAGCGCTTCCTGACACCCCAGCCGCTGGACAATGTCGGGGTCGGTTTGGCCATCTCCGTGGTGGCCTCGGTGATCAATGGCAGCGTTGCCTTGATCCTGCTGCGGGCCGGGCGCCAGCACCGCTCGATTGCCCTCGTCGCCGATGGCCGACATCTGCTCACCGACGTCTGGACCTCGGTGGGGGTGGTGATCGGGGTGCTCCTCGTGGCGCTGACGGGATGGAACCGGTTGGACGCGGTCATCGCCTTCGCCGTCGGCTGCAACATCATCTGGACCGGTTGGCATCTCATCCGCGGCTCGGTGGACGGGCTCATGGACAAGAGCATCGACGCCGAGCGCAACGCCCAGATCCGCACGGTCCTCGACCGGCACGCCGGACCCGAGGTGAGCTACCACGAGTTGCGCACGCGGGAGGCCGGCCACCGGATCTTCGCGTCGGTGCACGTCCTGGTCCCCGGCGGCTGGAGCGTACGCGCCGGCCACGACCTGGTCGAGGAGATCGAGTCCGATCTGCGCACCAGCCTGCCCGAGCTCGACGTCACGGTGCACCTGGAGCCGCGCGAAGATCCGCGCGCCTACGAGCCGGGCACGACCCGGCCCGCGGATCTGGACGCCTAGCCCGCCGCGGGCTCAGCCGTTCAGCGCGTATGCGGTGAGCACCGCCAGCGCACTGCTCCAGCCGAGCGGGGCGACCTCGGCCGGCCGGCCGTCATACAGCACCTTCTCGGGGATCGAACCCGCGCCGGTGCGATGCGCCGCGACCCAGTCCACCAGCGCTCGGGCCCGGCCGACCTCGCCGGCAGCCGCCCAGGCCTGAGCGACGAGCAGCGTCGCCGGCGTCCAGCTCACCCCGTCCCGCGGCCACGCCGCGCCGGGGCGCAACCCACCCGCGGGGGCCCGCACCGCGGTCTCGGTGGCGGCCAGGCGCTCCAGAACATCGGGATGGCCGGCGGGGGCATAGGGCGGCAGCAGCGCAGTGATGATGACATCGGCGCCACCGCCCCCCGGGTAGCGTTGGAAGCCGTTGCGCGCGAACAACTCCCAGATTCGCGAGGTGAGCCGATCGGCGGCGCCGCGGCAGCGCTCGGCGTCGATCGCTCGACCGAGCGCCGCATTGAGTGCGACGCCATGATGCAGGCCCATGGCGATCGGTGCCACGACGCCGAGAGTCAACCCTCGGACCGGCAGCTCCCAATAGTCGGGAGTTGGCTCGGGAAGGCCCGATGGCCCCGCGACGCTGGCCAGGGCCAGGTCGCTGGCGACCTCGATGGTGCGCCGCAGGCGCTCCAGGCAGCCGGCCCGTTCCCCAGCACGGGCGGCGGCCAGGACCATGGCGCACCCCCACAGCAGCCACCCGGCACCGTCAGCCTGCGGTGGTCTGCCATCCGGCGGTATGCCGGTGTCCGGCCGGTACCGCGCGTGAAAGCAGTTGCCTGCCACCGGCACCCCGCCAAAGAAGGCCAGCGCCTCGATGGCGGGTCCCCGGTGGCCAGCCACGGCCAGTGCGGCTGCCATGTGCGCCACGTCTCGCGGCCACGCATACCGCCAGTGCCAGGCATACGAGCCGATCGGCGCGCGGAGCCCGGCGCTCAGCACGTGCAGATCCAGGAGTGCGTCTCGGATCAGCGTGCCGTCCTCACGCACTGCCGGGCTCGAGGCGCTCGCCGCAAGGAAGTGGGCCTCGCGCTCAGCCAAGGGCTCCCAGTCGTCGGCGCGCACCGAGATGCGGGTTCCGGGCACGACATCCCCAGTGCGCCCGGCCGGGATCAGTTCCCGGGTGCTCGGCGTGAGCCAGGCGACACACTCCGAGCGCAACGGGACCCGGCGGAACCCGGCCGGTAGCCAGCCGTGGTCAGTCCGAGTCGCGAAATATCCGCCCACGCCGGATATCCCGAAGCCCACGCCCGCGGCGAGCGCAGCGCGGCGCGGAACCGCACCCGGGCCACGCGCGTTCACGCGCTATCCGTCGCGGCGCACGACGCTGTCGGCGAGGTGACGCAATGCCTCGGTGACCTCGCCAGCCGGTAGTCGCTCGAGGATCCGCTTGGCCTGGGCGGCCATGGCATCGGTATCGGCCCGGGCCGCTTCCATGGCCGGGTGTCGGCGCAGCAGTCCCAGCGCGCGAGCGACGTGGTCCGAACTCGGTGCCACAACCCGCAGCAGGTCCTGCAACTCGGCGTCCTGCGGGTCCTCGGAGGCGAGCGCATAGATGATCGGCAAGGTGCGCTTGCCCTCGCGAATGTCGGTTCCCGGCGCCTTGCCGAGGACCTCGATGTCGGAGGAGATGTCGATCAGGTCGTCGGCGAGCTGGAAGGCGATGCCGATGCGCTCGCCATACTCGGTGAGCGTGGCGATGGTCTCGCGCGAGCATCCGGACAGCAGCGCCCCGTAGCGGGCTGAGGTCGCGATCAGGACACCGGTCTTGTCGGCCAGCACCCCCAGGTAGTACGTGTGCGGGTCCGCCCCCGGCGGACACGGCCGGTCGTCGCGGATCTGGCCGGAACACAGCCGAATGAACGTCTGGCTCTGAATCTTCACGGCCTCGGGTCCGAGGTCCGCGATCAGGTCGGACGCCGTGCCGAAAAGCAGGTCGCCGACGAGGATTGCGGTCGAGTTGTCATAGCGCGCGTTCGCGCTCGGGACCCCACGCCGGGTCTTGGCGTCGTCCATGACGTCATCGTGATACAGCGAGGCCAGATGGGTCAGCTCGACTCCCGCCGCGGCCGCCACGACGTCGTCGTTGATCCCCGAGCCGAGTTCCGCGGCGAGCAGGGTCAGCAGTGGGCGAAACCGCTTGCCGCCGGCGCCGAGCAGATGGGCATTGGCCTGCGCGATGAACGGGTCATCGTGATCGACGCGGGCGCGCAGGAGCGCTTCCACGGCGACCAGCCCAACGTCGAGGCGATGCTGCAGTTCGCGGGAGATCCCAGGTAGCGCGGGAGCCGGTGCGGGAGTGACCATGCGCTAGCGGATGAACTGACTCGCCTGGTCAGCCAGGTCGAGCACCGGGGCAGGCATGACGCCCAACCCGATCGTCAGGATGACCGCCATTGCCAGCCCGACGGTGGTCAGCAGCGACGGCGTCAGAGCACGCACCTCACCCTGGCTGTCGCTGAAGTACATGAGCACGATGAGCCGCACATACACGAAGGCAGTGATGGCGCTGCACAGCAGACCGATGACGACCAGGACCGCCAAGGTCGTGCCACCGTGGGCGATCGCCGGGGCGAAGACCGCGAACTTCGCCGAGAAGCCCGAGGTCAGCGGGATGCCGGCGAAGGTCAGCAGGAGCAGGGCGAAGACGCCGGCGATCACCGGGTGCTGCTTGCCCAACCCGGCCCACTGCCCGATGTGCGAGGCCTCGGCGTTGCCGTCTCGCACCAGCGCGACAATCCCGAAGGCCGCAAGGGTGGCCAGGCCGTAGGCGAGCAGATAGAACATGACACCCGAGACACCGGTGCGATCGAAGGCGAGCACGCCGACGAGGATGAACCCGGCGTGCGCGATGGAGCTATAGGCCAGCAGCCGCTTGATGTCGGTCTGCGCGACCGACAGGATCGAGCCGACGATCATCGTCAGAGCGGCGATCGCTGCCACGGCCAGGCGCCAATCCCAGCGGTCGGCGTCGATGCCGGTGTAGGCCAACCGCAAAATGGCGCCAAAGGCCGCCAGCTTGGTGCAGGCGGCCATGAAGCCGGTCACCGCCGTCGGCGCGCCCTGATAGACGTCCGGGGTCCACATGTGGAAGGGCGCGGCACCGACCTTGAACAGCAAACCGACCAGGACAAAGAAGACGCCAGGCAGCAACAGCCCGTCCAGGTCCAAGGACCCCTTGCTGATCGCCGCCGACAGGGGCGCGAACTGCACGGTCCCGGCATACCCATAGAGCAGCGCGGACCCGAAGAGGAAGAAGGCACTGGAGAAGGACCCGAGCAGGAAGTACTTCAACGCCGCTTCCTGCGAGAGCAGGCGCCGGCGGCGCGCGAGGCCGGTGAGCAGATAGAGCGGCAGCGAGAGCACTTCGAGCGCGACGAACATCGTCAGCAGGTCGCCTGCCGAGGGGAAGATCATCATCCCGGCAATCGAGAACAGCGCCAGCGGAAAGACCTCGCTGGTCCCCCACCCGGCCCGGGCGGCGGCCGCCTCCAGGGGTGAGCCTGGAACGGCGGCGCCCATCGGGGTGAAGGCGTCGGCGCCGGCGCTGGCGAACTTCTCGGCCATCAGCAAGACCGCGATGAAGGACAGCAGCAGCAGGCTGCCCTGCATGAACAACGCCGGCCCGTCGATGATCATGGCACCGTCCAGGGTCGCGCCCTGGTTGTCCGTCGCCTTGAACACGAGAGCGAGGAACGCCCCCACCAGGGCGACCAAGGTGACGGCGACCTGGAGCGTATGACGGGTGCTCCGCGGCGCGAAGGCCTCGATCAGCACGCCGATGAGCGCCCCGCCGAAGACGATGAGAACGGGTAGGACCGCCCAGTAGTTGATCTGCGCGGCGGTGAACGCGGCCGGCAGGAGCGTGGCCATCACTTCTCACTCCCAGTGGACGCGGCGGCGGGAACGACCGGCGGCGGGTCGCTCACCCCCACCTCGGTGAGCACCCGTTGAACGGCGGGGTTCAGGATGTCGAGTACGGGCTTGGGGTAGACGCCCAGGACCAGGAAGCTGGCGATGAGCGGGGCGACCACGAACTTCTCGCGCCAGCCCAGGTCCCGGGCCTCCACATCCTGCGGCTTGGGGCCGGTCATGACCCGCTTGTACATCCACAGGATGTAGATGGCGGCCAGGACCACCGATAGCGCGGCAAGGACTCCGACGCCCTGGTAGCGCTGGAAGGTGCCGGTGATGACCAGGAACTCGGAGATGAACGAGGACAACCCCGGCAGGGCGAGACTCGAGAGGCCGCCGATCAGGAAGGTCCCGGCGAGCACCGGGACCACCCGCTGCCAGCCGCCGTAGTCGGAGATCTTGGTGCTGCCACGGCGGGCGATGAGCATCCCCGCGATCAGGAAGAGCGCGGCGGTGGAGAAGCCGTGATTGATCATGTAGAGGGTGGCGCCGGCCCCCGACGTGGTCGTCATGGCGAAGATCCCCAAGACGATCAGGCCGAAGTGGCTGATCGAGGTGTAGGCGATCAGGCGCATCAGGTCGTTCTGGGCAATGGCAGCCATGGCACCGTAGAAGATCGACACCACGGCGAGCGCTATGACGACCGGGGTGGCCCACTGGCTGGCCTCGGGGAAGATCTGGAGGCAGAAGCGGATCATGCCGTAGGTGCCGACCTTGTCCAGGACACCGACCAGCAGGGTCGCGGTCGCGGGCTTCGCCACGCCGGCGGCGTCAGGCAGCCAGGTGTGCACCGGCCACATGGGCGCCTTGACCGCGAAGGCGATGAAGAAGCCGAGCCACAGCCACTTCTGCATCGTCGGGTCGATATCCAGGCCGGTCAGGTTCTGGATGAGGAAGCCGCTCTCGCCGCGGGGGCCTTGCATGTAGAGGCCGATCACCGAGGCGAGCATGATCAGGCCGCCGGCGAGGGAGAAGAGCAAGAACTTGACCGCGGCCGCCTGGCGGCCCGGCCCGCCATACGAGCCGATGAGGAAGTAGACCGGGATCAGCATCGCCTCGAAGAAGACGTAGAACAAGAAGACGTCGGTCGCCGCGAACACTCCGACCATGAAGGCGAGCAGCAAGAGCGTCCAGGCGAAGTAGTTCTTCTCCCGACTGCCGCCTTCCGGGACGTCGTGCCAGGCAGCCAGGATGCACACCGGGGTCAGGATCAGCGCCATCAGGATCAGGGTCAGCGCGATGCCGTCGACACCCAGCGCATAGGACACCCCGAAACTGGGGATCCAGGAGTGCACCTCGGTGAGTTGGAACGCAGCGATGGCGTCGGCATCGAAGCGGGTCAGCGCGCCGACCCCCAGGGCGAGGGTGGCCAGCGAGAAGGCGAGCGCCAGTTCCTTGGCCCGTTCGGCCATCGCCGCCGGCAAGGCAGCGATGAGCGCGGCGCCGACCAGCGGCACCACCATCATCGCGGTCAGCCAGGGGAAGTTCTCCATCAGTTCATCACCCACAGTGCGCCGAGGACGGTGACGACGCCGGCGAGCATCGTCAGAGCGTAGGAGCGTGCATAACCGTTCTGTAGCTTGCGCAGGCCGGTCGCGGCACCCGCCGTGAGCTTGCCAAGGCCCATCGCGCCGCCGTCCACCAACTCGTTGTCGGTCCAGATCACCGAGCGCACCAACTTGATGCCGGGCCACATGAAGATCGCCTCGTTGAGGTCGTCCTGATAGAGGTCCTTGCGTGCGGCCATGGTCAGGGCGTTACCGGCCGGGGCATCGATCGGCACATCGTCGCGGCCATAGCGCATCCACGCCAGTCCGGCGCCCAGGGCCACCAGCAGCAGCGTGGCGCCCATGATGACGGGTATGGCGAGCACCGGCTCGTGGTGCTCCACATGCCCGGTGACCGGCTCGAGCCAATCGCTGAAGATATTCGTCGGGCCCAGGATCAGACCCAGACCGGCCGACCCGAGCGCCAGGACCATCATCGGCACCGTCATCGTGGCCGGCGACTCATGCGGGTGCTGGTCATCGGTCCAGCGCGCCTTGCCCTGGAAGGTCATGAAGAACAGGCGCGACATGTAGAAGGCCGTCACCCCAGCGCCGATCATCGCGGCCAGACCGAAGACCCACGGTCGCCAGCCCTCGCCCACGAAGGCGGCTTCGATGATCTTGTCCTTGCTCCAGAAGCCCGAGAAGGGTGGCAGGCCCAAGATGGCGAGCCAGCCCAGCCCGAAGGTGATCCAGGTGATCTTCATGAACTTCGAGAGATTGCCGAAGCGGCGCATGTCGACCTGATCGCTCATGCCGTGCATGACCGAGCCGGCACCCAAGAACATGCCGGCCTTGAAGAAGCCGTGGGTCAGCAGGTGGAAGATCGCGAAGGCATAGCCGATCGGCCCGAGTCCCGCGGCGAGCATCATGTAGCCGATCTGGCTCATCGTCGATGCGGCCAAGGCCTTCTTGATGTCGTCCTTGGCGCAGCCGACGATGGCTCCATAGATCAGGGTGATCGCACCGACAATGGCGACCGCGAGTTGCGCGTTGGGGGCACCCTCGAAGATGGCGTGGCTGCGCACCACGAGGTAGACGCCCGCCGTCACCATCGTGGCGGCGTGGATCAGGGCGGAGACCGGTGTCGGGCCGGCCATCGCGTCACCCAGCCAGCTCTGCAGCGGGAACTGCGCGGACTTGCCGCAGGCGCCCAGGAGCAGCAGCAACCCGATCGCCGTCAGCGTGCCGGTGCTGGCACCCTCGACTCCCGCGTCCACGCTGGCGAAGTCGACGGCGCCGAACGTGGCGAACATCAAGGCAATGGCCAGGGACAGGCCCACGTCACCGACCCGGTTGACGATGAACGCCTTGTTGGCGGCGGATGCATAGGCCGGGTTGTGATTCCAGAACCCGATGAGCAGGTAGGACGCCAAGCCCACACCTTCCCAACCGACGAAGAGCAGCAGGAAGGAGTCGGCCAGCACCAGCAGCAACATGGCGGCGACGAAGAGGTTGAGGTAGGCGAAGAAGCGCCGTTTGTCCGGGTCATGGCTCATGTACCCGAGGGAGTAGACGTGGATCAGCGAACCCACGAAGGTGATGAGCAGGACGAAGCTGACCGACAGGGGATCCAGTTGCAGTCCAGCGCTCAGCTGGAAACTCCCCGCGGGGATCCAGTTGAACAGAATCTGGTGGGTCGAGCGCTGGTCCGGATCGACCGCGAGCAATTGCAGCAGCACCACCACGCCGAGGATGAAGCTGCCCCAGGACAAGGCGGTGGCCAGCAGTGGACCGAAGCTATTGGTCGCCTTGCCACCGAGCAGCAGCAGGGCGGCACCGGCCAGGGGCAGCGCGATCAGCCACCAGCCGGGCAGGGAGACCGCGTCCGAGGACGTCAAGCCTTCCAGCGCCAACTGTGTCAGGAGGGTGGACACGATGTGTTAGCCCCTTCTCAGAACTTCAGCAGGTTGGCGTCGTCGACCGAAGCCGAGCGGCGGGCACGGAAAATGGCCATGATGATCGCGAGGCCGACCACGACTTCCGCCGCGGCCACGACCATCACGAACAAGGCGATGGCGGCCCCGTCGATCGACTCGTGCATCCGGCCGAATGTCACAAAGGCCAGGTTTGCCGCGTTGAGCATCAACTCGATGCCCATGAAGACGATGATCGCGTTGCGCCGGGTCAGCACCGTGGCGGCACCGATGGTGAACAAGATGATCGCCAGGTAGATGTAGTTCATCAGGCTCATCGCGAGCTGCCCTCCTCGATCTCGGCCTGCAACTCCTGCTCGACGCTGGTGAACTGGCCCGGTCGGGCCACCTGGTCACGCGCCTGGAGGGTACGCGAGACGGACAGTTCGCTGGGGGTGCCGTCCGGGAGCAGCGCGGGTGTGTCCACGGCATTGTGCCGGGCATAGACACCGGGCACCGGCAGGCCGGCGACGAACTCGCCGCGCTGGAACCGACGGCGCGCCCACTCGCGCTGATCCGGTTTGACGCCCATCCGCTCGCGGTGCGCCAAGACCATCGCCCCCACCGCCGCGGTGATGAGCAGCGCGGAGGTGATTTCGAAGACCCACACGTACTTGCCGAAGATGACCTCGGCCATCGCCGAGATATTGCCGGTGGCGTTGACGCCGTCCAGGCTCGGCTCGCCGCCGATGGTCACCTTGCCGATCATCCCGGCGAGCAGCACAGCCAGCCCCGACGCGAGCAACAGCGCCATCCACCGCTGGCCCCTGATCGTCTCGATCAGCGAGTCGGAAGAGTCCACGCCGACGAGCATGACGACGAAGAGGAAGAGCATCATCACGGCGCCGGCATAGACGAAGATCTGCACGATGCCGAGGAATGGCGCCCCTTGGGCGATATAGAAGATCCCCAGAATCGCCATGGTCACGGCGACGCCCAGGGCGGCGTGGACGGCCTTGCGGGCGAAGAGCAGGCCCAATGCGGACAAGACGGCTGTGGAGCCCAGAATCCAGAAGGCCACGGCCTCGGCGGTGCTGGTCACTTGGCGCCACCTTCGATCTTGCCCAGGTAGTAGTCGCGCTCCTGCAGGCCCTCGGCCATCGCATGGGGCGGGGCGTCCATACCGGCCTGCAGCGGAGCGAGCAGTTGCTCCTTGGTGAAGATGAGGTCGGCCCGCGAGGCATCGGCCAACTCATAGAAGTTGGTCATCGTCAGGGCCCGCGTGGGGCAAGCCTCGATGCACAAGCCGCAAAAGATGCAGCGCAGATAGTTGATCTGGTAGATCCGGCCGTAGCGCTCCCCTGGGGAGAACCGACCGGTTCCACCGGGGGTGTCGTCGTTGTCGGCGCCCTCGACCATGATGGCGTCGGCCGGGCAGGCCCATGCGCACAACTCGCACCCGATGCATTTCTCGAGGCCGTCCGGGTAGCGGTTGAGCTGGTGGCGGCCGTGGAAGCGCGGTTGCGTGGGTCGAGGCTTCTCCGGATACTCCTCGGTCTTGACCTTGCGAAACATCGTCGCGAAGGTCACGCCGAAGCCGCCGACGGGGGCGAACATCTCGGCGAAGAAGCCGGGCTTGTCCTGCTCAGCCATGGATCACTTCCTTGGGGGCGGCGGACTGCGCCTCCTGGAGGCGCTGACCGGGGAGCGGCGGGACGGGGTAGCCGCCGGCATACGGGTCGATGACGTCGGGGGCGATGACCTGGGCGGCCTCCGCCTTCGCGGTCTGCTTGCCCTCCCAGATCCAGGTCGCCGCCAGCACGAGCAGGGCCAGGACGCCGATGACGATCAAGGACGCGAGACGGCGCTCGGCCCCCAGGAGCGAGACGACGCGCTCGCCGAGATAGCCGTTGTCGGCCGCCTGGAGGAAGGCGACCGCGACCACCCAGACGATGGTGACCGGGATGAGGAACTTCCATCCGAAGCGCATGAACTGGTCATACCGGGTCCGAGGCAGGGACCCACGCAGCCACACGAAGAGGAACATGAACATCCACAACTTGATGGTGAACCAGAGCAGGCCCCACCAGCCTTCGTTGAACATGCCGTCGTTGATGGCCGAGATCCCGGGGGGTGCCATCCAGCCGCCGAGGAAGACCGTGGTGGCCAGGGCGGCGACCGTGAACATATTGACGTACTCGGCCAGGAAGAACATCGCGAACTTCAACGAGCTGTACTCGGTGTGGAAACCACCGGTCAGCTCGCCCTCGCCCTCGGCCAGGTCGAAGGGCAGCCGGTTGGTCTCACCGACCATGGTGATGACATAGATCGCGAAGGAGACGACCAGCGGGATGATGTGCCAGATATCGCGCTGATTGGCGACGATCTGCGAGGTGGACATCGAGCCGCTGTAGAGGATGACCGCCACCAGCGAGAGCCCCATGGCGATCTCATAGGAGATGATCTGCGCACTCGATCGCAGCCCACCGAGCAGCGGATAGGTGGATCCGGAGGACCAGCCGGCCAGGACCACGCCATATGCGCCGACGCCGGCGACCGCGAGCACCAGAAGAATCGCCACGGGAACATCGGTGAGTTGCAGCGGGGTCTGATGCCCGAACATCGAGACGGTCGGGCCCAGCGGGATGATGCCGAAGGAGACGAAGGCCATCGCGCCGAAGAACGCCGGCGCCAGGATGAAGATGAGTTTGTCGGCGTTCTTGGGTATGAGGTCTTCCTTCAACGCCAGCTTCACACCATCGGCAAGAGTCTGCAGGAGCCCGAACGGGCCGGTCCGGTTGGGGCCGGGCCGTTGCTGCATCCGCCCGATGACCCGGCGTTCGAACCAGATCACGAGCAGGGTGCTGAGCAGCAGATAGACGAAGATGAGCAACGCCTTGACCAGCGAGAGCCAGGTCGGGGTATCGCTGAAATCAGTGATCGGGTTGTCGCGGGGCACATAGGGTTCGGCCGCCGCGATCAGGCTGAGGATGGTCACGCAGCACCTCCGGGGGTGACGGTCACGAGCTGCCCGGCGCGGGCACCGAGG
Source organism: uncultured Nostocoides sp. (assembly GCA_937858995.1). GTDB lineage: Bacteria > Actinomycetota > Actinomycetes > Actinomycetales > Dermatophilaceae > Nostocoides_A. The sequence goes on from CALLZC010000059.1 coordinate 36,356, forward strand.
TGGGTAACCCGGGAGCCCGCCGAATTGGTCGGAAGCCAGACGACGTGGTCGACCATCTCGGTGACGACCAGCGGCAGAGTGATGGAACCGGAGGGGCCACTGACCGTCACCGGCTCGCCGTCGGCGACCCCGAGCGCGGCGGCACCCGATGCACTGATCCGCGCCACCGCCCGAGGGGCGGTGCCTGCGAGGAAGGGCGCGCCGTCCTGCAGGGTGCCCTTGTCGAGAAGGTGGTGCCAGCTCGCCAGGACGAACTGTCCCGGGCCGGGGCTGGGAATCGACGCGCTGACCACATCCGGCCGGGCGGCACGGGGGCCAGCCCACGGGCCGATCTCGGCCATCTCGGCGCGCACCTGCTCAAGGCTCCGCACACCCAGAACGTGGCCGAGTTCGCCGGCCAGCAAGTCCAGAACGCGGTAGTCGGAGAGGGCGTTGGTCTCCAGCGCCGCCAGGAACGGCCGCACCCGGCCCTCCCAGTCGACGAAGCTGCCGGACTTCTCCGCGAAGGGCGCCACCGGGAGCACCACGTCGGCGTATGCCGTCACGCTGCTCGGCCGGTAGTCGAGCGAGACCACGAAGGCCCGCTCCAGGGCGTCGTATGACGCCGGGTCGCCGAGGTCCTCGGCATCCACTCCGCCGACCAGCAGCGCACCCAGGCCGCCCTGGGCGGCGCCGGCGATGATTCCGGCGGTGTCGAGCCCGACATCGCTGGGCAGGTGATCCACTCCCCAGGCCCGGGCGATCTCGTCGCGGGCCGCCGTGTTGCCCGCCGGCCGCCCGCCGGGCAGCACCGTGGACAAGGCGCCCGCTTCGAGGGCTCCCCGTTCGCCGGCCCGTCGCGGGATCCACGCCAAGGCGGCGCCCGTCTGCTCCGCCAGATCTGCGGCCGCGGCCAGCGCGCCCGGAATGGTGGCCAGTCGTTCGCCGACCAGAAGCACGCTGCCCTCGGCGTCGAGCGCCGCCCGAGCCTGCTCACCCGAGAGGACTTCCGTCTCGGTGCCGGGCGCTGCGGGAATGAGGGTGCCGCCCATCTTCGCCAGCCCGCGGGTGGCGAACGGGGCGATGGCGCTGACCTGCGTCTTGTTCTTGCGGGCGGCCTTGCGCAACCGCAGGAAGACGATGGGGCTTTCCTCCTCTGGCTCGAATCCGGCCAGGAGAACCTTCGGTGCGCGCTCGAGCTGCTCGTAGGTCAGGCTGCCGCCCGCAGGCCCGGTGGCCACGATGGTGGAGGCCAAGAAGCGGGCTTCATCCGCGCTGTGCGGCCGGGCGCGGAAGTCGATGGCGTTGGTGCCCAGGACCGTTCGGGCGAACTTGGCGTAGGCGTAGGCGTCCTCGACGCTCACCCGCCCACCTGTCAGGACCCCGGCACGCTGGCCCAGCAGTCCGGCGGCGGCCGTGGCCAGCGCCTCGGGCCACGAGGTCACCTCGAGGCTGCCGGACGCCCCGCGCACCAGCGGCAGCGAGATGCGGTCGCCGAGCGCCGGGGCGGCAAAGGCCCAGCGGCCCTTGTCGCAGTTCCACTCCTCGTTGACCTCGGGATCATTGATCGCCATCCGCCGTAGGACCGTGCCTCGGCGGTGGTCGGTGCGGATCGCGCACCCGCTCGCGCAGTGCTCGCACCCACCCGGGGTGGAAACCAGATCGAAGGGGCGGCTTCGGAAGCGATAGGCCGAACCGGTCAGCGCCCCGACGGGGCAGATCTGGACGGTGTTGCCGGAGAAGTAGCTCTCGAAGGGCTGGTCCTCATAAATCCCGACCTGTTGCAACGCGCCGCGCTCGACGAGGGCGATGAAGGGGTCACCGGCGATCTGGTCCGAGAAGCGGGTGCACCGGGCACACAGGACGCACCGCTCCCGGTCCAGCAGCACCGAGCTGGAGATGCTCACCGGCTTGGGATAGGTGCGCTTGATGTCCTCGAATCGGGATACCTCGCGGCCGGTCGACATCGCCTGGTTCTGCAGCGGGCACTCCCCACCTTTGTCGCAGACCGGGCAGTCGAGCGGGTGGTTGACCAGGAGCAACTCCATAACGCCCCGTTGGGCCTTTTCGGCGCCGGGCGAGGTGTATTGGGTGCGCACCTGCATTCCCTCGGCGACCGTCATGGTGCATGAGGCCTGGGGCTTCATCCGCCCGGGCGGACCCTGCATCTGCCGAGGTTCACCCGGGCGACCGTCCGGTCCGGGGGGACCGGGCATCGCCACCTCGACGAGGCACTGACGGCACGCACCCATGGGCTCCAGGGCCGGGTGGTCGCAAAAGCGCGGGATCTCGATGCCGATTTCCTCGGCCGCCCGGATGATGAGGGTGCCCTTGGGAACCGACACCGGGATTCCGTCGATCGTCAAGGTGACCAGATCGGTGGTGACGGCGAGCTTGTCGGGAGTGACGGTCATACGGACGCGGTCTCCTTCACGAAGAGAGCGGAGGCGTCCCGATCGAACGGGCAACCGCCCTCGGCCAGGTGCGCGAGGTATTCGTCGCGGAAGTACTCGATGCTGCTGGTGACCGGGGAGGTTGCCCCGTCGCCGAGCGCGCAGAAACTGCGGCCAAGGATGTTGTCGCAGATGTCGAGGAGCTTTTCCAGATCCTGCTCGTCACCGACTCCGTGCTCGAGGCGGCCCAGGATCTGCTTGAGCCACCAGGTGCCTTCGCGGCACGGGGTGCACTTGCCGCACGACTCGTGCTTGTAGAAGTCGGTCCAGCGATCGACCGCACGGACCACGCACGTGCTCTCGTCGAAAATCTGCAGTGCCCGGGTGCCGAGCATCGAACCAGCCTTGGCGACCGAGTCGAAATCGAGCGGGATGTCCAGGTGCGCATCAGTGAACAAGGGCGTGCTCGACCCGCCAGGTGTCCAGAACTTCAGCTTCTTGCCATCGCGCATCCCGCCGGCCATATCGAGCAGTTCGCGCAGGGTGATGCCGAGCGGCGCCTCATACTGCCCGGGCCGGGTGACGTGCCCCGACAGCGAGAAGATCCCAAAACCCTTGGAGCTCTCGGTGCCCATGGCCGCGAACCAGTCCGCGCCGTGCAGGAGGATCGGCGGGATGCTGGCGATCGATTCGACATTGTTGACGACGGTCGGCCGGGCATACAGGCCCGCGACGGCAGGGAACGGCGGCTTGCTGCGTGGCTGGCCACGCCGGCCCTCGAGCGAGTCGAGCAGCGCGGTCTCTTCACCGCAGATATAGGCACCGGCACCCGCATGGACCGTGACGTCCAGGTCGAAACCGGAGCCGTGGATGTTCTTGCCGAGGTGGCCCGCGGCATACGCCTCCTCGACGGCGCGCAGCAGCCGGCGGTAGACGTGCACGACCTCGCCGCGCAGATAGATGAAGGCGTGGTGACAACCGATCGCGTATGCGGTGATGGCCACCCCCTCGATGAGGAAGTGCGGGGCCGCCATCATCAGCGGAATGTCCTTGCACGTGCCCGGCTCGGACTCGTCGGCGTTGACCACGAGATAGCGGGGCCCACCGTCCGGTGGCGGTAGGAAGCTCCACTTCAACCCGGTCGGGAAGCCCGCGCCGCCACGGCCCCGGAGCCCGGAGTCCTTGGCCATCTGCACCAGCGCGGCCGGCCCGACCTCGAAGGCCTTGTCGAGGGCCCGGTAGCCGTCGTTCTCCTCATAGGTCGCCAACGTCCAGCTCTGGGGGTGATCCCAGAAGGTCGACAGGATCGGCGTCAGCGTCGTCATGTCACTCACCTGCCTTCGGGTTCGCCTCGGAGAAGGCGGACGAGGGGGCGCTCCAGCCCTGCTCGTGCGCCAGCTTCAGACCCTCGAGGGTGGCGGGGCCGGCGCCCACGCCCTCGTCGGCGCGACCGTCGAGGAAGCCAGCCAGGACCCGGGAGGTCTCCTTGAAGGTGCACTGTCGGTTCGGGCCACGGGTGGGTCGGACGGGGACATCGCTACGCAGGTCGTCGACGAGGCGGATCGTCGATTCGGGGGTCTGGTTGTCGTAGAACTCCCAGTTCACCATCACGACCGGTGCGAAGTCGCAGGCCGCATTGCATTCGATGCGCTCGAGGGTGATCTTGCCGTCCGGGGTGCTTTCGTCGTGCTCGACGCCCAGGTGATCGCTGACGGCATCCCAAATCTGGTCTCCACCCATGACCGCACACAGGGTGTTGACGCACACGCCCACGGTGTATTCACCATTGGGGTGGCGCTTGTATTGGGTGTAGAAGGTCGCCACTCCCGAGACCTCGGCCTCGCTCAGGCCCAACTCCTCGGCGCAAAAAGTGATCCCGCGCCCGGGCACATAGCCGTCGACGCTTTGGACCAAGTGCAACATCGGCAGCAGCGCCGAGCGCGCTACCGGATAGCGGGCGATGATCGCCTGCGCGTCCTCGTGGAGTCGCGCGCGCACGTCATCGGCATACGGCTGCTTGCTCTCCGCCGAGACCGTCAGGAAGCCGGAAGCGGTTTGTTCGCCATAGTGCTCCATCAGCGGTCGACACCTCCCATGACCGGGTCGATCGAGGCCACGGCGACGATGACGTCGGCGATCTGAGCGCCCTCGCACATCGCCGCCACGGCCTGCAGGTTGTTGAAGCTGGGCTCGCGGAAATGCACCCGATAGGGCCGGGTCCCGCCGTCGGAGACTGCGTGACACCCCAATTCGCCCTTGGGCGACTCGACGGCGACATACACCTGCCCGGGCGGAACCCGGAAGCCCTCCGTGACGAGTTTGAAGTGATGGATGAGCGACTCCATCGACGACCCCATGATTTCCTTGATGTGCTTCGGCGAGTTGCCCATGCCATCGGGTCCGACTGCCAGCCGCGCGGGCCAGGCAATCTTCTTGTCGGCCACCATCACGGGACCGGGGTTGTTCTGGAGTTCGTCGATGACCTGCTCGACGATCTTCAGCGACTCCCACATCTCCTTGACCCGCAGCCACAGCCGGTCGTAGGCATCGGCCCCAGTGCGGGTCAGCACCTCGAAGTCGTACTTCTCGTAGCCGCAGTAGGGCTGTGATTTGCGCAGGTCGAGGGGATAGCCGGCGCTGCGCAGCATCGGACCGGTGATCCCCAACGCCATACATCCGGTCAGGTCCAGATGACCAGTACCGACCATACGGCCCTTGAGAATGGGGTTTTCCAGCATGAGCAGCTCGAGCTCGCCGAATCCCTTGCGCAACTCGGGAATCGTCTCCCGGATCGCCTGGATCGCGCCGGCCGGAAGGTCCTGGGCGACACCACCCGGGCGGATGTAGGCGTGGTTCATCCGCAGCCCGGAAATCATCTCGAACAGGCTCAGGATGCGCTCCCGCTCACGGAAGCCCACGGTCATCACGGTCGTGGCACCCAGTTCCATGCCCCCGGTTCCCATACAGACCAGGTGGCTGGTGATCCGGTTGAGCTCCATCATGAGCACGCGAATGGCGCTCGCGCGGGCCGGGATGTCGTCGGTGATGCCGAGCAACTTCTCGACCGCGAGGCAGTAGGCCGTCTCGGTGAATAGCGGCATGACGTAGTCCATGCGGGTGCAGAAGGTCACGCCCTGCACCCAGGAGCGGAACTCCATGTTCTTCTCGATGCCGGTATGCAGATAGCCGATCCCGGCACGCGCCTCGGTGACCGTCTCGCCCTCGATCTCCAGGATCAAGCGCAGCACGCCGTGCGTCGACGGGTGCTGCGGACCCATGTTGACGACGATCCGCTCCTCGGGACGGGAGCCGACCTCGCCGACGATGTCATCCCAGTCCCCGCCGATGGCGTTGAAGACGCGCTCGTCGGAATCCGCGTCGGGCTCGGCAAAGGGATCGCCGCCGGTGACCTCGAGGTCCTCGTCGATAGCGGTGAAGACCGTGCTGTCGTTGCTCATCAGGTGTAGGACCTCCGCTGGTCCGGCGGGGGGACGGTCCCGCCCTTGTATTCCACTGGGATCCCGCCGAGCGGGTAGTCCTTGCGCTGGGGATGGCCAGGCCAGTCGTCCGGCATCAGGATGCGGGTGAGCGCGGGGTGACCGTCGAAGACGATCCCGAACATGTCCCACGTCTCGCGTTCGTGCCAATCGGCCGCCGGATAGGTCGCGACGACGCTGGGCACGCGCGGGTCATCGGCGGGTGCGGCCACTTCCACGCGGATCCGGCGCCCGCCGTGGGTGAGCGACATCAGGTGATAGACGACGTGAAACTCGCGTCCCGGGTCGGCCGGGAAGTGGACGCCGGACACGCTCAGGCATAGTTCGAAGCGCAGCGCCGGGTCGTCGCGCAGCGTGCGCGCCACCTCGGCCAGGTGCTCCCGAGGAACCACGAAGGTCATTTCGCCGCGATCGATGACGACGCGCTCGAGTTGCCCGGGGCCGGTCGCCGCCTCGACGGCATCCGCGATGGCGTCGAAGTCGCCGCCATAGGGCCGCACCGAAGCTCCGGGGAACAGGATCGGGGTCCGCAAGCCGCCATAGCCGGAGGTGTCTCCGGTGTCCTGGGCTCCGAACATGCCGGTGCGTTCGCCCCGCTGGATCGGGTCGGGCGCGGTCCCGGGTTGGGCCGGCAGGTTGCCCGGGGAAGAATCGCTCATGCCAGCAGGCTCCGTCCGGCCAGGTGGTCGTGGGTGGGGGCCAGCAAGTGGGTGGGCGCCGCTTCGAGGGCCGCCTGCTCCGCGGCTCGGGCCGCCGCCACCCGGTTGACGCCGAGCTTGGAGTTCTGGATCTGATCGTGCAGCGTGAGAATCGCGTTGAGCAGCATCTGTGGCCGCGGTGGACATCCGGGCAGATAGACATCGACGGGAATGATGTGGTCCACGCCCTGGACGATCGCGTAGTTGTTGAACATCCCGCCCGAGCTGGCACAGACACCCATGGCAATGACCCACTTGGGTTCCGGCATCTGGTCGTAGACCTGCCGCACGACCGGGGCCATCTTCTGGCTGACGCGCCCGGCCACGATCATCAGGTCCGCCTGGCGGGGGGTGGCGCTGAAGCGCTCCATGCCGAAGCGGGCAATGTCGTAGTCCGGCGTGCCGACCGCCATCATTTCGATGGCGCAGCAGGCCAGCCCGAATGTCGCCGGCCAGATCGAACTCTTGCGCATATAGCCGGCAACCTGCTCGACCGTGGTCAGCAGGAATCCGGCGGGAAGCTTCTCTTCGATACCCATGGCATTACCTCCTTAAGCCCAATGTCCGCTTCAGTCCCAGTCCAGGCCGCCACGTCGCCAGACGTAGGCGTAAGCGATGAAGACGGTGGCGATGAAGAGCACCATCTCGACCAGGGCGAAGAGGCCCAAACCACCGAAGGCCACCGCGAAGGGATAGAGGAAGACGGACTCGATGTCGAAGATGATGAAGAGCATCGCCGTGAGGAAGTACTTGATCGGCACGCGCCCGCCACCCTCGGCCTGCGGGCTGGGCTGAATCCCACACTCGTAGGCCTCGACCTTGGCCCGGTTGTAGCGGCGCGGTCCGGTGAGCGGCGCGATGGCGACGGAGAAGATGGCGAACCCGCCACCGATCGCGAGGAAGAACAACAACGGCACATAGGGGTTCCCCATCAGAGATCAACTCCCCTTTCGATCGGTGTGGTGCAGGTCACGGACCCAGCCACTGCCATCCTAGGGGGGCGGCCGGATGTGGTGTCGGGCGACTGGCCTTTAGGCATCGGGTGCCATCTTCGACAGCGCGGTGATGAGACGGTCCGAGGGCGCTCCACCACGCGGTTCCGCAAGGTTGGCCATCACCTTGAGCAGGAATTTCATCAGGGTGGTCCGTGGGAGACCGTACTTGGTTGCCAGACGCATGACCTCGGGGTGCCCGATGGCCGCAGCGAACCAGCGGCCCAGGGTGTAGTACCCACCCAGGTCGTCCTTCATCACCCCGGGGTATGAGGCGAGCACCCGTTCGCGGCCGTCGTCGGTGCCCCGGGCGAAGGCTTGAGCGATCACCTCGGCTGCGAGCCGGCCCGACTCCAGGGCATAGGCGATGCCCTCGCCATTGAACGGATTGACCATCCCACCGGCATCCCCGACGAGCAGTAGGCCGTCGCGGTAGTGCGGTTGCCGGTTGAAACCCATGGGCAGCGCGGCGCCGCGGATGGGGCCGACCATGGTCTCGTCGCTGTAGGTCCACTCGGCAGGCATGGTCGCGACCCAGCGGCGCATGACGTCCTTGTAGTCGGTCTTGCCGAATGCGCTGGAGGTGTTGAGGATGCCGAGGCCGACATTGGAGGTGCCATCGCCCACGCCGAAGATCCAGCCGTAGCCGGGCAAGAGGACCCGTTTGCCGTCCGGGTCCTGAGTCCACAGCTCCAGCCAGGACTCCAGGTAGTCGTCGTCATGCCGGGGACTGGTGTAGTAGGTGCGAACCGCCACGCCCATCGGCCGGTCTTCGCGCTTCTCGCGGCCCATGGCCAGGGAGAGCCGCGAGGAGTTGCCGTCAGCCGCGATGACCAGCGGGGCGCGGAAGGTGCGCTCGGGCCCGACGGCGCGACCCTTGTCGTCGCTCTCGCGCGCGGTCACCCCGACGATTCGCCCGCCCTCGAGGACCGGGCCGGTGACATTGGTGGCTTCGCGCAGGTGTGCGCCATGTTTCACGGCGTGCCGGGCCAAGATGTCGTCGAAGTCATGCCGGGTGCGGACCAGGCCGTATGGCGGGAAGCTGGCCAGGTCCGGCCAGTCGAGCTGCAACCGCATACCGCCGCCGATGATGCGCAGGCCCTTGTTGCGGATCCAGCCGTCGGACTCGGGGGTCGGGACGCCGAGGGCGATGAGTTCCTTGACCGCACGCGGGGTCAGCCCGTCGCCGCAGACCTTTTCGCGGGGGAAGCGGGTCTTTTCCAGGAGCAGGACATCGAGGCCCGACATGGCCAGATTGGCCGCCGTCGCCGAGCCCGCAGGGCCAGCGCCGACGACGATGACGTCGGCCGACTCCGCGGTCTCTGACACGTGTGTCCCTCAGGTGCTTGTGAACGGTTTCACGAACTCGCTGAGTCTAGGCGAGGTCCTGCCCGCCCGTGGAAGTAAGGCTCGCCTAAGCTCGCGGACGCTCAGGCATAGTCGGCCCAGATCCGCTGCCGAACGCCGTCGATGGTCATCCACCCGCCGTGCGGAAGGATCCATTGTGGGCGGGTGTGACCGAACGGCGGCCCAACGACGATCACCGCCTCCGGGTTGTATGCCGTCACGACCTCGATCGCTCGATCCCGCTGCTCCGCGCGGTGGCGGGCGCGCACCGCTGCGGCGGGTCGCCGCTCCAGGTCGCTGGCTGGGGGGCGGGCCACGAGCACGGCGTCGACCGCCGCGAGCACGCCACGCTCGCCCAGGGAACGCAGGATGCGGCCGAACTCCGTCGCCGGGATGATCTCCTCCGACGCCTCCACCAAGAGCACCCCGCCGCGCAGGACCGCCGGATCACTCGGGAACCGCCCCGCGGTCAGGATCCACTGCAGCACCTCGATGCAGCCGCCCCAGGTGCGACCGGTCACCTCTCGGTCCGGCCCGGCCCAGGTCCAGGGTTCGGTCGGCTCCAGCTCACCGTATGAAGTCAGGGCCGCGGGATCGAGCCAGTCCACGCCCACATCTTGAGAATGGCCCGGTTCGGTGATCTCGAGTCGCTCGCCGGTCAGCAAGGCCGCCCGGAGGCTGGCCGCGTGGATGGGATCGACTCCCGGGCCGGGACCGAGGTGGACCTGGGTGCTGCCGCCATAGAAGCTGGCAACGCCGTGAGACCAGAGCCAGGAGGTGAGGTTGGTGTTGTCCGAGGTGCCCAGGAAGGGCTTGGGATCCGCGCGCACCAGGTCGGGGTCCAGGTGCGGGATGACGGTGATCTGGTCGTCGCCCCCGAGGGTGGCCAGCACGGCGCGGATGTCGGGGTTGGCGAAGGCCGCATTGAGATCGCGGGCCCGATCACGCGGCGTGCTGCCCAATTGCCGGGTGGTGGGGTACTCCACGGGGATCAGGCCGGTGACCTCCCTCAGCCGCCGCATGGCCTGCTCGTGGACGGCGGGTGCGAAACCCGGCGCGGCGAAGGACGGCGAAACGACCGCCACCGCGTCACCGGGCGCCGCCTTGCGTGGGGCAATGAGGTCCATCCCACCATTGCACCGCACGGCTTCCTCCGACGCACCCGGATAATCGGGTGGTCAACCAACTCAGCGCACCTTGGTCAAATCTGCGCACCTAGCACAGTGTGTAGATTTGACTAACCTCTGCTAGCAGAAGTTAGTCAAGGGCGGCGTTAGTCAAGGGCGGCGTTAGTCAAGGGCGGCGTTAGTCAAGGGCGGCGTTAGTCACGGGGGCGAGCGCGGTGAGGGCGTCGCGCATCGGCAGGAACTTGGCGTCCGACTCGGCGACCTCGTCATTCGGGTCCGAGCCGGCGACGATGCCGCAGCCGGCAAACAGGGTCATCATCCGGGGATCCGCCTGATCGAGTTGCCCGGACCGCAGCGCCAAGCCCCACTCGCCATCGCCGAGCGCGTCCATCCAGCCCACCGGGCCGGCATAACGACCACGGTCCAAGCCCTCCAACTCGGTGATCAGGGCATCGGCGACCGCGGTGGGGGTGCCGCAGACCGCGGCGCTCGGGTGGAGGGAGGCCGCCAGTTCCAGCGAGGTCGACCGGTCGTCGACCGCGCCCGCCACATCCGTGGCCAGGTGCATGACATTGGGCAGGTGCAAGACGAAGGGCGACTCGGGGACATTCATCGAGCCGCAATGCCGACCCAGAGCATCCGCGACGCTGCGCACCGCATACTCATGCTCTTCGAGATCCTTGGACGAGCGCGCCAGCGAGGCCGCGAGCGCGAGGTCGTGCTCATCGTCACGGGTGCGCCGGATGGTCCCGGCCAGGACCCGTGAGGTGGCCAGGCCCCGATCGAGGCGCACGAGCATCTCCGGCGTGGCACCGACCAACCCGTCGACGGCGAATACCCACGTGTTGTCATAGCGCTCCGCCAACCGCCGCAGCAGCCACTGCGTCTGGATGGGCTCGTGGGCGCGCGCGACCAGGGCGCGGGCCAGCACCACCTTGTCGAGCACGCCGCGGGTGATCCGGCGCACCGCCTCGGCCACCGCCATCTCCCACTCGGCGGCCGTCTTCGGCCCGTCCGCGAAGGCGATCTCACCCGGGGCGCCGGGCTCCGCCGTCGGCGCAAGGGTCTCGGTATGCGGTAGCGCCTCCCCCACCGCGACCGTCGTGAGCCACGCCTGGTCCCCGCGGCGACCCACCACGACCGAGGGCACCACGAGCCGGGAGCGCTGGGGCGAGCCCGCGGCATACGTCATGGCGCCGAAGGCCAGCGGACCGGTGCCCGGTCGCTGCACGTCGTCGCGCACGACGGCCGCCGCGCACATGGCCCGCCACCAGGTGGCCGCCTGCGTGAAGCGGTCCGCGCCCGCGGTGGTGAACTCCGCAGCCGTGCCCCACCCGACAATCCCTTCGCCACGGCGCACCCAGGAGCACACGGCCGCCGCCGGGACTGCCGCGGGGATGAGCGCCAAGAGGTCGTCCGCGACGCCCGAGGGCAGTGCCTGCGTCCGGGCAACGAGGCGTTGCGTGTCGGCGGTGGGGAGCGTGGACATCGCGGGGAAGCCTACGACCTCGCCGCCCCGGGCCCCTAGCGCGCCCGGCGAGAGATTCATCGCGTCGCGGGCCCGGCCGACCCACCAGCGCCGATCCGGAGGAGCGCAGATCCCTCAGGACGGGGCGGGGGTCCAGTCCCGGAAGACGACACACACCGTGGTGGCGTCGAGGACGGCGAACTCCCGGGCGCCATACTCCCGGCGGATGATCCCGCCACCGGGCGGATAGGTCGGGTGCAGCAAATCCGGGCGCCGCGCCTTGATGTCGGCGTACCACGCGTCGATGGCGTCGGTCTCCAACCCGAACTCGGGCCGATCCGGGCCCTGGTCGTCCGTATGCCCGATGTAAACCTTCACACCACCGCGATCCAGGACCAGGAAGTCGTCGCTCTCGTGGATCACGTGGAAGCCCAGTCCACCCTCGAAGAGGTCACGCCCAATGGCGATGTCCTCGTAGCGGATCGTGGGGATCAAGGGTCCGAACATGTGGTGACTCCTCGGGCGGCGCCGGTCCTGACGGATCACCCTATACGCAATCGCCACCGGACCCATGGGGGATGATTGGCGCATGAGTCGCGCGAGCCTGGAGAAGGAGCCGAGCGAGGTCGCGGCAATGTTCGACGACGTTGCCGCCAAGTACGACCGCACCAACGACGTCCTCAGCCTCGGCCAGGACCGGCGCTGGCGCAAGCAGGTCGTGGCGGCCGTGGCCGCGCAGGCCGGCGAGCGGGTCCTCGATATCGCCGCGGGCACGGGGACCAGTTCCGAGCCGTATGCCGCCGCAGGCGTCCACGTCGTCCCCGCGGACTTCTCCCTCGGGATGCTCCAGGTCGGCAAGCGGCGCCGTCCGGACCTGGTCTTCACCGCGGCCGACGCGCTGCACCTGCCTTTTGCTGATGGGTCCTTCGATGCGGTGACCATGTCCTTCGGGCTGCGCAATGTCGCCGACCCGGCGCAGGCCCTGCGTGAGTTTGCGCGGGTGACCCGGGCGGGTGGGCGCTTCGTGCTGTGCGAATTCTCCGCGCCGACGAATGCCGCCTTCCGCACCGTCTACAACGAGTACCTCATGCGCTCGCTGCCGGCCGTGGCGCGACGCGTCTCCTCCAACCCGGACTCCTATGTCTACCTCGCGGAGTCCATCCGGGCCTGGCCGGCACAACGCGAGATGGCACAGGTGATCGCCGATGCCGGGTGGTCGGCGGTGCGCTGGCGCAATCTCTCGGGCGGGATCGTCGCCCTGCACCACGCCGTCAATCCCTAAGGCGGCTCACGCAGGGCGCAGCGCTGCCGCAGCGACCGCGCGCAGCTGAGCGTGCGCGGCGGCGTGGGTGGCCCGCTCGAGCGGTACCTCCACCACGCGCAGTCCGTGGGGTGGGTCGGCGAGCGCCCGCGCGAGCTCCGCGTCGGAGTGCGCCACCTCGTGCCGTATGCCGTGCGCCCGCGCCAGCGCACCCAGGTCCGTCATGGTCGGGGTCGCGAAGAGGCGCTCGTAGGGCTCGGCCAGCGCCGGGCGACCCGGTTCGAGCAGGCCGAAGATGCCACCCCCACGGTCGTTGCCGACCACGATGGTCAGGTCCGGGCGCGGCTCGCCCGGCCCGATGAGCAGACCTCCGGAGTCGTGGAGGAAGGTGAGGTCGCCCAGTAGGGCGTATGCCGGCCGACCCGGTTCCGCGAGCGCGATGCCGATCGCCGTGGCGAGGCAGCCGTCGATCCCGGCGAGGCCGCGCGAGGCGACGATGGTTCGCCCCGGGGGCACCCGGCATACGCCGATGTCGATGTCCCGCACCGGGTTCGAGGGACCGGTGAACAGGATCGCGGTGGGTGGCAGCGACGCGATCAGGGTCTGCGCCAGCGCCAGCCCGGACGGCCACGCACTGGGCTCGGCCCGCACCGCCGCGGCGACCCGCTCACCCGCCGCCCACCACGTGCCCGCCCACGACGCGCGGCTCGGTGGCGAGCCCACGCGGCCGGGTTCTGTGCCGTCGGGGTCCGCGCGGTCGGGGTCCGCGCGGTCGGGGTCCGCGCCGTTGGGGTCCGCGCGGTCGGGGTCAGCGCGGTCGGGGTCAGCCGCCAGGGTGGCCCGCAGGTCCGCGACCTGCGTGACCACCCCCTGTGGGTCGGCGGGAGTCGCCGTGTCGGTCAGCGCCGCAACCAAGAGTCCGGGCCGCCGCAGCAGGGCGCTGACCGGGCGGGACAGCGTCGGGCGGCCGATAACGACCACCCGGTCGGGCGGATTCGCATCCAGGAATGCCGGATCGGTGAGCAGGAGCGGACCATGGGGCAGCACGCCGGCGTCGTCCTGATGCGCACCGAACGGCTCCGCGATGACGGGGTAGCCCCGGCGAGCCGCCCACGCCAGCGCGGCCGGGCGGTCCCGGCCGTCGACCAGGTCGCCCAGGACGACGAGGGTCCGCTCGCTCGCCTGCGCCGCGCGTCGCGCGTGTTCCGCCTGCCCGAGAACGGCCGGGGTCGCTACGCCCACCGTCGGCCACTCGGCCAGCGTGTCATCGCGCTCCCCCTCGGGCGCAGGCTCCCCCTCCCGCTCCCCCTCGGGCGAACGCTCCCGCTCCTGTTCACGCTCCCGCTCGGCCGGTGGCCACTGGCTCGGGACCAGCGGTTCGGCGAGGCAGATGTTCAGGTGCACCGGACCGGGGTCGCGCACGGCGGTCGCCGCGCCCGCAGCGCAGTGGCCGACAGCGGCCGCATAGGCAGCGCGCACCACGGCGTCTGGATCGTCACCGGGATCGGCGTCCTGGTCCAGGTCCGCGGCGAATCGCACGGCGTGCGGGAAGATGCCCGGCTGGATCGTGGTCTGGTTGGCACCCGAACCCCGCAGGGCCGCGGGGCGATCGGCCGATGCCACGATCATCGGCACCTTGCCGTGATGGGCCTCGAGTACCGCCGGATGGAGGTTCGCTACCGCGGTGCCCGAGGTGGTCACCAGCAGCGCCGGGATCCGGCTGGTCTTGGCCAACCCCAGGGCGAGAAAGCCGGCCGAGCGCTCATCGACGCGCACATGCAGCCGGACCAGGCCGGCCTGCTCGGCCGCATACGCGGCATACGCCAGCGGCGCGGAGCGTGAGCCCGGGCAGACGACGATCTCGCGGACGCCCGCAGCGATCGCGTGGGCGATCAGGTCGCGGGCCAGATCCAGGGCAGACACGCCCCCGATCATGCCAGCCGGGTCAGGTCGCGCTCGCGGGCGGCAGCGTCCCCGACACCGGGTCTCGGTCCGTGAGGCAGTACACCTGCCCGCCCGGGGCCGCCAGGACGCTCCAGCGCGGGCCCGAAGCACGCTTTTGGGCACCCCATGCCAGCTGCTGCCGCTCCGCGGACGCGCGGTCCCGGCACGCGAAGTCGGGGTGTCCGGTCACTGGACCCGTGCCGGAGTCCTTGCGCTGCAGCATAATTCGCACGGGCAAGTGGCTCGGGCGGGGCAGCACCCGGAACTGGGGCAGCGACCCCGCGACGGGCTCGATGCGCAGCAGCGCAGCCCAAAAGGTGCACTCCGCGTCATAGTGCGGGGCCGGGACATCCAGGCACACCTGGTCGAGCACTACCTCGAGGCCGGCGCGCTCCTGCTGGTGCGCCCCGTTCCACGTGGTCAGGCAGAAGACGAAGCCGCCGGGTGAGCGCATCACGACGTAGCCGCCCTCGGGGTGCGCCCAGACCAAGGCGGCGCCCAGCGCCCGCGCGGCCTCCGCCGCGAGTGCCGGGTCGTCGACATCGAGGTCGAGATGGACCCCACCCCCGCCGGCCACCTCCTGCAGCTTGAGCCAGGGATCGCCAGCGGCCGGCTCCAGCGTGGCAAACTCCGCTCGGGCGCCGCGCCGGTCGCCAACCCGGCATCCGGTCGCCGCGGCCCAGAACCGCCAGCCCTCCTCGGCCGGGGCCGCAACGTCGAGAAAGATCCACACCCACCGCACGATCATGTCGCCCAGCTTGTCAGCTGGCGCTCGCGGCACGCACCCGCCGCAGGGCTGACACTCGACAGCCGCACGCCATACAGTGGATTGCGTGAGCGAGACCCACTATCTGCACCACCCGCGCTGCGCCACGTCACAGGCCGCGCTCGCCCACGCCCGGGAGCTGGGGGCCGACCTGGACGTTCGCGACATCAGCAAGGAGCCGTTGGCCGAGGCCGAACTGCGCGACCTCATCGCCATCCTGGAGGACCCGGTCGAGGACCTGGTGCGGCGCGATGCGCACTTCATCGAGCTCGGTTTGGACATCGAGGACGTCCAGGACGCCGAGGCGGTCATCCGCACCCTGTCGGCGCATCCCCGGTTGCTGCAGCGCCCGATCCTGATCCGCGACGGTCGGGCCATCATCGGGCGCCCCACGCAGCGGGTCACCTCCTTGTTGCGGGAGCCCGCCGCCGGACCCGCGTGATCGAGCTCGTCGACGCCGGCGCCCCACTCGCGCTCCTGCCTCGGCTGCGCCGGGCCCTCGGCGGTGACGCACCGCTGCACCCGTATGCCGGGACGCGGCCCGTCCTGCCGCCCGCCGACCACGCGAGGCTGCCCCGTGGACTGGCCCTGGTCATCGGCACCTCCGGCTCGACGGGCGACCCCAAGCTCGCCTTGCACACGGCCGACGGCCTGCGCGCGAGCGCGGCGGCGACCGCGCAGAAACTCGGCGGCCATGGGCAATGGCTGCTCGCGCTACCCGCCGCGCATATCGCCGGGGTCCAGGTTCTGGTGCGCTCAGTGCTCGCCGATACCGTGCCGGTCGTCGTGGACCGTTCCGGGGGCTTCACGGCCGGGGCGTTCGCCGCCGCCACGGCGGCACTGGGGACCGGGCCGGCATACACCTCCCTGGTCCCGACGCAGGTGGTCCGGCTGCTGGCAGACCCGGACGGCGCCGCCGCCCTGCGGCGCTTCACCGCGGTGCTGGTCGGCGGATCCGCGCTGCCTCACGGGCTGCGCGAGCGGGCCACAGCGAACGAGGTCCGGCTCGTGGCCACCTACGGCATGAGCGAAAGCGCCGGCGGGTGCGTGTATGACGGTCGGCCCCTGCCCGGCCTCTCGCTCGCGCTCGGTGTCGACGCCCGGATTCACCTGGGCGGTCCGTGCGTGGCGCACGGCTACCTCGCTCGCCCCGAAGCGAGCGCGCGAGCATTCGCCACCAGGGCGCCTCAGCAGTCGGCCCACCGCTGGGACTCCCCGGATCCCCTCCCGCAGGATCCGACCCCGGCCGGGAACGAGCCCGCCGGGAAGCACACGTGGTGGTTCACGACCGATGATGTCGGTGAGGTGACACCCGACGGGCGCCTGCATGTCCTCGGTCGTGTCGACGACATCATCAGCACCGGGGGGCTCAAGGTGCACCCGCGGATCGTCGAGGAAGCGGTGCTCGCGGCCTACCCCGGCCTGACCGCGGCGGTGGCGGTCGGCATACCGGATCCACAATGGGGTCAGCTCGTCGCCCTCGCCCTCGTGGGCGGCGACCACCTGAACGAGCGCGCCCTACGCGACCAGCTGCGCGGGCGCCTCCCGGCCTACGCGCTGCCGCGGCGGATCCGGCATACCGATGTCCTGCCCGAGCGTGGGCCGGGCAAGCCCGACCGCCGCGCCATTGCCGAGTGGATGGGACACTAGGGGCATGCTGCGATTGCTCCCCGGGTTAATCGCCCTCGTCCTGGCCATCTATACGCTGGTCGACTGCGTGCAGACGCCCGAGGACCGCGTCCGGGGCTTGCCCAAGGTCGTGTGGGTTTTCGTGATCCTGCTTTTCCCGTATGCCGGGCCGGCCGGCTGGTGGTTCGCGGGTCGCCCCTCGAGCTTGGGGTTGCCCGGGCGCGAGGGTCCGGGGCGGCCGCGGCGGCCCAAGGGGCCCCGGGGCCCCGACGATGACCCCGACTTCCTGCGCAACCTGTGACCCGATCGCTGAAGGACTGACCGCTTCCATGGCCACTGCCACCCAGTGGGTCGCCGGCGCGCGCCCCCGGACCCTGCCCGCCGCCCTCGCGCCCGTCCTCGTGGGGACCGGCGCCGCCGCCGCGATCGATCGGGCCCAGCCGGGGCTCGCGCTGCTCGCCCTGGTCGTTTCGTTGGCTCTTCAGGTCGGCGTGAACTATGCCAATGACTATTCCGACGGAATCCGGGGAACGGACGAGGTGCGGGTCGGCCCGGTGCGCCTGGTGGGGCAGCGGCTGGCGCAGCCGCGCCAGGTCAAGCTCATGGCCTTCGCCTGCTTCGCACTCGCCGGCCTTGCCGGGCTGCTCCTGTGCCTCCTGGCGCAGACCCCGCAACTGCTCTGGGTGGGTGCCCTGGCGATCCTCGCTGCGTGGTTCTACACGGGCGGCAAGCGGCCCTATGGCTATCGCGGCCTCGGCGAGGTCTTCGTGTTCGTCTTCTTCGGGCTGGTGGCCACCTTGGGCACCCTGTATACGCAGGCCCACACGCTGACCGTGCTCGGGGCCCTGGGCGCCTATGGTGTCGGCGCGCTCGCGACGGCCCTGATGGTGACCAACAACCTGCGCGACCTGCCCAGTGATCAGGTCAGCGGCAAACGCACCCTCGCGGTGAAGTGGGGGGATCGCAAGACCCGCTCGTTCTATGTGCTGCTCGTGCTCTCGGCGCTCTTCACCGCTCTCCTGTTCGCCGTCGACGCCCCGTGGTCGCTGCTCGCCCTGCTGGCCGCTCCGGTGGGCCTGCAACAGGTGACCCGGGTGGCGCGCGGCGCCGCGGGGCGCGACCTGCTGCCGGTCCTCGCTGGCACGGGTCTGACCCAATTGCTGTATGCGGTGCTGCTCAGCGCCGGGTTGATGCTGGCCTAGTTCCCCGCAGGTCCTCAGCCGAACCTCGGTCCTAGCGGAACGCGGGCTCAGCGGAACTCGGGCTCAGCGGAACTCGGGCTCAGCGGGGCTGGCCCCTGCGTCCTGGCCCGACACGGCGTCTTCGATTGCCTCGTCGGAGTCGGAGCGCCGACCCGCGATCCGCGACTCCACGCGACCGCTCAACCGCTCGACCGTGTCTTGCCGCAGCGGCCGCAGGGCGAAGAACGAGATCACCATCGACAGCGTCGCCGCCCCGATGACCAGCCACGGGCGCTCGGCCTCGGAACGCAAGCCGAGCAACCACAGCAGGCTGAGGGTGCCGAAGAAGATCAGGAAGCGCAGCAGCGTGTATCGCACCATGGTTAGACCCCCGAGTAGCTGTGCTGACCGACGAAGTACATATTGACGATCGAGTAGTTGAGGATGATGCACGCGAACCCGGCCAGCGCGAGGTAGGTCGCCTTCTGCCGGCTGATGCCCGTGGTCGCGCGGGCGTGGAGATACGCGGCATACACGACCCAGATGACGAAGGTCCAGACCTCCTTCGGATCCCAGTTCCAGTAGGACGCCCACGCCTGGCGCGCCCAAATGGCCCCGGCGATGAGGGTGAAGGTCCACAGCGGGAAGGCGATGACGTGCAGCCCGTAACCCAATCGCTCGAGCTCCGCTGCCGGCGGAAGGACCCGGCGCAGGCGGGCAGCCCGGGAGGTGCCGGCCGTGGGCAGGCGGTCACTGCGATCGACCAGGAGATAGGCCAGCGAGACCGTCGCCGCCAGGGTGAAGACCCCCACCGAAATCGTGGCGACCGAGACATGGATGACCAGCCAGGAGGAGCGCAGCGACGGCAGCAACTGAGCCGCCTCGGTGTACCAGAAGGTGGTTGCCGAGCCGAGCATGAGTAGCACCGGGGCGGTGACGAAGGCGCCGAGCCAGTCGACATTGCGCTTCAGCGTCCACACGGAAAAGCCCAGGAGCACCACGAAGGAAGCTGCCGCGATGAACTCGTGCAGATTGCCCAGGGGCGGCCGGTTCACCGACAACCCACGCAAGATGATGGACGCACCGACCAGGAGGGTCGCCAGCCAGGTCAGCATTCGCGCCGGGCCCGCAGCCCGACGTGCCCCACGAGCAGAGCCCCCCACGGGATCCATAGGCACCGACCCCGTGCGGGCCGCATCGGTGCCCACGCCGTCGGGCCGATCCGGTGACGTGCCCGCCCATCCGGCGCGCACCCCACGGCCCACCGGTTCCGTGGCCAGCCGTGCACCGACATCGGCGCCAGCAGATACCGGCACGGCGACGTCCGCCAGCTCGGGCACGGCGGCGCCCGCTGGCTCGGGCTGAGAGGCCGCGGCCCGCGCGAGATAGAGGACGTAGCCGAACATCGCCAGGGTCAGCACCGCCAGGGCGGAGTAGAGGCTGACCAGCGAGTACTGTTCCAAGGTTTCGCGTGTCATAGCGCTTGGCATCCTCTCACGCGCGGCTGACCCTCCGGCCGGCCCGCCCCGACGCCTGGTCACGCCCCGCCCATGTGACGAACTTCTGCTAGCAGAGGTTAGTCAAATCTGCACACTGTGCTAGCTGTGCACATTTGACTACGTTCTGCTAGCAGAGGTTAGTTGAATCGAGTCGAGCCGAGCCCAACCGAGCCAGCACGGCCAGCCAGGGCCGCGAGGTGGTCCGCGAGGCCCGAGTCCTCGCCCTTGGCGAGGCCGCCGAGTTCCAGCCGGGAGCCGCCGCCGGGAAGCGCGATCGCCCGGGCGAAGACCCGGCGCCGGCGGATCAGCAGGGAGGCGATGAGGCCGCCGAGGGCCAGCAGCGAGGCGGCCAGGGTCAGGTTCTTGGCCGGGTCGTGCCGGATCGACAGACCCGCCCAGCGCTCGATCGAGTTGAGGGTGATCGAACCGCGCTCACCCGGCAGGTCGACGGTCTGCCCCGGCTCGAGCCAGATCCGCAGCACGTCCCCGTCGTCACCCGTGACCTGGGTCATCTCCTGGGTGTTCAGCGCATACACCGACCCGGAGGCGCCGCCGGGGAACAGCTCCCCCTCATACAGCCCCAGGGCCAGCGCGGGGTCGCGCGCGTCCGGGAACACCGAGATGGGACCCTGGTCGTCGGTGATCACCGCCGTCGGCAACAGATTGCCGAAGAAGCCGAGCCCCTGGGGCCGCGCGCCCGGGACCTTGATCGCACCGGGCGAGGTGTAGTTGTTGTCCCGGGGCAGGAAGACCGTCGGCCCGTCGTAGACGATCACGCCCCGCGCGTCCTTGACGGTGACATCCGCGGCATACCCATTGCCGAGCAGGAAGACCGTGGCACCGTCCATCTCCACGGGCTGGTTGACCTTGAGGATGCGCTGCCGCGGTGCGGCACCGGGCTCCTGCGTCGTGCTCAGGTATGCCGTGAAGTCGCGCGGCGCTCCGAACTGGCCGGCGCTGGTGATCCGGTCTTCGAAACTCGCATCGAAGCGATCGAGCGTCAGCGAGAACGGCGGCAGCCGGCTCGGATCCGCGCGCGGCCCCGGGTTGATCGTGTCGTAGTTGATCGCCGTATTGGAGAAGGTGGAGCCCACCGGCACGATGACATCCCCCTTCCACCCCCACACATGCCCGATCGCCACGCCGACGATGACGCCGATCAAGGCGAGGTGGAAGAGCAGGTTCCCGGTTTCCTTCGCATATCCCGTCTCGGCCGCCAAGCAATCGCCATCGCGCACATCGACCCGATAGCGCCGGCCCAGTGCCGTGCGGACGGCCGCGATGGCCTCCGGCGGGTCCAGGTCGAGATCCAGCGCGTGGTATGCCGGTAGCCGGCTCAGATTCGCCGGCACGCGGGGCGGGCGTGCGCGCACCTGCCGCAGGTGGATGCGCGTGCGCGGTAGGACGCAGCCGACGAGACTGATGAGCAGCAGCAGATAGATGGCCGAGAACCAGGGCGTGGCATACACCTCGAAGAAGCCCAGGCGATCCAGGACCGGGCCCAGGCTCGGGTGCGCAGCGATGTAGTCCGCGGTCCGCGTGGGATTGATGGAGCGTTGCGGCCAGATCGACCCTGGCAGGGCCGCCACGGCGAGCAGCAACAACAGCAGCAGCGCGGTACGCATGCTCGTCAACGTGCGCCAGGCCCAGCGACCCCACCCCACCGGGCCGAGGCGCGGCAGGCGCACCGGCTCCGGCGCGGGACCGGCCGTGCCCGTCAGCTCCTGCGGCGCGGACACGGCATCGGCGTGCACGCGGGCATCGCTCACAAGATCACCTCGAACCCGCTGATCGCGTTGACCCGCAACCAGTTCAGCAGCGCATCCCAGGCCCCGGTCAGCAGCAATACCCCGACGGCAAGCAACAGCAGCCCGCCGCCGACGTGAATGGCTCGGCTGTGGCGACGCAGAAAGGCGCTGAACCGCCCGGCCCGCTCCCAGGCGCTTGCGAGCGCCAGGAACGGCAATCCCAAACCCAGGCAGTATGCCGTGACCAGCGCGATGGCCCGCCCCAGACTTGGGTCCGTCGCCGTCGCCATCGCCAGCACCGCGCCCAACGTCGGCCCGGAGCACGGTGTCCAGCCAATGCCGAAGACGGCACCCAGCGCGGGCGCCCCGAGCAACCCCATCCGGGGCCGCCACCGGGGGGTGAGGGTGCGCTGGCTTCCGGCGCCGAGGAATACCAGGGCCATGATCACGACCAGCGCCCCGCCGGCTCGGCTCAGCAGTTCGCGCTGCTCGACCAGGACTGCTCCGATGCCCGTGACAAAGACGGCGGCCAGGATATAGACGGCGCTGAACCCGGCAATGAAGAGCAGGGTGCCTAGGACCACCCGGCTGCGGGCCGGCGCCTCCTGGGCCAGGCCGGCGCGACCCGACCCGCCGCCCGACCCAGCGCCCGACCCACCAGCCGACGCCCCGGCCGGGCCGCCGACCGGCGCGTGGACCTGCGGGCCGGCGCCCGCGACATACCCCAAGAAGCCCGGGACCAGCGGCAGAACGCAGGGCGAGGCGAAGGAGAGCAGTCCCGCGGCCGCGGCCACGAGCAGCGCGAGCGGGAGCGCACCCGTGGCCACGGTGTCTGCGGCGCCCGCGACCAGGACGCTCACGACGTGCCGCCGCCCGCGGCCACATCGGTGATCATCCCGGTGAGGGTTGAGGCGGTCACCGGCCCGAGGGTGCGCGCGGCGATCCGACCCTCCCGGTCGAGGATCAACGTTGCGGGCAGCGCCGCGGCCTTGCCCTGCAGGGCGAGCACCGCGCGGCCCCCCGGATCGCTCAGGGAGGGATACGGCAGGCCCCACCGCTCGGCTTGGGCCCGACCGGTCGCCGCCTCCTCACGGAAGTCGATGCCGATGAAGGTTGCGAGCTTGGTGATCTTCGGGTCGGAAGCCACCGCGACGAGGTCAGGGGCCTCCTTGGCGCACGGACCGCACCACGACGCCCACACATTGACCACGAGCAGCGTGTCTCGGTGCTCGGTGCTGTCCCAGGCGCCGCCATCAAGCGTGGTGCCACTCAGCACGACCGGTTCACCACGCCGGGCGGCGGGGATGATCTCGCTCGTCCCATCTCCGGCGATGTATCCCTTCTGGCTGCCCTGGTTCGCCTGCTCTGCGACGGTGTTCGAGCTGCAGCCCGCGAGGAAAAGCGCAGCCAGGGCCACCCCGAGCAGGTGTCGACGCGGGAGGCTCACGCGCCCACGCTCGAGGTGTCATCGGAGAGCAGGTGTCTGGCCGGCTCGGCATAGGACACCGCGCTCACCTCGGTGCCCACGAAGGCGAGCGTCGTCACGGAGGCCAGGGAGCACTCCCGGGAGCGAGGGTCGTGCCACAGGCGGCGGCCCTCGACCGCGCTGCGCATCATCCACACGGGCAGTTGGTGCGAGACGATGACGGCCTCATGCCCGGCCGCCGCCTCGCGGGCCGAGTCGACCGCGTCGCTGACCCGCTCGACGATCTCGACATAGGGCTCCCCCCAGGACGGCTTGGTGACGTCATACAGGCGGCCGAGGTTCTTGGGGCGCAGGAAGGTGCCCACGCGCACCGTCTCCCCCTCGAAGGAGTTGGCTGCCTCGATGACCCGCTCGTCGATGACGACGGGCAGGTTCAGCCGCTGCGCCAGGGGCGCGATCGTCTCTTGAGCGCGTTCTAGGGGGGAGGAGACCAGATGCACAATGTCGCGCGTGCCCAGGTAGTCGGCCAACACCAACGCCATGGCCCGGCCACGCTCCGAGAGCTGAAACCCCGCCAGGCGACCATAAAGGACCTTGTCGGGATTGTGGACCTCGCCGTGGCGCACGAGATGGACCAGGGTGCGCGTCGTCATGGCCCGATTGTCGCAAAGGAATCTGCGGCCGCGCGCGCGGCGGCCGGCAGGGCGGCCACGACCCGGTCGACGGCGCGGTCGTCGTGCGCGGCGGAGACGAACCACGCCTCGAAGGCGCTGGGTGGCAGGTGCACCCCCTGGTCGAGCAGGCTGTGGAAGAAGGCCGCGTATGCCGGGGCGCTGGTCCGCTTGGCAGCGTCATAGTTCGCGACCGGACCGTCGGCGAAAAAGATGCTGAACATCGAGCCGGCCCACTGGATCGTATGCGGAACCCCGGCCTTGCCCAGTTCGGCACCGGCCGCCTCGGCAATGGCTGCGGCGACCGTGTCCAGGTGCCGGTAGACCTGCGGCGTACAGGCCTGCAGCGTTGCCAGGCCGGCGGCTGTGGCCACTGGGTTCCCGGATAGCGTGCCCGCCTGATACACCGGACCGTCCGGAGCCAACCACGCCATCAGAGCCGCGGGACCGCCGAACGCGGCGGCGGGGAAGCCGCCCCCCATCACCTTGCCGAAGGTGAAGAGGTCGGGCGCGCCGGCGGCATAGGGGCCCTCGAGTCCGTACCACCCGGAGCGGGAGCAGCGGAAGCCGGTCATTACCTCGTCGCTGATGAGCAGGGACCCGTGTGCGCGGGTGATCCGTCGCACCGCCTCGGTGAAGCCCGGCAGCGGCGGGACGACACCCATATTGCCGGGAGCGGCCTCAGTGATCACCGCCGCAATGTGCTCGCCATCCGCGGCGAAAGCAGCTTCGAGCGCGGCAATATCGTTGTAGGGCAAGACGATCGTCTCGGCCGCTGCACTCGGCGGGACACCGGCGGAGTCGGGCAGGCCAAAGGTCGCGACGCCGGAGCCGGCCGAGGCGAGCAGCGCATCCACGTGCCCGTGGTAGCAGCCGGCAAATTTCACTACCCGCGAGCGGCCGGTGATCCCGCGGGCCAACCGCAGAGCGCTCATGGTCGCTTCGGTGCCGGAGGAGACCAGCCGCACCTGCTCGACCGGCGCGACCCGGGCGACGATCTCCTCGGCGAGTGCCACCTCATTCTCGCTGGGCGTGCCATAGGAAAAGCCGCGGGCGGCCGCCTGCGCAACCGCCGTGAGCACCTCGGGGTGGGCGTGCCCGAGGATCATCGGGCCCCAGGAGCCAATCAGGTCGACATACTCTCGGCCGTCGGCATCGATCAGATAGGCACCGGCCGCCCGGGCGACGAAACGCGGGGTGCCACCCACGCTGCGAAAGGCGCGGACGGGTGAGTTGACCCCGCCGGGGACCACGGCCTGGGCGCGGGCAAAGAGGGCCGCGGAGGCGGGGGCGGGGGTATGGCCAGGGTGGGCGGACGGCATACGGGCAAGTTTGGCACCGAGGGGCGGGTGCTCAGCGCAGGGCGTCCCCGGCCTGGCTGGGCGCCGCCAGGGCATCGCGGATCTTTTGCAGCGAGGAGCCCAGGGCAATGAACTCCTCAGGGTCCAGGATGTCGATCAGATGCTCGCGCACCGACTGCACATGGCACTTCGCCATCAGTGCCACGTGCTCCCGACCGGTGTCGGTGAGGACCAGTTCGACGCCGCGGCGATCATCCGCGCAGGGCTCGCGGCGCACCCAGCCGCGCTTTTCCAGCCGGGACGCGGTGTGGGTGATTCGGCTGCGCGACTGAACCACCAGGTCAGCGAGGGCGGACATCCGCATCCGACCATTCGGCGCCTCGGAGAGCATCGAGACGACTTCATACTCCGAGAGTTGGGTCCCGTGCCGCGAGAGGTCCAGATCGAGGGCCACCTCGAGCAGTCGCGTCGCGCGCAGGTAGGCGCGCCAGGCGTGCTGCTCGCTGCCTGTGAGCCACGGGACGTCGTCCAGATTCTCCGATGGGGAACTCATCGCCATCCATCATGCCAGCGCGAGTCGGGGGACAGGGAAAGCGTGACCCACTTGACATTTGCCCTTTTTTGTTGAAAACTTAATCATCTTGCAACCCTCCAACGAAGGACATCCCATGAGCACGAAGCTCCCCGCAATCCCCGCTGGCACCTGGACCATCGACCCCACCCACACCGAGGTCGGATTCGTCGCCCGCCATCTGATGGTGACCAAGGTGCGCGGCAGCTTCGCCGGCGTCGAGGGCACCGTCACGGTGCCGGAGGATGTGCGCGCGGCGACTGTCGATGTGACCGTCCAGATGGCCACGGTCGACACCCGCAATGCGGACCGCGACACGCACCTGAAGAGCCCCGACTTCTTCGACGTCGAGGCCTTCCCGACGATGACCTTCGTTGCCACCGGCTTCGACGGGGAAGAGCTCACCGGCGATCTGACGATCAAGGGCGTCACGCACCCCGTGACCTTTGAGGTCGAGTTCAATGGCGTGCAGAGCGACCCGTGGGGCAACACCAAGGCCGGTTTCGAAGCCAAGGCCGACATCAAGCGCGCCGACTGGGGCCTGACCTGGAACGCCGCGATCGAGGGCGGCGGCGTGCTCGTCTCCGACAAGATCAAGATCGTTCTGGACGTGCAGTTGGCCAAGGCCAGCTGACCTCGCAACCCTGGGCCACCCGTTCGCCGACCCGGCGGGCGGGTGGCTTGCGTTAGATGAGCGCCGCGGCGTCGAGCGCGAAATAGGTCAGGATGATCCGGGCGCCGGCGCGTTTGATGCCGATCAGCGACTCGAGAACCACCCGATCGCGCTCGATCCAGCCACGCTCGGCGGCCGCGACGATCTGGGAGTACTCGCCCGAAATCTGGTAGGCCGCCACCGGCACCGGGCTGACGGCAGCGACCGCGGCGACCACGTCGAGGTGCGACCCCGCCGGTTTCACCATCACGATGTCCGCGCCTTCGGCGAGGTCGAGCGCCAACTCCCGCAGCGCCTCGGTGGCGTTCGGCGGGTCTTGCTGATAGCTCGCCCGGTCCCCCACGAGAGAACTCGCCACCGCCTCCCGAAAGGGGCCATAGAGGCCGGAGGTGTACTTCGCGGTGTAGGCGAGCAGTAGCACCTGAGGGAACCCGGCCGCATCGAGCGCCGCCCGCACGTGGCCCACCTGACCGTCCATCATCCCGGAGAGCCCCAGCACGTGGGCGCCGGCACGTGCTTGCGCTAGCGCCATCGCGGCATACCGCACCAAGGTTGCGTCATTGTCCACGCCGCCGTGCTCATCCAGCACCCCGCAGTGCCCGTGCGCGGTGAACTCATCGAGACACAGATCGCTCATCACCACCAGGCGGTCGCCGACGGCCGCGACGACCGCGCGCAGGGCCTGGTTGAGGATTCCGTCCGGGTCGTCGGCGCCGCTGCCGCGCTCGTCCTTGGCCGCCGGGACCCCGAAGATCATGATGCCGCCGAGACCGGCGGCCACGCAGCGGTGGGCGGTGTCCACCAGCGAGTCGATCGTATGCTGCACCACGCCGGGCATCGCGGCGATCGGCTGCGGCGCCGCAATACCCTCGCGCACGAAGACCGGCAGGACCAGGTCTGCCGGGTGAAGTCGGTGCTCGGCAACCAGCCGACGCAGCGGCGTGGAGCCGCGCAGCCGGCGGGGGCGCACGGCGGGAAAGGCACTCACGGGGAGGCCGACGGCCGGCATACCGGGCCCTTGGCTCACCGGGCGCGCCGCCGCGTGGCGGCCCGGCGCTTCTCGCTCGGCCGGCGCACAGGCTCACCCGCCCGATCGGCCTCGGCCGCCCGCCCGCGACCGAAGTCGGCCAGCGCCGCGATCAGCGCGGGAACACTGGCCTCGGGGGCCAGCACATCGACGCGCAAACCGTGTTCCTCCGCGGTCTTCGCGGTGGCGGGGCCGATGCAAGCCACCACGGTGGTGGCGTGCGGCTTCCCCGCGATACCCACGAGATTGCGCACCGTGGAGGAGGAGGTGAAGAGCACGGCGTCGAAGTCGCCGGCCTTGATCGCCTCGCGGACCTCGGCGGCAGGCGGGGCCGCGCGCACCGTGCGATACGCCGTGACGTCCTCCACCTCCCAGCCAAGCTGTTCGAGCCCGGCGACGAGGGTCTCGGTGGCGATATCGGCCCGCGGGAGGAAGACTCGATTGATCGGGTCCAGATCCGGGTCATACTCCGGCCAGACCTCGAGCATGCCACGGGCCGAGTGCTCCTGCGTCGGCAGCAGATCCGGTCGAATACCCCACGCGCGCAGGGCATCCGCCGTGGCACCTCCGACGGCCGCGACCTTGAGACCAGCCAGCGCCCGGGCATCGAGGCCGACCTCTTCGAACCGCTCCCGAACCGCCTTGACGGCATTGACGGAGGTGAAGCCGATCCATTCGTAGCTGCCCGTGACCAGACCCTTGATGGCCTTGTCCATCTGATGGGGCGAGCGCGGCGGCTCGACGCTGATGGTCGGCACCACCTGCGCCCCGGCCCCGTGGGCCGCCAGCAGTCCCACCGCCGGGCCGGCCTGATCCATGGTGCGGGGGACCAGGACCCGCCAGCCGAAGAGCGGCTTGGACTCGAACCACGAGAGCTCGTCCCGCAAGGAGACCGTGGGGCCGATGACGGCCAGGCTCGGCACCTCCATCCCCGCGACGGCCTGGACGGCACTGTGCAGGGTGGTTTGGTGGGTCCGTTGCCGCGTCGTGGTCCCGTGCTCGGTGAGCGCCACCAGGGTCTGCGGATCCCGCCCGGCGATCAACAGCGCCGCCAGCCCGCTCGCCAGCTCCGCCGCCGCGCCGAGAAGCACCACGGTGACTGCCGGGTCGACAGCGGTCCGGTAGTCGATGTCCGGGTGCCCGGGGGCCATGACCTGGACTACAGGCACCTGGACGGAGCTGACGGGAATCCCCGCGTATGCCGGCACGGCCAGCGCCGCGCTGACGCCCGGGACGATCTCGACGCGGATCCCCGCCTTGCGGCAGGCCAGGGCCTCCTCGACCAGCCCGTTGAAGGTCGTCGGATCCCCATCCATGAGCCGGACGACCAGGCCGCCAGGGTGGGCGTTGGCTGCGGTCACGACCAGCTTGGCCCGGGACGCGTGGGTCAGTCGGTGACCGTGAGTACCGTGGGAGGCGTCGATGATGCGGCTGTCCGGGCGCGCGTGCGCGCGCACCATGGCGAGCACGGTCAACTGGTCCGTGACGATGGCATCGGCCCTGGTGAGGGCGTCCACCGCGGCCAGAGTCAGCAGGGCGGGATCGCCGGGCCCGGTGCCGACGAAGGCCACCGTTGCCGGCGCGGGGGTGCCGGCTTGGGGATCGGTGGTGGGGCTCACTGCTGACTCTCCAGGGCTGTGGGGGCATGGTGGCGCGGCGGTTTCTGGCCGGTCGGGGAAGGCCGCGGCTCACGGGCCTGGTGTGCGCCGTCGCGAACCAGCAGGTCCGCCAGCGCACGGCCAGCACCCAGCGGATCGCTCGCCGCGGCCTGTATGGATCGGCGCAGACCGAAGCTGCCGTCGCGGGTGCCGACGAACGCGCGCACGGACAGCTCCGGGCCGCTGATGCCCTCGACCACCTCGGCCAAAACCCCGACGGGTGCCGTGCAGCCGGCTTCCAGATCACTCAGGACACGCCGTTCGGCCAGGACACACGTGCGGGTATCGGGATCGTCGAGCACCCGCAGCACCTCCACCAACGCCGGGTCGTCCTCGCGGCACTCGATGGCCAACGCGCCCTGGCCGGCCGCGGGCAGCATCTGCAGGGGGTCCAAGACTTCGGTTGCGTGATCGGCCAACCCCAGCCTGATCAACCCAGCCCGCGCCAGGACCACGCCATCCAGGTCACCCGCTCGCACCCGGGCGAGGCGGGTCTCCACATTGCCACGGATCGGCACGATCTCCAGGCCGAGCCCCAACGCGCGCAACTGCGCCTCGCGGCGCGGCGCACCGGTGCCGATCCGGGAACCGGTGGGCAATTCGCCCAAGGTCAGGCCGTCGCGAGCAACCAGGACATCGCGCGCATCGGCACGCGCGGGGATCGCCGCCAGGACCAGCCCCGGTTCGCTGGCCGTCGGCAAGTCCTTGAGCGAATGCACGGCGAGATCGATCCGGCGCTCTCTCAGGGCCAGGCGCAATGCGGAGGCAAAGACTCCCGTGCCGCCGATCTGGTCCAGCGGGGCCGCCGACCGATCACCATCGCTGACGATCTCGAGAAGTTCCACGGCGTGACCGTGGGCGCGCAGGGCGTCGGCGATCTCGCCCGCCTGGGTCAGGGCCAGGCGGCTGCGGCGAGTCCCCAGGCGCACTGTCCGCGACAGCGGTGTCTGGGGCCGCGGTGTCAGGCCCCGTGGTGTGCGTGTGTGCGGCGCGTCCGGCCGCACGGTGGAGCGGGTTGCGTCGGCAGTCATCGGGTCGCCTCCGGCTCGGAAGCGAAGCCGGGGCTCTCGAAGGGCGGCGGTGAGCTCACCGCGGCGACCGTATGCGGGTCGAGGGCGAAGAGGAGCGCCAAGGCCTCGGCATACTCCGCGAGGTCGCCCCGGGCCGCGAGCTCCTTGACGCGCACGGTGGGGCCGTGAAGCAGCTTGTCGACGAGTCGACCCATCGCGATCTCGACCTCGCGCCGCTGCTCGTCGGTGAGTTCCGGAGTGCGCGACGTCAGCCGGGCAAGCTCCGCCTCGAGCACCTCACTGGCGCGACCCCGCAGGGCCGAGATGGTTGGGGCGGCCTCCAGTGCGGCCCGGTCGGTGAGGTAGGCGGCGACCTCGGCGGTGACGATATCGGCGGCCTGCTGAACCTGCGGGCTCGCGCCCACCGTTGCCAAGATGGTGCCCAGGTGCTCCAGGCCCAGCCGGGTCACGCCGGGCAGATCGCCCACGGCGTGGTCGACGTCGTGGGGCAGGGCCAGGTCGAGATAGACCTGCGGGCGACCGGTTCGAGCGTGGGCTGCGGCGCGGGCCGACCGCGTGCTGACCACGAGCCCGGGCGCGCCAATGCAACTGATGACCACATCGGCCGTGGCCAGCGCGTCGGCGAGGGCGCCGAAACGCTCGGCGTGCCCGCCCACCCGGCTCGCCAGCGCCGCGGCGCGAGACAGGGTGCGGTTGACGATGGTGAGCTCACCCGCGCCGGCTCGGTGCGCCGTTTGGGCAGCCAGCGCTGCCATCGACCCGGCACCGACCACGAGCACCCGAGCCGATGCCAGATCCCCGACGACCGGCGCTGCCGCCGCTAGTCCAGCCTGGATCAGCGACCCGGACACCGACTCGATACCCGTGTCGGTGTGCACCCGCTTGCCGACCCGCAGGGCCTGTTGGAAGAGGGCATTCAGGGCCGGGCCGACGGCCCGCTCCTCCTGCGCTTCGTGCAGTGCCGCGCGCATCTGCGCCCGAATCTGGCTCTCCCCCAGAGCCATTGACTCCAGCCCGCTGGCGACGCGAAAGGCGTGCGCGATGGCCCTGTCTTCGAAGTGCAGAGCCAGGCGGTCGGTCAGCTCGGCGCGCGGCACCCGCGCGGCGACCTCGAGTTCCTCGGTGACCGCCGCCACCGCACCATGGAAGGTGACCGCTTCGACATACACCTCGGTGCGATTGCAGGTCGAGACGACGACCGCCTCGGCAATGTGTTCATTGCGCGACAAGGTCGCCACCAGTGCCCGGCGCGCGGCCCCGTCCAGGCTCACACGTTCCAGGAGGTCCAAGGGCGCGTCGTGATGTGACAGCCCCAGCACGAGCAGACTCATGGTGCCGCCCGCGCGAGGTCGGGTTGGATCCGGCGCTGGTTGTGGAACGCCAGAATCTGCAATTCGCTGGCGACATCCACCGGGCGCACGTCCACGTCCTCGGGAAGGGTCAGCGCCCCACCTGCGAAGTTGAGGATCGACCTGATGCCGGCCGCCACCAGTGCCTCGGCGACCTGCTGCGCGGCGTGCGGCGGAGTGGTGATGATGCCGATGGCACTCTCGGCGTCGATCACGTCGGACAGCGCGCTCAGCGAGACGATGGTCGTCTCGCCCACACGCTGCCCGATGACGGCCGGGTCGTTGTCGCACAGCGCAGCCACGCGAAAGCCGCGGCTGGCGAAGCCGCCGTGGCCGGCGAGCGCGCGGCCCAGGTTGCCCATCCCGACGATGACGAGCGACCAGTCCCGGGTCATCCCCAGTTCGCGCGCGATCTCCATCGAGAGGTGAGCGACGTCATACCCGACCCCCCGCACGCCATACGTGCCCAATTGGGAGAGGTCCTTGCGCACTTTTGCCGAGTGGACTCCCACCGCGGTGGCCAGTTCGTCGGAGGATGTCGAGCGCACCCCACGCGCG
Source organism: uncultured Nostocoides sp. (assembly GCA_937858995.1). GTDB lineage: Bacteria > Actinomycetota > Actinomycetes > Actinomycetales > Dermatophilaceae > Nostocoides_A. The sequence continues at coordinate 68,150 of CALLZC010000059.1, forward strand.
GCCATGGCACCCAAAACCCGCAAGTATGCCGGGAGGCGTGCGACGGTGGCCTCCGGGACACCCCGACGACGGAGGTCTGTTGCCGGCACTACGGTCGCCTCCTGTGTCACGCCCGGGTGGTCACGCGGCCGCGCTGACACCACGGCGTCGAGTGCGTCCTATCGACCGCAGACTACGCGCTTGTGAACGACCGCACAAAGTCGTGGAGCCTGACTCGACACCCGCTCAGCAACGAGCTACGAGGGCCGCCCGCAGGCGATCCGCATCGACGCGCCAGTAGTCGTGGACCCGGCCGTCCACCAGGGTGACGGGGATCATTTCGCCGTACTCCTGAAGCAAGTCGGGGTGATCGAGCACCGACAGCTCAGCGACCTCGAGGCCGAATTCGGCGGCAAGCTGGGTCACCACCGCACGGACGGCATCGCACAGGTGACACCCGGGCTTGCCGATGATCACCAGTTCCGCGCCGGCCGAGTCCACCGAACCGCGCGGTTCGCCCCGGGTCATCCGAAGAAGGCAGAGCGCCGGCGCGCGAGCAGCGAGTAGAGGGTCTGCTGGATCGTCTCGCGAACCCGATCCGTCAGGTCGAAGACGAGCATCGGGTCATCGGCGGCAGCGGGCCCGAGGTGCGCGGTCTCGATCGGCTGGCCGAACTCGATGATCCACTTGCTGGGCAACGGGATCAGGCCCAGTGGTCCGAAGTGCGGGAAGAGTGGCGTGACCGGGAAATAGGGCAGGCCGACCAGCCGCGCTACCTGCTTGAGGTTGGCGAGCATCGGGTAGATCTCCTCGGCCCCGACGATCGAGCACGGGATGATGGGCACGCCCGTTCGCACCGCCGCCGCCACGAAGCCGCCGCGGCCGAAGCGCTGCAAGCGATAGCGCTCGGAATACGGCTTCCCGACGCCCTTGAAGCCTTCGGGCCAGACGCCGACGAGTTGACCGTCGCTCAGGAGCCGGTCGGCGTCGGCATTGGTCGCCAGCGTGGCCCCACCCTTGCGGGCGATGGTCCCCAATCCGGGAGCCCCAAAGACCACATCGGCCCCCAGTTCGCGCAGCGGCCGGTGCGCCGGGTGCTGGTCACGAATCGCCACCGTCGTCATCAGCGCGTCGATCGCGATCGTCCCGGAGTGATTGGCCACGACGAGGGCGCCGCCGGTGTCGGGGATGTTCTCCACGCCGCGGACCTCGGTGCGAAACCAGGAGTAGAACAGCGGCCGGAGCAACGGCAACAGGACGTGATCGGCGAAGTCCTCGTCATACCCATAGGCATCCACGACATAGTCGCCCGATATCCGGCGACGCAGGAAGGCCAGCGCCTCGGCAACCTTGAGTTCGGCTTCCTCGCGCGGCAGCCCCAGGGTGGTGGCAACCGTGGTGGCCACCACCTGCGCCAGGTCTGCCACGGCGCTGAGGTCCGGGGCTGTGGGCCGCGTGTGCCGCTCCCCCTCGCGCACCACATGCAGGTGCCCGCCCGTGGAGCTGGCGGCCGCACCCGGTGCCGACGGTGTGCCGGCCGTGGTCGACCGGGACGTCTCGGCGCTCGCCGCCGCTCGGGCGGCGACGGCGCGTGGCGTCATGTCAGGGTCGGTAAGCAGCGGCGTGGACCGGCGGCGGGCGCGCTCACCGGAGGCGCGGGCGGCACCCGCGGCGACGGTGGAACGCCCGGGTCGGGGCTCGGGGGTCTGGGCCATCACGAACGTCCAATCGGGATCGCCCCGGCGACGGAACGCAGCCAGAGCCCGGCGTCCTCGGCCAGCCCGGCCGCCGAGTGCATGGCGGTATCGATCGGGCGCGGGGCGGAATACACGAAGTCCTCGAAGGCCTCGCGCGTGGTGAAATGTGGCTCGAATCCGAGAACCTCGCGCATCCGCGTGGTGTCCAGGCCCCGTCCGTAGACGAGCAGGTCGAGTTGCTCGGGCGAAAAGTCGATGAGTCCGGTGCGTTTGAAGACGCCCGAGAGGGCCCGGCTGGCCGGACCAGGAATTTTCAGGAAGGGACGCCCGGCGAGGCTCACGGCCTGGGAGACGGTGATGATGCCCGACCCAGCGACATTGACCGTCCCGGCAGCGGGGCCGAGGGTGGCGGCAACCACGGCACGGGCGACATCCTCCTCGTGCACGAACTGCAGCCGCGCGTCCCAGCCGAGCGGGATCGGGATCACCGGGAGCCGGAAGTAGTCGGTCATCGCCGTCTTCATCTGCGGGCCGATGACATTGGCCAGCCGCAGCATGGTGATGCCGACATCCGGTCGGCGCCGGGCAAAGCCGCGCACATAGGCCTCGACCTCGACCGAGTCCTTGCCAAAACCGACATTCGGCAGCCGCTTCGCGGCCATGTCCTCGGTGAACATGGCCGGGTCCCGGTGGCTCGAGCCGTAGACCCCCGCCGTCGATTTGACGACGAGGCGCTGCACGCTGGGTGCCTTTTGGCATGCGGCGAGCAACTGCATCGTCCCGATGACGTTGATTTCCTTTTGGGTCGCCCGCCCACCGGAGGCGATGGGGGTGGCAATGACCCCCATGTGCACCACCGTGTCGACTTCCGAGCCGTCGATGATCTTGCCGATCATGGGGCTACGGATGTCCGCGCGCAGGAATTCGGCGCGGCCGATGGCGTGCGGCGGCGGTATGACGTCGACGCCAATGATGCGTCGCGGCCCGTCCTCGACCTGGGACAGGGCACGGGCGAACGCCCCGCCGAGATAGCGGGAGACTCCAGTGATCAGGACGACGTCGGGCATCGCACGCAGGGCGTCCGCCGGGGGGCGGATGGCCTTACTTCTTGTTGCGGCGCTGGTGACGCGTCTTGCGCAGCAACTTGCGGTGCTTCTTCTTCGCCATCCGCTTGCGGCGCTTCTTGATCACAGAACCCATGTCGAACCTTTGATATGTGTACTCACGTGGACGTCGTATGCCGTGTGCTCGCGCCGAAACGCTGCGCACGCCTACCGATCGATCAGCTTAGTCGCCCGCGCTGGGCCCGCCTAACCACCCCAGAGCCAGCCCCCCGTCGTCCTCACCGCCCGGGGCCCCTGACCCCGGGTGAGGGAGACCAGACAAGACCCGCGACGGCTCGCGCCGTCGCGGGTCGTTTGCGGTGACTTCTCAGGCGGTCTCGATATAGGAGGACTTCAAGTAGGTGTCTACGGCGTCCTCGGGGACGCGGAACGAGCGGCCGACGCGGATGGCGGGGAGGTCACCCGCATGCACCATGCGATACACGGTCATTTTGGAGACGCGCATGATCGACGCCACCTCGGCCACCGTGAGGAAGCGGACCTCGGAGAGCTGCCGGTCGGCCGACATAGATACCTCGCCATTTCTGTCCGCGCCGCGTCAGGCGAGTCTGCCCGACGACACTGCTACGCGGAAACGTCGAGAGCAACCATAGGGGCAGATGTGACTCGTGGGAAGCGGCCCGGGCCTGGTGATTGCAGAGTGAGTACAAAGCGAGATCAAAAGTCCAGTCGACACGCCTAGTGGCGGATCTCTGCCAGGCCGTTTCGTGCCCGCGTTGAGCGGGCATCGGGGCCGGTCAGTCGTACCAGATGTCCAAGCCGTGGTGGCTGAAGCACGCCTCGCGGGTAGCCATGATTGCTCGGTCGACCGGGCTATGGGGGTTGTAGCCGGCCGACCACGGTTGCACCCAGATCGGCGGCGCGCCGATCGGTAGGTCCCCCATCCTGTTCGGGCCGGGCCGGCCGGTGATGGCCTGGACGTGGTCGAGCCACTCGCGGGGCACGGGTGTGTCAACGGGAACCGGCCGATGCAGAGCGATGGCGCTCAGGTGCGTCCAGGCGCGCGGGACGACGTTCACGACGGCATACCCACCCCCGCCCAGGGCCACCCACCGGCCATCGCTGACATCATGCGCCAACTCGTGCAGATCCATGGCCGCCTGCCGCTGCGCATCGACGGTGAGCACCAGGTTGGCCAGTGGATCCTCCGAGTGGGTATCGCATCCATGCTGGGTGATCAGCACCTGGGGCCGGAAGGCCCGCACGATGGGCAAGATGCTCGACCGCAGTGCGCGCAGCCAGCTGGAGTCGGTGGTGCCTGGCGGGAGGGGGAGGTTCACGGCATACCCGGCGCCGGCGCCATGGCCGATGTCGCGCGCCCAGCCGGTGCCGGGGAAGAGGGTCCGGCCGCTCTCGTGGATCGAGGCGGTGAGCACCCGCGGGTCGTCGACGAACAGCGCCTCGACCCCATCCCCGTGGTGGACGTCGATATCGACATAGGCCACGCGCTCGACGCCGGCGTCCAGCAGGTAGCGAATGCCGGCCGCGATGTCGTTGTAGATGCAGAAACCGGAGGCCCGGTGCCGCATGGCATGGTGCATGCCACCGCAGTAGTTCACCCCGTGGCTGATCTCCCCCGTGAGGACCTGCCGGCACATCTCGACGGTCCCGGACACGATCCGCGCACTGGCCTCGTGCATCCCGACGAAGGCCGGGTCGTCGTCGGTGCCCAGCCCGTATGCCGGATCGGCGCGGGTGGGGTCGAGGGATGCCGCCTTGACGCTGGCGACATAGGCCGGGTCGTGGACCGTCTGCAGCAGGTCATCGCTCGCCACCGTCGGGTGCACCAGGTCGGCGTCCGTCACGACGCCCAGGGACCGGGCCAGGCGGGTGGTCAGGTCCAGGCGCAGCGGGGCCATCGGGTGAGAGGGCCCGAAGTCGTATGCCGTGAGGGCCGGATCCCAGATGACGCGCGCCTGTGCGACCATGAAAAGCACGCTACCGCGTGTGCCCGGCCGGGCAACCCCGAGCAACCACTTTCTGCGCCCGGCTGTCGCTCAGCTGGCCGAACGGTCCTCGGCGAGCGGCAAGACCATGGCGATCTCTTCCTCGTCGTCGCCGCCAAGACTCACGCGCATCGGGCGGCGCCGACCCGTGGGCCGGAAGCCAAAACCCGAGGCAAAGGCAACCGCGCGACCGTTGTCGGTCCCGACCCAGTAGGCGATCCGGTCGAAGCCATCGTCGGCCGCCTGTTGGGACGCCGAGCGCACCAGGGTGGCGGCAACCCCCCGCCCCCGCAGGTCCGGGCGCACCCACAGGCCAAAGATCTCCGCGGTGTTCTCGGCATCCTCCAGCACCCCCACGCTCACCACGCCGACGGCATCGCCATCGACGTCGGCGACCATCCGCTGGGCGCGACGCATCCGCAACCGCCAGAGCTCCTCGTCATACGCCTGCTCTTCGGCGAGCCCCGCGACGAACGCCTCGGGTGACTCCTCGAGGGCGGCCAGCCGGATGGCGCGAAAACGCGCCCAGTCTTCCTCCGTCAACGACTGCACGTGGATCCCTGTCATACCCACATCCTGGCACGAGCCATGGTGCCTTGGCTCGCGCCCCCGAGGAATTCCCCCCGCTCAGGGGGTGGGTCGCGACCCGGGTCTGACTCATCCCAGCACCTACCCACCTGAGCCACAGCGCGTTGGGGGGTGGCCAAAATTCGTGACGCTGGATCGTACGGTGATTCTCCCGTATGAACGTACGGGAGAATCACCGGACATATTCGAGAGGTGAGCATGGAGGGCGATCGATCCCCCTCCACCAGTCCACCCTGAGCATGGGAGCTGGCTGCGAGCCTTGGACGTCGCCGCAACACCGACCCCGTCGGATCGCGCGCTCAGCCCCCGGCCAGCTCGCGCGAGCGCTGCGCCGCCGCTTCGATGGCGCTGACGAAGGCGGCCCGGACCTTGTGATCGTCCAGGGTGCGCAGGGCGGCCGCGGTGGTGCCGCCCGGGGAGGTGACCTGCTCGCGCAACACCGTTGGGTGCGTACCGGTCTCGCGGATCATGGTCGCGGCCCCGAACAACGTCTGCACGGTCAGCTCGGTGGCGGTTGCCCGGGGCAAACCCAGGACGACCCCCGCCTCGATCATGGCTTCGACGACATAGAAGACGTAGGCCGGTCCCGAGCCGGAGATCGCGGTGACGGCGTCCTGATAGGCCTCGGGCACCTCGATCGCCTTGCCGCACGAGCGCAACAGGTCCATCGCCTGCTCCAGTTGCTCGTCGCTGACATGGGCGCCACGGCTGAGGGCGGCCATGCCCTGGTCGACTAGGGCCGGGGTGTTCGGCATGACCCGCACGACCGGCGTTCCCGCCGCCAAGTGGGTTGCGATGGCTTCCGTCCCGACGCCAGCGGCCAGCGAGACCACCAGATTGCCCGGCACGACATGCTCGGCGATCTCGGTCAACAGGGCGGTCATGTCCTGCGGCTTGACGACCAGCACGAGGACGTCCGCCGCCCCGGCCGCCTCGAGATTGCTCAGGGCCCGCACGCCATACTTCGCCTCGAGCTCGGCGGCCCGCTCGGAGCGACGCTCGGTGATCACGAGTTCCTCGGGCGTGAAACCGGCGCGCAGCAGGCCGGACAGGAGGGTCTCCCCCATCACCCCGGCACCAAAAATGGCGATCGTCACGAACAGGTCCTAACCACGAGAGATCAGCGAACGCACGAAGAGCATCGCATTGGCGGGCCGCTCGGCCATCCGCCGCATGAGGTACCCGTACCACTCCTCACCGTAGGGGATGTAGACGCGCATCCGGTGCCCCCGGTCGGCGAGGCGGCGCTGCTCGTCCGGCCGCACCCCATACAGCATCTGGAACTCGAAGCTATCGGGGTCCCGTTCGGCCCCGCGGGCGAGTGCGGTGGCGATATCGACCAGCCGCGGGTCGTGCGTGGCGACCATGGGATAGCCCGGGCCTTGCATCAGGACGCGCAGGCAGCGGACATACGACTTGTTGACATCCTCCATGGCCTGGAAGGCCACCGACTCGGGCTCGCGGTAGGCGCCCTTGCAGAGCCGGACCCGGCTGCCCGACGATGCCAGCTCGGCGCAGTCGGCTTCGGTGCGGCGCAGATAGGCCTGGACGGCGACCCCGACCCAGGGATAGTCGACGCGCAACTCGCGCAGAGTGGCCAAGGTGGCATCCGTGGTCGTGTGATCCTCCATGTCGAGCGTCACCGTGGTCCCGGAGCGCTCGGCGGCGGCGCAGATGGTGCGGGCGTTGGCCAACGCGATGTCGTGGCCGTCGGGGAGGTACTGCCCGATCGCGCTCAACTTCACGCTCACTTCGGCTTGGCCGCTGGCAGTCAGGTTCTCGGCGGCGAGGAGGTCCAGGAGCCGCACGTATGCCGTGGTGACCGCGCTCGCCTGAGCCAGCTCGCTGGTGTCCTCGCCGAGGAAGTCGATGGTGGCCAAACGGTTGGTCGCGCGCAACTGGGCGACGGCGCCGACCGCGTCGCTGTCGTAGGCACCCGGCACGTAGCGCCGCACCACGGTGCGAGACACGGGTGCGCGCTCGACGAGATCCCGCAGGCGGTCGTCGGCGGCGAGGGTGAGCAGTGACTTACGGAGCAGATCGGCCGGTCCCATGGGGAGCAATCTATTGCCCCGGCTACCTGCTTGTCCGCCTTGCGGCGGTGTTGAAGAGCGGCTATATTTCATCACATGATGAATAACGATCCGGTGATCGTGATCCGGGACCTGCGGGTGGTGCGCGGTGGGGTCCCGGTGATCCCCAATCTGAGCCTGCGGGTTCCGGGTTCTGCGGTCGTAGGCCTCCTAGGTCCCAGCGGAAGCGGCAAGAGCACACTCATGCGGGCGATCGTCGGGGTCCAGCGGATCGCCGGCGGCACCGTCGAGGTTCTGGGGGAACCGGCCGGCTCCCCCGGGCTGCGCAGCCGGGTCGGCTATGTCACGCAGAGCCCCAGCGTGTATGCCGACCTCTCCGTCCGCGCCAATGTCGCCTACTTCGGTGGGCTCGTGGGAGCCGGCGCCGAAGCGGTCGAGGCTGCGGTGGCCGCCGTGGATCTGAGCACCCTTGCCGACCGGCGCGTGGACCGACTCTCCGGCGGGCAGAGATCCCGGGTCTCGCTGGCCGCGGCGCTCGTCGGCCAGCCGGACCTGCTGGTGCTCGATGAACCCACCGTCGGCCTGGACCCCGTGCTGCGCCGCGACCTCTGGGAGCTCTTCAATCGGCTCGCCAGCCAAGGCATCGCCTTGCTCGTCTCGAGCCATGTGATGGATGAGGCAACCCGCTGTCAGCGGCTGGTGTTGATGCGCGACGGATCGGTGCCTGCCGACACCACGCCCGCGCAACTTCTTGCCGACACGGGCACGAGCGACGCGGACTCCGCGTTCCTAGCTCTGATCGAATCGACCCCGGTGGCCTCGTCATGACGGGCCGCTCTGCCGTGGGCTCCTCGGGTGCATCGGGCGCGTCGGGCACCTCGAACAGGAGAGCGCCGTTGTCAGGCGGCGCCCGTCCGATGAGCGTTGGCCGCACGCTGCTGACCGCGCGGCGGGTACTGAGCCAGATCCGCGCCGACCATCGCACCGTTGCGCTGCTGCTGGTCGTCCCGTGCGTCCTGATGGGGCTACTTGCCTGGATCTTCGACGGAACGCCGGTATTCGATCGGATCGGACCGGCGCTGCTGGGGGTCTTTCCCTTCGTCGTGATGTTTATCGTCACGAGCATCGCCACCTTGCGGGAGCGAACCAGCGGCACCCTCGAGCGGCTCCTCGCCGGGCCTCTCGGCAAGACCGACTTGATGTTTGGGTATGCGCTGGCGTTCGGCTTGATGGCCGTCATCCAGGCCCTCGTCGCGACGGCCTTCGCCATCTATGTTTGCGACCTCGACGTGGCCGGCCCGGTGTGGGTCCTGGTTGTCATCGCGGTCCTCGACGCCGTGCTCGGAACGGCCCTTGGTCTGCTGGCCAGCGCCTTCGCGCACACCGAGTTCCAGGCCGTCCAGTTCATGCCGGCGTTCATCCTGCCCCAGTTCTTGCTGTGCGGGCTGCTCGTGGCCCGCGACCGCCTGCCCCAGGTGCTATCCACCCTCTCCGATGTGCTCCCCCTGTCGTATGCCGTGGACGCGATGACCGCCGTCGCCACTCAACCCGAGCCACTGGGCAGCGTGGGCCCCGATCTGCTCATCATTGGAGCCTGGATCGTGCTCGCCCTGCTGTTGGGCGCCTTGACCCTGCGCCGCCGGACCGACTGAGGCCCGCCCTCCCGTGACGGCTGGCTGGTTTTTCTAACTTCTGCTAGCAGAAGGTAGTCAAATCTGCACACTGTGCACCGTGTGCAGATTTGACTAACCTCTGCTAGGGAATCGCTGATCTATTGGTCTGCGCGGCGCGGGTCGTGGTGGGTGGGTGTGCGCCAGGATTGGGGGCTGTCTCTTATACACATCTCCGAGCCCACGAGACGGACTCCTATCTCGTATGCCGTCTTCTGCTT
>CALLZC010000060.1 GCA_937858995.1 uncultured Nostocoides sp.
TTCAAGCAGAAGACGGCATACGAGATAGGAGTCCGTCTCGTGGGCTCGGAGATGTGTATAAGAGACAGGTGTCAGCGGAGGTCGGGCAAGCTGGCTGATCACCATCGCCGCACCGACGGCACCCGGTGAACGGGCGGATCGACGGCCGATCGGTGTCCTTGCCAAAGAGTGGCCCGCGCCTCGGCTCTTCGCAGATGCGGACGTGACCCTGCGCGATCTCGCCGATGGCGTCGTGCCCCTGATCGTGCACTATGTCTACTTCGCGCAAGTCGATCCCGACATCGTGTTCGACCGCTATCGCCGCGGAGCGGTCATTTCCGCGGACGAGCGTTCCGAGCTATCGCGGCGCCGGTCGGCTCAGCTTGCCGCATCGAACGCTCTGGCCGAGCGACGGGCATCGAGCCGGGGCTTCTTCAGACGGCGTTCGCGCGGCCCAAGCCACGGCTGAGCGCCCCCTTTGCCCGGTGATCTGGTGGGAGGTCGTCCGGCGAGGCCCCGCGGGCTCCCAGCGGCCACCAACGGGCACCGCACCTCAGCTGGCAGTGATGCTCAACGCGACGTCGCGCTCCTGCCCTGTTTCGGGCACGCAGTGCAGGGTGTAGGTGCCGGGCTCGGTGATGGTCAGTGTCACGGGGAGCCCGTCCGGGCCGCTCAGGTCCGCCAGTTCGTCCCGCGCGGGGCTGAGGACCTGGACGCGCCCGCTCCCGGCCGCCGAAAAGTCGTGGGTGCCGACCATGATCTCGGTCCTGTTGATGACGCAGTCCGGCAGCACGATCTCCACCGGAGCCTCCGATGGGTGCATCGGGGGATCGCCGCAGCCCGCCAGTGGCAGCACCAGGGCCAGGGCCAGCACCGGGCGCACCGGTCGAAAGAACCGCATACCCACACCGTATGCCGCTGCCGCTTTCGGGGCGGCGCCGAGCCGGTGTCGGATTGAGGGCCTACCCTGGCCCGTGTGTATGAAGGTGTGGTCCAGGACCTGATCGATGAGTTGGGGCAGCTGCCGGGCGTCGGGCCCAAGGGTGCCCAACGCATTGCCTTCCATCTGCTGCAAGCCGACGCCGCGGACGTTCAACGGCTCATCACCGCGTTGTCGGAGGTCAAGGACAAGGCAACCTTTTGCACGATGTGCGGCAACGTCTCCCAGGACGCGCTGTGCCGCATCTGCGCCGACCCGCGCCGCGACACCCACGCCATCTGCGTGGTCGAGGAGCCGAAGGATGTCGTCGCCATCGAGCGCACCCGCGAATTCCGGGGTCGCTATCACGTGCTGGGCGGAGCCATCAGTCCGATGGACGGCATCGGACCCGAGCAGTTGCGCGTCGCCGAATTGATGTCGCGCCTGGCCTCCGCTGAGGTCACCGAGGTCATCCTGGCCACCGACCCCAACATCGAGGGGGAGGCGACCGCGTCATACCTCGCTCGGCAGTTGAAACCGTTCGGCATGCGGGTCACCCGGCTGGCGTCCGGGCTGCCCGTGGGCGGCGACCTGGAGTATGCCGATGAGGTCACCCTCGGGCGGGCCTTCGAAGGACGGAGATTGATCGATGCCTAAGCAGCCGCGACCCGCCAGCAGCGATGCGGACCTCGCCGAACTCGCCGACATCACGGCAGCGGAGGCGCGGCAGTTCTCGCTGACCATCGCCGACATCGCCTCGGGCGCCAGCCCCGAGACGGCGCTGTCCATCGCGCTGCTGGCGACCGCCGATGTCGTCGCCATCGGTGCCCGGCTCGGCGCGATCAGCGATGTCATCCTGGACGAGCGCTACGAGCCCGATGACGGCGAGGACGCCGATCTCGCGGCGCTGCGCGCCGGGCTGGCCAACGTCTTCGATGGCCTCGATGAGTATGCCGATCTGGTGGACCCGGTCACCTCGGCCGAGGTGACGACGGGGTGCTTGTCCACCGACTTCGCGGTGATCGTGGGCGCCCTGGATCATGGGCTCACGCACTATGACCAGGGCCATGTGACCGAGGCCCTGTGGTGGTGGCAGTTCAGCTACCTCTCCGACTGGGGAGAGCGCGCGAGCATGGCCCTGCGCGTCCTGCTCGGGTTGCTGGCGCATGTCCGGCTGGACGCCGATGCCGACCTGATCGCCGAGGCCGAGTTCGACGCCCTGCACCCCTAGCGCTACCGAAACGCCCGGGCGCGCACCCGCGCCTCTCGCCTACCATCGGGGGCGTCCCATCGCCCGACCTTCGTTGTGGAGTGCACCCAAAGTGGCCCTGGTCGTCCAAAAGTACGGCGGTTCCTCCGTCGCCGATGCCGCCAGCATCAAGCGCGTCGCGCACCGGATCATCGAGACCAAGAAGGCGGGCAATGACGTCGTGGTCGCCGTCTCGGCGATGGGCGACACGACGGATGAACTGATCGACCTCGCCAATCAGGTCTCGCCCTTGCCGCCACCCCGCGAACTCGACATGCTCCTGACTGCGGGCGAGCGCATCTCGATGGCCCTGCTCGCGATGGCGATCGCCGATCAGGGGCACAGCGTGCGCTCCTTCACGGGCAGCCAGGCAGGGGTCATCACGGACGAGGCGCATGGCCGGGCCAAAATCATCGACGTGACGCCGGGGCGCATCCAGGACGCGGTGGCCCATGGTCACATCGTCATCGTCGCCGGCTTCCAGGGGGTCTCCCGCGCGACCAAGGAGATCACCACCTTGGGCCGGGGTGGCTCCGACACCACCGCTGTGGCCCTGGCCGCGGCGATGCGTGCCAGCGTGTGTGAGATCTATACCGACGTCGACGGCGTGTTTACCGCCGATCCGCGCATTGTCCCCGCAGCGCGCAAGATTGCGCGGATCACCAACGAGGAAATGCTCGAGCTCGCTGCCGGCGGCAGCAAGGTCCTCCACCTGCGCAGCGTGGAGTATGCCCGTCGCTTCGGCATCCCCATTCACGTGCGCTCCTCCTTTTCCCCCCACGAGGGCACCTTTGTCACCGACCACCCCGCACCCGAAGGACACGATGTGGAAGCTCCGATCATCGCCGGCGTCGCCCACGACCGCAGCGAGGCCAAGATCACCGTGGTGGGAGTGCCCGACCGCACCGGTATGGCCGCGGCCATCTTCGCGGCGATCGCGGCGGCTGCGATCAATATCGACATGATCGTCCAGAACGTCTCGGCCACTGCCACCGGACTGACGGACATCTCCTTCACCCTGCCCAAGACGGAGGGTCAGGGGGCCATGCAGGCCCTGCAGCGGATTCGCGAGGAGGTCGGTTTCGCTGCTCTCCAATACGACGATCAGATCGGCAAGCTGTCGTTGGTGGGGGCGGGTATGCGGTCCAACCCGGGGGTCTCGGCAACCTTCTTCCGGGCCCTCGCGGACGCGGGCATCAACGTCGAGATGATCTCGACATCCGAGATCCGGATCTCGGTGATCACCCGAGACGATCGGGTCGTCGAGGCCGTGCGCGCCGTCCATACGGCCTTCGGTCTGGACAGCGACGAGACCGCGATCGTCTACGGCGGCACCGGCCGATAGCTCACCCGGCGTGTCCGAAGTGTTATCAAAGTAATCCAGTGTTGATCTTGGGGTTCCTGTGATTGTTGTGACGGATGGGGCACGATAGGCGCAGCACGTGATCGCCGATCGAGAGGCAGGGTATGCCGAGCACGCCCATTGCACCCGAGCGCGCGCGCCGCGACTACCGCGGCCGTCAGCGCCGTCGCCTGGTCATGCTCGTGACCCTGCCGGGGCTGATTCTCGGCACGGTCAGCGTGACCGCGGCATACTCCGCGGGCCTGTTGAATCGCAAGGCTGTCAGTTGCCAACCCAAGCTCGTGGCGGCGCCGGCACGTGACGGATTCACCATCAAACTCCAGAACTCCAATGAGACGCCTGGTGAGGGCGCCGAGGTCGCCAAGGGTCTGAGCGCGCGCGGCTTCGTCATCTCCAGCGTCTCCAATGCGCCCGACGACATCTATGTGACGCGGTCGGCGACCGTTTATCACGGTCCCAAGGGTCGCGACGAGGCGCTGCTGGTGGCCGCACAGATCCCCGGAGCGCGGGCCTGGGACGACGGGCGCAGTGGCAGCAATGTCGATCTGATCATTGGCTATGGATTCACCGGGCTCAGCTACGTCCCGCCACCGCCGCCACCGCTCCCGAGCGAGATTGCCGTCAACGTCTACAACACGACCTATCGCGCGGGCTTGGCCAGCCAGGTCGGCGACGCCTTGCGCCAGCGCAGCTTCGATGTTGAGGCGGTCGGCAACGACCCGCTCATGTCGTTCCTGCCCGATGAGGTGGCTGTGATCCGCCACGGAGTCGACGGGCAGGATGCGGCTGACGTTCTGCTGCAACACATCCCGGACGCGCGGCTGGTCTCGGACGGACGTAGTGACGGATCGCTCGATCTCGTCCTCGGCAATGGGTATGCGGCCTTGACCCCCCGCGCCGAGGTCCCCAAGCCCGCGCCGCGACCGTCGCCCAAGCCGGAGATGATTGCCCGGCCCTGCTCCTGAGCGACAGGAGCACGGCCGCTGGGCGAGCGGCGTCTCAGCGTGCCCCAGGCCATGTCGAGAAGTCCGGGGCGGGGTGCTTGGATGGTGGTAGGTCGCCACCGATCCCCGAAAGGTCGTCATCATGCCGGTTCGCAAGGTCGCCATGCTCACCGCCGGGGGCATTGCTCCCTGCCTGTCCAGCGCCGTCGGCGGGCTCATCGAGCGCTATACCGAGCGTGCGCCCGAGGTGGAGATCATCGGCTATCTCGACGGCTATGCCGGCCTCCTGACGGGCAATTCGATCGTCGTCACCGATGAGGTCCGCGCCCAGGCGCACCGCCTGCATGGCTTCGGCGGCAGCCCGCTGGGCAACTCGCGGGTCAAGCTGACTAATGTGGCCGACTGCGTCAAGCGCGGACTGGTCCAGGAGGGGCAGGACCCGCTGCAGGTCGCGGCCGAGCAACTGACCCGCGACGGGGTCGATGTGCTGCATACGATCGGCGGCGACGACACCAATACGACGGCCGCCGACCTCGCGGCATACCTGCACAGCAATGGCTACGAACTGCAGGTTGTCGGGCTACCGAAAACCATCGACAACGACGTCGTGCCCATCAAGCAGACGCTGGGCGCCTGGACTGCCGCCGAGCAGGGGGCGATCTATGCCCGCAATATCATTGGTGAGCACACCTCGAACCCGCGGATGCTCATCGTTCACGAGGTCATGGGCCGGCACTGTGGCTGGCTGACCGCCCAGACCGCTCGGGACTATCACGCGTGGGTGGCCGCGCAGGAGTTCGTGCCCGGAATCGGTAACTCCCAGGAGCGCTGGGATGTGCACGCTGTCTACGTTCCGGAGAGCCACATCGACATCAAGGCCGAGGGGGCGCGCCTGCGAGCCGTCATGGACGAGCTGGGCTGCGTCAACATCTTCTTGTCCGAGGGCGCCGGCGTCGAGGATGTCGTCGCGGAGCTGGAAGCGGCCGGTGAGCAGGTGCCGCGCGACCCCTTCGGTCACGTCATGCTCGACAAGGTCAACCCGGGAGCCTGGTTCGCCAAGCAGTTCGCCGCCGCCATCGGCGCCGAGAAGACGATGGTCCAAAAGTCCGGATACTTCTCGCGGTCCGCCGCCGCCAACGACCAAGACCTAGCATTGATCAAGCTCTGCACCGACTTTGCGGTCGACGCCGCCCTGCGTGGCGAGTCCGGGGTCGTTGGGCAGGACGAGGAACGTGGTGACGAATTGCGCGCCATCGAGTTCCCCCGGATCCGCGGCGCCAAGCCGTTCGATCCCTCGGTCCCCTGGTTCCAGGAGTTGCTGCGCTACCTCGGGCAAGCCCGCTGACGCCAGCGCCTCACCGTCACCTCATGTCCACGAAAGAAGACCAGATGGAACGTCGTCACGCCTCGTCCGGATCGCCCTATGAGGCCACGATCGGCTTTAGCCGGGCCGTGCGCTTGGGCAACCACATCGCGGTCAGCGGCACCGCCCCGATCTGGCCCGATGGCGGCATCGTCTTGGACGCCAAGGCGCAGGCCAAGCGTTGTTTGGAGATCGCTCTCAGCGCCGTGGAAGAGCTCGGCGGTTCGGTTCAGGATGTGGTGCGGACGCGGATGTTCATCACCCGGGCCGACGTCGCCGATGAGGTCTCCGAAGCCCACGGCGAGGTCTTCCGTGACGTGCGGCCCGCCGCCACGATGGTGGTCGTTGCCGCGCTGCTCGATCCCCGGTGGCTGGTCGAGATCGAGCTGGATGCGATCTGCTCCTGACGAGCTAGGCTCGCTCGGGTGGCGCTGAAGATCGGTTACAAGGCCTCGGCCGAGCAGTTCGACCCGGCGCGGCTCGCGTCCTACGCGCTGCTGGCGGAGGAGGTGGGCCTCGACACGGTCACCGTCTCCGACCACTACCAGCCCTGGCGGCTGGAGGGTGGTCATGCTCCCAGCGCCATCCCCTGGCTCGCATATGTCGCCGCTCGCACCGAGCGGATCACGCTCGGGACCTCGGTGCTCACCCCGACCTTCCGCTACAACCCGGCCGTCGTGGCGCAGGAGTTCGCGACCTTGGCGTGCCTGGCACCCGGACGCATCTTCCTCGGCGTCGGCACCGGGGAGGCGTTGAACGAGATCGCTGTCGGCTCGGTCGCTGCCTGGCCGGACTTCAAGGAGCGCTTCGCCCGGCTCCGTGAGGCGGTCGCCTTGATCCGCCGCCTCTGGAGCGAGGACGCGGTCAGCCTCGATGGCGAGTATTACCACACCAGCGATGCCCGAATCTTCGATCGACCGACGATCCCGATCCCCATATTCATCGCCGCAGGCGGACCCATGATGGCGCGATATGCCGGGCGGCACGGTGACGGCTTCATCTGCACATCCGGCAAGGGTCGGGAGCTGTATGCCGACGAGCTCATCCCCGCTGTGGCGCACGGCCGGGCGACATCGGGCCGCAGCGAGCAGCCCATCGAGCGGATGATCGAGATCAAGCTGTCCTTCGACCCCGACGCGGACCGGGCACTCGAGAACACCCGGTTCTGGGCGCCCTTGTCCCTCACGGCCGAGCAGAAGCACTCCATCCACAGCCCCGCCGAGATGGAACGCGCCGCCGATGAATTGCCGATCGAGCAGGTGGCGAAGCGGTGGATCGTGGCCGCGGACCCCGAGCAGGCTATTGCGGCGGTGAAGTTCTACACCGATCTGGGCTTCGACCATCTGATCCTGCACGGCCCCGGCGATGATCAGGAGCGTTTCCTGCGCACGCTCGCCGACCAGGTCTTGCCCGGGTTGCGCGAGTTGGTCCCGGCGCGCTGAGCCGATCTCGCGGGAGAGCGTGGGATCTGGCCCGCGCCCGGCCGCGGCGCTGCCCAGTCCGTCCTGGGCGCGGTGAGCCCGATAAGTCGGATGAGATTGTGCGGACCTGCTGACAGGATGCACGGGTGCCTAGCGACCCGATCATCCGCGCCCAGGGGCTGACCAAGACCTATGGCGAGGTGCACGCGGTTGCCGGCATCAGTTTCGACATCGCGGCAGGGGAGTCCTTCGGGCTGCTGGGACCCAATGGGGCGGGCAAATCGACGACGATGCGGATGATCGGTGGCACGCTCGGGCGCTCCGGAGGACACCTGGCGGTGGCGGGGCTCGATCCCGAAGTCGAAGGATCCACCGTTCGCGCCCACTTGGGGGTCGTGCCGCAGCAGGACAACCTCGATGAAGAGCTCTCGGTCCGCGACAACCTATACATCTATGGCCGCTACTTCGGTCTGCCGCGCAGCTACCTGCGCGCCAAGATCCCCGAGCTGCTCGACTTCGCCCAACTGAGCGAGAAATCGAGCGCCAAGGTCGATCGTCTCTCGGGCGGGATGAAACGCCGACTGACGATCGCGCGCGCCCTGATCAACGAGCCCCGAATTCTGCTCCTCGACGAGCCAACGACCGGATTGGATCCGCAGGCACGGCATACCCTGTGGGACAAACTGTTCCGGCTCAAGGAAGTCGGAGTCACCCTCGTTGTCACCACTCATTTCATGGACGAGGCCGAGCAGTTGTGCGACCGGCTCATCGTCATCGACCAGGGCCGGATCAAGGCCGAAGGCACCCCGCGCGGGCTCATCGCGGAGCACTCGACCCGCGAGGTCGTGGAGGTGCGATTCGGGGCCGACCGCAACGCGCAGGTCGAGCCGCGACTGCGTGACCTGGCCGAACGCGTCGAAGTCCTGCCCGACCGACTCCTGCTCTATACCGAAGACGGCGAGGCAGTCCTGGAGCAGATCGCCGCGGCCGGGCTGCACCCAGTGACCTCGCTGGTGCGTCGCTCGTCGCTGGAGGACGTCTTCTTGCGCCTGACCGGGAGGTCGCTCGTTGACTGATCTCTGCGAGCTGACGCGCCTCGCCGATTCCGGGCGCCTGCCGCCCCCGGCGGCGGTTGCTGCCCGCGTGCGCGCCCGCGGCATCTGGTTGTATGTCGAAACCTGGCTGCTTGCCTCCCGCACCTGGGTGGTGTCCCTGCTGATCGTCGCGGTCCTCGAACCCATCGTCTATCTCCTGGCGCTGGGGTGGGGTTTGGGGTCCCTCGTGGACCGCCAGGTCGGCGTCGCCGACGGAGTTCCCTATCTCGTCTTCGTCGGTCCGGCGCTTATCGTCGCGACCGGAGTGATGGCGGCCCACCAGGAGTCGACCTACCCCGTCATGGCGGGCTTCAAGTGGCGACGGCTGTTCCTGGCCGCGCAGGCCACCCCGCTCATGCCACGGCAGATCGCTCTCGGACACCTGGCCAGCGTGATGTGTCGCTATCTGGCGCAGGCCACGCTGTTCTGGCTGGTGCTGTTGGCGTTCGGCGCCACCCGCAGCGCCTGGTCGTGGCTGGTCGTGCCGATCACCGGATTGACCGCGTGGGCGTTCGGGGCGTGCGTGACGGCATACGCCGCGGGGCTGGAGGACGAGGGCTACGAGTTCGCGCTGCTCCAGCGGTTCGTCGTGATGCCGATGTTTCTCTTTGCCGGGACCTTCTTCCCGTTGAGCGAACTGCCGGCCTATCTGCACTGGGTGGGCTGGATCTCGCCGATCTGGCACGGCACCGAACTGGCGCGGGTGGCCAGCTACGGGGCCCCCATGACCGGCGCCGCGCTCGCGCTGCACCTGAGCGTCCTGCTCGGGTATGCCGCGGTGGGCACCATCGTGACGACGCGCCGCTTCACCCGGCGGTTGACGCGATGACCGCGCCGATGCAACCAAGTGCCCCGCGCCGGGTCCGAGTCGGGGCCAGGCCGGTCCTGGAACGCGGGCTGATGGTCAGCCGTCGCAGCTGGCTCGTGGTGCTCTCCGGATTCTTCGAACCGCTCTTCTATCTGTTGGCGATGGGCTACGGACTAGGTGGGCTGGTGGGTGAGGTCACCGGGGCGCAGGGTCGGCCGATCTCCTACGCCGCCTACATTGCCCCCGCCCTGCTCGCGACCTCGGCCATGAATGGCGCGGTCTTCGACTCGACGTGGAATGTCTTCTTCAAGCTGCGCTTCGCGCGGCTGTATGAGGCGATGCTCCAGACCGCGCTGGGGCCCGTGGACGTGGCGCTGGGCGAGATCCTGATGGCCTTGATGCGTGGGTTGCTGTATGCCATGGGATTCATGGCCGTGGCAGCCTCGCTCGGTCTGGTCACCTCCTGGTGGGCCCTGGGCATGATCCCCGTGGCGCTGCTCATCGCGTTCGGTTTCGCGGCCCTGGGGATGGCCGCGACCTCCTATGCCAAGAGCTTCCAACAGATGGACATCGTCGGCTTCGCCGTGCTGCCGATGTTCCTGTTCTCCTCCACTCTCTATCCCGTCGAGGTCTTCCCCGAAGTCGTCCAATGGGTGGTCAAGGCGCTCCCGCTGTGGCATGGCATCGAGCTGATGCGGCAGCTGGCGGTCGGCGCCGTGAGCTGGGCGAGCGCTGGGCACACGGCATACTTCCTGGCGATGTCGGCGCTGGGCATCTGGCTCACCGCGCGTCGCCTCCGCGCGCTGTTCCTGCGCTGAGGCCAGCGCCCGGTTCATCCGCCTCCACGCGTGCGGGCAACCGTCGGCGTGGAGCTCTGGGCGAGAAGGATGGGCGGGAAAGTTGACCGCGCGTCCAGTGGCCAGGATTCTTGGGCCATGAGTTCGCCGTCGGGACCCGTTCCCATGACCGCCGCAGACCAGCTCCTGCATCGCAGCGAGGGGGATCCGCGTCGGCGATCGTCGCTGCTGAGCATCGAGCTGCTGGCCAGCGCCCCGGATTGGGACCGGGTTCTGGAGGGATTCGAGCGTGCCTCGCGCGTCATCCCGCGACTGCGTCAGCGGGTTGTCATCCCCACGGCGCCGACGACGGCACCCCGCTGGGTCATCGACGCCGACTTCGATCTGCGCTACCACATGCGCCGGGTTCGCCTGCCGGGGGCGGGCACCCTGCGCGAGCTGCTCGACTTCGCGGAGCAGGTCTATATGACGCCCTTGGAGCTCTCGCGCCCGCTGTGGCGGGTGACCCTGGTCGAAGGCCTCGAGGGCGGCACGGCCGCCCTGCTGGTGCAGATGAGCCATTCGATCACCGACGGCGTGGGGGCGGTGGAGATGTTCGGCCACCTCTATGACCTGACCCCGCAGGGTCGAACCGTGCCGATGCCCGATCTCCCGGTGCCGGTCGATCTGGAGCCGAGCGATCTGACGGTGCAGGGTGTCAAGGACCTGCCGTGGCGCTCGCTCAGCCTGGCGCGCACGGCTCTCGGGGTCGGTGCCCGGGCGGCCCGGGACCCGCTCGGAACCGTAGTGGGCGCGGCCGACTATGCCGCCTCGCTGCGCCGCGTCCTGGGGGCCGTCGCCGAGGCCCGCCCGTCGCCGCTCCTCGCCGGTCGCGGCCTGCAACGTCGGATGCTCACCCTCGACGTGGACCTGAGCATGCTCAAGGCCGCCGGCTCGGCGCTCGGTGGGTCCGTCAACGACGCCTATCTCGCGGCCATGTGTGGTGCCCTGCGTCGCTACCACGAGGCCAAGGGGGTGTCGCTGGATACCTTGCCGATGGCGATCCCGGTGAGCCTGCGCACCGAGAAGGACGCCGCGGGGGGCAATCGCTGGACTGGTATGACGCTCGCGGCACCGATCGGTGAGCCCGATCCGGCAGCCCGGATCCGGCTGATCCGCGAGTTGGTGACGGCCCAGCGCCAGGAACCGGCCCTGGATGTCCTGGGCGTGTTCTCGGCGGTGACCTCCTTCCTGCCGGACGTCCTCGTCGACCCCCTCCTCGAGAGCGTTCGGCCGGCGGATGTGCAGTGCAGCAATGTCATGTCCTACCCCGGGCCGACCTATATCGGCGGCGCCGAGATCGTCGCGCAATACGGGATGGGCCCGGTCCCGGGCGTTGGCATGATGACGGTGATGATCACGCGACTCGGCCGGGCCTTCATTGCCGTCCGCTACGACACCGCAAGCTTCACCGACGGCGACCTGCTCGAGCGGTCACTCCAGGAGGGCTTCGACGAGGTCCTGGGGGCCGCCGGGCTGAACCGCCCGCTGGCCGGCACCCGCCGCGCGGAGAAGCAAGCGGCCGTCCGCCTGGCTCCCGGCGGCCGTCCACCCGCGCGGCGTTCGAGCGCCCGGCGCGCGGCGACCACGACAAAGAAGGCACAGTGACCGGATCTCGCCCCATCGCAACGGCTTCTGCCATCCCTGGGAGTGTGGCCGAAGTGCTGGCCTCCCCTCAGGGCCCCCAGGTCGCGGCCTTCTTCGACCTCGATGGCACCTTGGTCGCGGGCTTCACCGTGAACATCTACACCAAGTCCGGGATTCGCAATCGCGATATCGGGGCGCTCGACGTGCTGCGGATGCTGTCCCTCGCCGTGGGCTACCAGGTGGGCGCGGCGCCCTTCGAGGAGGTGGTCCAGCAGGCGTCGGTTGTCTTCCGCGGGCGCACGAGCGAGGATCTCCACGAGCTGGGTGCGCGCGTCTTCGACGCCAAGGTTGCCGACCTGCTGTATGCCGAGACCCGCGCCATGGTCCGCGCTCACCGCGAACGCGGCCATCGCATCGTCTTGTGTTCCTCCGCAACGAGCATGCAAGTGCAGCCCGTCGCCGACTATCTGGGCATCGACGACGTCGTCTGCAACGAATTCGAGTTGGACGCGACCGGTCGCCTGACTGGCCGACTCATCGAACCGGTGATCTGGGGCGAAGGCAAGGCCACGGCCGCGCAGCGGTTCGCCCGGCGCGAGGGCATCGACCTCTCGAGCGCCTACTTCTATGCCGATGGCGACGAGGATGTCGCCCTCATGCACATGGTCGGCAATCCGCGACCCACGAACCCGGGGCCGCTCCTGACCAAGGTGGCCAAGAAGCGCGGGTGGCCGATCACCCGTCATACGAGCCGTGGGATCGACGGCCGGGAATCCTTGCTGCGCAACCTGATCGGGGTATCGACGCTGGGCCCGATCACGGCCGGGGCCATGATCATCGGGGTTCTGACCCGCAACAAACGCAAGGGCTTGAATGTCATCACGTCGTGGTGGCCGCGGCTGTTGCTCGAGGCCCAAGGTGTGCGCCTCGAGGTCGTCGGCGCAGCCAATGCCGAGCACCGGCCGGCGGTCTTCCTTTTCAACCACCGCACGGCGATGGACACCTTCATCGTGGGGGCGATTATCAAGACCGACTTCACCGGGGTGGCCAAGGCGGAGCTGAAGTCCAACCCCATCTTTGGGACCCTGGGCCGCGCCATGGATGTGGCCTTCGTCGACCGCGGCAACACCGAGTCCGCCATCGCCTCGATGAAGGACGTCGAACGGCTTGTCGACCAGGGGATTTCGATCGTGATTTCGCCGGAAGGCCATCGCTACGACACCCATGAGGTAGGCCCGTTCAAGAAGGGCGCCTTCCGCATGGCGATGTCCGCGGGGGTGCCCGTCATACCCGTGGTCATCCGCAACGCCGACGACGTGGCCGCGCGCGACTCGCTCACCGTCAACCCAGGGGTCGTGGACGTGGCTGTCCTGCCACCGATTTCGGTCGCCGACTGGCGCCTGGAAGACCTCGATGAGCACATCGCCGATGTGCATGCTCGCTATCTCGATGTCCTGCGGGACTGGCCGCACGAAGGGGACCCCCGTGTCTGATCAGGACGCCCGCAGCGCCGACGACGCCCGTAGCGCCATCGTCATAGCCGTCACGCGGACCGCGGTGGAGGACCGCCTGGTGCGTGCCAAGGTGGCCGAGCGCTACGGTGGCGCGTCGGGCGCTCCGGAGATCTTCACCTTGCCGCGGCAGGCGCGGGCAACCGGCGACTTTTCGCCGTTGGCCGCCCGGATTGCGCAGGGCGATGTCGAGCTCATTCCGATGGGAGTCACGTGGCTGCCGGCCGAGCATACGGACGGCGAGCGCCGGGTGGGCCTGCGTGATGTCGTGCGCGGCCACAACCCCTACAAGCCGACTCCACGGCAGCAGAACCAGATTGCGCGCAAGGACCCTGATCGCGGGCGCGTGATCGAGGGCGCCAGCGCCAGCGTCGCCACGCTGCGGGAGCGGTATGCCGAGTCGGGCAAGGACCCCGACGCGGACTCCTTGGCCTTCGCGCGCTATGTGGGACGCCGGGCGCGGCTGGCCCTGCAGCGCGCCGACGCGCAGTTGCTCGGGCCGCAGTTCAAGTCCGCGAAACTCGTCAAGGATGAGATTCTCGCCAATGCACACTTCACGGCGGGTTTGACGCGCATCCGCGCAGAGCTTGGCCCGGACGTGGTGACCGAGGATCGCATTGACGAGATTCTGGACGAGCTGGCGACCGGCTGGGGGCGGTTCTTCATCGACGTCTTCCCGCGGGTCGGTCGCGCCGTCTTCCAGCGTGGCTTCGACCCCAAGATCGACACCGTTCCTGCCGAGATCGAGCGGCTGCGGGCCACGATGGCGGATCGGCCGGTCATCTTCTTGTGGTCGCACCGCTCGAACCTCGACACCCCCGTGCTGAGTGTCGCGCTGCATGAGAACGGCTTGCCCTTGCCGCACATGTTCGCGGGCATCAATATGTCGTTCGGTCCCATGGGATCGATCATGCGCCGCTCGGGCGTGATCTTCATCCGGCGCAGCATCAGCGATCCGCTGTACAAGTTCATGCTCAAGGAGTTCGTCGGTTATCTCGCGGAGAAGCGCTTCAACCTCTCCTGGTCGATCGAAGGCACCCGCTCGCGGACCGGCAAGATGCTGCCGCCGAAGCTGGGCCTGCTCTCCTTCGCCGCCGACCCATACATCGAGGGCCGCACGGACGACATCGCCCTGCAGCCGGTAGCCATCACCTTCGACCAATTGCACGAGGTGGGGGAGTATGCCGAATACGCCCGCGGTGGCAAGAAGGCCGCCGAGGGCTTCTCGTGGCTCTACAACTTCATCAAGGCGCAGGGTCAAAACAACTACGGCAAGATCTATATTCGCTTCCCCGAGCCCGTGTCGATGCGCGCGATCATGGGGCCACCGAATGGTGAGATCGCCCAGGACGACGCCAAGCGGCGATTGGCCCTGCACAAGATGGCCTTCGAGGTGGCCTGGCGGGTCAACAAGGCGGCCCCGGTCACGCCGACCGCTCTGGTGACCGCCACCTTGCTCGGAACCCAGGGCGCCGCCCTGTCAGCTGCCCAAGTGACGCTTGCCTTGTCCCAGGTCCTGGACTATCTCGAGCAGCTCGCGGTTCCGCTGGCCTCCAGCGTGGGCAACTTGCGAACGGTCTCCGGGGTGGAGCAGGTTCTGCGCGCGCTGGCCGCCTCGGGGCTGGTCACGCGGGTCGATGGCGCGCGGGATGTGGTGTGGCTGATCGAGCCGGATCAGCAGTTGGCAGCGACCTTCTATCGCAACTCGATCATCCACGTCTTCCAGCTGGGGGCCATCTGCGAGATCGCTCTGACCCTCGCCGCACGCAGCGAGCCCGGACCGGAGCGACTCGCCGCCTTTTGGGCCTCGATCGACCGGCAGCGCGATCTGTTGAAGTTCGACTTCTACTTCCAGGAGAAGTCGTTGCACCGCAAGCAGATCGAGGCGCAGATGGCGCTCGCCGACCCGGATTGGGAGGCCAAGCTCGTCGCTGCCGATTTCGATATCCGATCCACCCTGCGGGCGCGTATGCCGCTCGTGGCGCCCTTTAGCCTGCGGCCCTTCTTCGAGTCCTATGGCATCGTCGCGGACGTCCTGGCCCATCACCGCGGCGATGGCCCCATCGACACCGCAGCCATCACCCAAGAGGCACTGGCCTTCGGCGAACAGCTCATCGCGCAGCGACGCATCGTCTCCGAGGAGCCGGTCTCGGCGCTGCTCTTCGCGACCGGTCTGCAACTGGCGGAGAACCAGGGTGTGCTTGC
Organism: uncultured Nostocoides sp.; assembly: GCA_937858995.1. Lineage (GTDB taxonomy): Bacteria > Actinomycetota > Actinomycetes > Actinomycetales > Dermatophilaceae > Nostocoides_A. The sequence goes on from CALLZC010000060.1 coordinate 15,280, forward strand.
GGAGGGTCCGGACCGCACCGAGCGGGCCGCCGCCTTCGAGGCTGAAGTGCGCGGCATCGTGCGGGCAATCGACACCATTGCCGCGGTCGCCGGTGAGGTCTTTGCGCAGGAGGTTCGGGCCGCGAATACCTGAGCGCCCGCAGCGCTCCGGTCAGGCGAACGAGCGCTGGAAGTCCAGGATGCGCCGGATCGCTTCGGCCACCGGAGCGGGTCCGGGAGCCAGGGAGAGCCGGACATATTCGTGCCCGTGACGGCCATCGAAATCCACCCCTGGCGTAATCGCGACGTCTTGCTCGGCGAGCAGCGCGGCGCACCAAGCCACCGAATCCCGGTGCGGGCCAAGCTGGCCGGCGATGCCGGCATACACATAGAAGGCACCGTCGGTCGGTGCCACACCCGTCCAGCCCAGGTCCGGGAGGGCGTCGATGACGTTCGCTCGCGCCTGCGCGAAGCCGGCGACGGCGGCCTCGCACTCGGCATACGATGCCGCGCTGAAGCCGGCCACCGCGGCATGTTGGGCGGGCACCGGGGCGCACAATGCCAGATTTCCGGCCAGGGCGTCGATGCGGGAGGCGAGGTCGTCCGGCATGAGCAGCCAGCCGAGGCGCCACCCGGTCATCCCCCAGTATTTGCTGAAGGATGAGATGACGACGGCCGACCGGTCGAGTTGCCAGGCGCAGGTCCCGGGTTCCCCGGTGAAGGTCACGCCGTGATAGATCTCGTCGCTGATCACGCGGACCCCGGCGGCGGCGCACCAGCGCATGATGGCCGTCAGGTCCGGTGCGGCAATCATCGTCCCGGTCGGGTTCGCGGGGCTGGCCAAGACCACGCCCGCCAGCGGTGACTCGGCGTGGGCTCGCGCGAGAAGATCGACCGTGGGCTGGAAGCGCACGGCCGCACCGGTGTCCAGTTCGACCACCTCGCACCCGAGCGAGCGCAGGATGTTGACATAGGCGGGATAGCCGGGGCGCGCAAGAGCCACCCGGTCGCCGGCGTCGAAGGCGGCCAGGAAGGCCAGCAGGAAGGCCCCGGAACTGCCGGTGGTGATGCACACCTGGGCGGGGTCGAGTGCCAGGGCGTACCACCGCGCGTAGTGTGCGGCGATCTCTTGACGCAGGGGGAGGATGCCTTGGGTCTCGCTGTAGCCCAACGGTATTGCATCCATCATCAGCTGCGCTGCGGCCTGGCGGACGGCTGAGGGCGCCCCTTGGCCGGGCTCACCGGCGCACAGGCTGATGACGTCGCGCCCTTGTGCCCGCGCCGCGGCAACCGCCTGCAGGACGGTCATCACGGCGAAGGGCGGGACCTCGGAGCGTTGGGAGGGACGAAGCGGCATACGGCCTAGGCAACCACAGTCGGTGCGCGCGAGTCGCCGGTGGCTCAAGCCAGGCACGTAGCGGGCAGTTCCAACCATCGCAAGGCGTCGAAGTCCGCGGTGAGGGCTGCTGGCGCATCCAGGTCGGGAGGCGCGGCGGCCGCGAGGATGGACCGCGCCTGCGCCAGGTGCTCGGCCAGGGCGCTGACCGGCGCTGTGCGCGTATGCCGTGGATAGACCATTGCGCCCGACAGATAGCTGACATCCGCCAGGCGCAGCGGCGGCTCGACCGCGCCGGCCCGGTGGTGCCACAGCCCGGTATCGGGGTCGAACCGGTAGTCGCCCAACAGTTTCCACCCCTCGGTTGCCACGAGCCGGACGGCTTCGATGAGGTAGTCGGCGACCTCGTCGGCCACGAAATAGTTGAAGTTCACGCGGACCCACCCCGGTTTGATGCCTTCGCATCCGGTGGCAATCTGCTGCTCGAAGAGATGGCTGCGCTCGAGGTCGATGTCCAGCAGGCGGTGGCCGTATGGACCGGCGCACGAGCAGCCGCCCCGGGTCTGGATGCCGAAGAGATCGTTGAGCAGGGCAACGACGAAGTTGTGATGAAGGTAGGCACCGCTCGGTCCGCGCAGGATGAACGAGACAATCGAGAGCCGCCGGGCATCGAGATTGCCGAGGATCTGGATGGCCGGCTCGTTAGTCCAGGTGGCCACCGCCCGCGCGAGCAGCCGCTCCTCAGCCTGCTGGATGACGGCCGTGCCCACGGCCTCCTTGAGCTGGAAGACCAGGCCGGCGCGGATCGACTCGACGATCGCGGGGGTGCCGCCCTCCTCACGATGGGCCGGGTCGTCAAGGAATCGGTGCTCGGTGGGATTGACATACATGACCGTGCCACCGCCGGGCAGCACCGGCACCCGGTTCGTCAGCAATTCCCGGCGCACCACGAGCACCCCGGGGGTCCCGGGCCCGCCGATGAATTTGTGCGGCGAGAGGAAAACCGCGTCCTTGTATGCCGTGGGAGCCGCCCCCGCGGGCGGCGTCATGTCGATCTCCACATAGGGCGCGCAGGCCGCGTAGTCCCAGAAGGACAAGGCCCCGAACTCGTGCAGGAGCTGAGCGATCCCGAACGTGTCGCTGACGATGCCGGTGACATTGCTGGCTGCCGAGAACGAACCGATCTTGAGCGGGCGGTGCGCGTAGCGCTCGAGTTCGCTGCGCAATTGCGCCAAATCGACGTGGCCGTCGGCGTCCTCCCGGATGGTGATGACATCGGCGATCGACTCACGCCACGGGATCTCGTTCGAATGGTGCTCGAAGGGCCCGATGAAGACCACCGGGCGTTCCTCGGCGGGAATGTGGGAGCCGAGGTCGTAACGGTCATCGAGGGTGCAGGGGATGCGTAGGCCGAGGATGCCGATCAGCTTGTCGACCGCCGCCGTTGACCCGGAGCCCGTGAAGATGACCACGCTGTCCGCATCCCCGTGGACCGCCTGGCGGATGATCTCGCGGGCGTCCTCCCGCAGCCGCGTCGTCTGCAGGCCGGTGCCGCTGGCCTCGGTGTGGGTGTTCGCGTAACGGGGGAGCACCTCATCGCGAATGAAGTCCTCGATGAACCCCAGGCTGCGCCCGGACGCGGTGTAGTCGGCATAGGTGATGCGGCGGGGCCCATAGGGCGTGTCCATGACCTGGTCGTCGCCGATCACCGCCTCGCGGATCCGATGCAGCAGGTCCGCGGCGGCCTCGTCAGTGAGCGGCATGCCCCTAATGTATGCCGGTCACTCGACGGAAAAGAGCTCGCCGGCCTGACAGTGCAGGACCTCGCAGATTGCGGTGAGCGTGCTGAAACGAATCGCCTTGGCCCGGTTGTTCTTGAGAACCGACAGGTTGACGACGGTGACACCCACGGCCTCGGCGAGCGCGGCGAGCGTCATACCCCGATCTTGGAGGAGATCGTCGAGGTGGCAGACGACCCGGTGCGGTTGCTCGACGGGCATCAGATCAGACCCTCGACGTCCTCGGTCAAGCGGGCTCCGACCTTGAAGGCCTCGGCGAGGAGCGCCGCCACCAACCCCAACACCATGTGCGTCCACGGGAGGTCGAGGGCGATAACGGGGTCGAGCCCGCCCCGGTCGATGCTGCCCACCAGTGCCCCGTCGAACGAGAAGCGGGCAAAGAAGGCCACCGGGCTGCCGACGATCAGCAGGCCACCGAGGATCCGCAGCCGGGTGACCTGTCCTGGGGCGAAGGGCACGCCGGCGCCGATATCGCGCATGAAGCGCCGGAATACCAGCACGCCGCAGATGACGAGAGCCGCGCTGAAGATGCCGGGAATGAGGTCGAGCAGTCGCTGCCCGGTCGAGGGATCGGCCAGCTGCACGCCATACGTGCCCAGGGTGTAGTCGACGCCGGCCGCATCGAGCTGCGGGACGTTGATCGGACTCAGGAAGGGCAGCACGATCGGGTCACCGGCGATCCACCCGGCGATGGGCAAGATCACGGTGCGGGCCACGACGATGGCGCCGATCACTCCCATGAGCACCAGCAGGCTGATCCGGTCCGTCTTGTCGAAGGCCAGTCGATCCTTGGGTTCCTTCTGGCCGTTCTGGGTGTCCTTCGTCGCGTTCATGGCGGGGTCTCCTCGTGCGCTCTCAATATCGATTGTCGATACAACGATTATCGTTATGCATATCGACTATCGATGTCAAGACCGGATTCGAGAGAACCCGAGGAGGGGGACCCGGGCGGGGCTACCAGGATTCGCCGTGGAACTCGTGCTCGGGAGCCTCCCGCAGCAGCCCGCGATACGCCTTCTCGACGGCCTGGCCGTGGTTGATGACCGCGTCGACCTCGCGGGCGATGCGCATTTCCACACCGTGCTGGCGGGCTAGTTCGACAACCACCGAGGAGGACTTGACCCCTTCGGCGACCTGCTTGAGCTCGGCCGCGATCTCGTCGAGGTTCTTGCCCTGGGCGAGCATGATGCCGACGCGGCGGTTGCGGCTATGCGGGCTGGTGCAGGTGGCGATCAGGTCGCCCATCCCGGCCAGCCCGGAGAACGTCTGCTCCTGCCCGCCCATGGCCACGCCGAGGCGGGAGAGTTCGCGCAGCGAGCGCGTGATGACCATCGCGCGGGTGTTGTCGCCAGCCTCGAGGCCGTCGCCGAATCCGGTGGCAATGGCGAAGATGTTCTTCAGAGCCCCGGCAACCTCGACACCCACAATGTCGGTCGAGGTGTAGACGCGGAACATCGTCGAGCGTAAAAGGGACTGCAAGGACTCGGCCAGGTGCTGGTCGGGCATCGCCAGGGTCGCCGCTGCGGCATACCCCTGCACGATCTCACGCGCGATATTGGGCCCGTTCAGGACGCCGACCGGGTGACCGGGCAGCGTCTCGCTCACCACCTCGGTGATCCGCAGCCGGCTGCCCTGCTCCAGGCCCTTGACCAAAGAGACGACCGGGACCCACGGCCGCAGATATTCGGCGGCTTCGCTCAGGACGGCTCGGCAGGCCTGCGAGGGGACACCGACCACGAGCACGTCGGCGCGCCCGACCGCCTCGGCCAGGTCGCTGGTGGCCGTCAGGGCCGGGTTCAGCGGCAGGTCACCGAGATAGCGCGAGTTGACGTGCCGTTCGTTGATGTCGGCAACCGACTGCTGGTCGCGCGCCCAAATGAGCGTTGGGGCGTTGCGGGCCGCGATCGATGCGACGGCGCTGCCCCAGGATCCGCCGCCCAGGACGGTGATATTGGGTCGGTGCATGCTGGGGCTCCTTTGCCGCAGGGGCGGGCGGCCAAGCAACCCGCATCGGTGGCCAGAGAGTACTGGTCGGTGGCCCGGTTCAGCTAACGTCCACGCGGCCGTGCGCCTGCAAGGCGGCGATATTGCGCACGATGAGCACCCCCCGCCATTCGCGCTCGGCCTGCGCCCACACCTGGGGATGCCGTCCACCCCAATCCCAAAAGGGCGCCCAGGACCCGTTCGCCTCCTGACTGGCGATGGTGTGGTCGAGCGCGAGGGTGAGCTGACGGGGGATCGCCGTGGCGAGTGGGTGGTCGGGCCGGGGAGCGACCCACAGCGGGTGGATGCCGTAGCTGGCGAAATCCGTGACGCTGCCCATCACCCGCTCCGGCAGAACGGCCCGCAGGTATGCGGTCACCGCCGCCCTCGCGGGCTGCGGCACCGCGGGCTCCGCGGCGAAGTGGGCCAGGGCGTCATGGGCGTTGACTTCATCGGGGTGGATCCCGGTCGCGGCCACCTGGATCGCCTGCGCGGTCAGCTGCGCGAGTAGCGACCCCGGCACACTGCCGGGAGCGGCCGCCTCAAACCGCCAGAGGTGGGCCGTCAGGGCTACACCGGGGTTGGCCACATAACCGTTGAACATCAGGGCCAGCTCGCCCGGGCGCGACTGGTCCCACCACGGAGCGTGCGGGCTCGCCTGGGCTGCGGGTGGCACAAAGGGCCAGATCGCTCGGTTCTGCTCGTCGGTCTCGACGTTCGCCACCAGCCACCCGCAGATGAGCGCGACCAGCGGATCGGTTCCAGGGACGCCATGCATCCGCAGGATGTCCAGGGCGGTGAGTGCGCCGAGCGCGCTGGCTTCCGGCGCCCGGCAATCGGATTCCAGGGCGCGGCCGATGCCGCCGTCCGGTGTCACGAAGTCCCGCACCGCCATGGCCACCTCTGCCTCGGTGGCGGCACCCATCAGGTGCGCGAGCCGGACTCGTTCGAGCGGCCGGGCGTGATCGGTGACGAAGTTGCGGGCCTGCCGTAGCGCCCGCGCAGTGAGCAACTTCTCGGTCATGCCCCGACTCTAGGGCGGGGCTGTGACAACCCCCCCCCGCCAACGACCGGACCTGGCCCCGCACCCCGTCCGTCGGCGGGTGGACCCGGGCGGGCGCGGGCGGCGACGGAGGAGCAGAATGGTTGGCATGGCTGCCACGCAGACCCCCGATGCTCTGTTATCCGCCGTCAACCTTCGACTTGGGCTCCTGGGGTTGCCCCGGGTCGTCTCGGGCGCAGGCGCCGATGAGGAACTCATCGCCCCGCTGCTCGAGCGCCAGCGCGAGCTCAGCAGACGACTCGCCGACCGGTTGCCGCCGATCGATGAGCGCGTCCAGGCCTTCCTTGACGACTATCTCGACGGCATACTCGAGGTGCCGCGCGTGCCGCGCCGCACGCTGGTGCTGGACCTGCCCGGGTTGGCCCGCACCCTCTCGCTGCCGGTCGATGACGATGAGTATGTATCTGAACTCATCACGAGCTATCGCCTGGTCAATGGTGTGCTGCACAACCCCAAGAGCGACCGGCGCACGACGGCGGGCGTCTTCCACATCGCGGAGGGCGGACTTCCGATCCCGTTGGACAAGCGAGCTGTGCCCCGCGAGGTCTTCGCCGCGCTGCTGACCCGCGCCTTCAGCCCGCCGGACGCCGCTCTGGAACTGCCGATCACCGCAACCCAGGACGCCAAGGCCGCCTGCTTCGTCTCCCTCACGTTGCGACCGCTCGTAGTCGTCGGCGTGCCCGGAGGCCAACGCGAGCGCCGGATGGAGACCAGGTTCATCGTCCCCGGCAGCATGGTGGCCAATCTCGACTTCGTCGAGGGCATCTTCGGCAATGCCGGTGACCCCTACCTCCCGGAGAATGACGCCGCCCTCGACCCCTTGGGGTGGACGGGGCATACCGGCTTCGTCGTCCTGGCCCCGCACCTGACGTCCGCCACCAAGAAGTCGCTCGGCCTGCCGCACCGCAGCCATGCCACCGAGCGGCAGATCCGCGACGGGATGTGCTGGAGCGATCCGGCGGAGCGCTACAACGATGGCCAGGCCTTCAAGGTCTGCGCTCGCGACGAGCGGGGCGTCTTGGTGACGATCATCGCCGACAACTACTTCGGCTATTGCAAGAAGGAGGTCAAGACTCAAATCTCCATGTCTGCCAATCTTTTTGGTGGGGCCGAGGAGGAACACTCGGGCGGAGCCATGGTCTTCCCCAGCTGGGACGAAGGGCAGGACTTCCTCAATACGTATGCCGAGAGCTGCCCCACCGTGGCCGAGGTCGTGGCCGCTGATCCCGAACACTGGATCGCCGCGCCCGATGGGTCGGCGACCCTAGCCGGCCAGCCGCAGATCGTGCTGGTCCCCTCGGGCGCGCGCTTCCGGCTCGCCGATCGCTCGATCACATGGACCGGCGACGACGGCACCGAGCAGCGCCTGAGCTTCCGCGGGGACACGGCATACCTGGACCCCAGCGGTTTCCGGGTGCAGATGCGCCAAGTGCGCACCGACCCGGCGCAGTGGACGATCATTGGCACCTCGGCGCAGACCACCGTCTGCCACAAGCCGTCGACCGTCTCGGGGGGAGGCAAGTCCGAGATCTCCAAGTCCATCGCCGACGCGATCACCATCGGCACGGCGTATGTCGCGGACCTGGCCGGCGATCTCGATGCCGTCGCCGCGATCGTGGAGCGCGATTACGCGAACCGCTATGCCGACCCCGCGCGCAATGGGCTGGACACCCGCCCGATCCTGGGTCCCGAGCGCAGCATGGGCAGCGTCATCAAGCTGCTCACCCCGAGTCGCGACTACACCGCGGAGCACAACGACTTCATCGCCTCGATCCCCACGCATGTGCTGGAACTGGTTTATGTGATCAAGGAGGCCTACCGTCCCGAGTGGGGCCCCGACTGGCGGGAGCAGTTCTCGGTGAGCCGCGTCAACGGACGCTCGGGGAACCGGCTGCGCCAAGGCGACCAGCAAGTGCTGGTCGACATGCTGCGGGTGGGTTTCGAAACCGACGGCTCCTATCGGTTGTTCAGCTTGCGTCCTGACTTCGCGCCTGCCATCAAGGTGCAGACCGAGGACGACATCACGGCCTCGACCGTGGTGCCGACCGGTGCGACGACTTCGCTCAAGCACGTTCAGAATTGCGAGGGCCTGCTCTTCCAGCGCCCCGACGACGCCATCACGCCCGGCTATGACACCATCGCCGAGGCTGACATCGCCGGCGGGGACACCTTCTTGTCCAACTTCGAGCCGCTGGATCGCGTTGCGGCGCAAGCGATGCGCGACGACGCCATCAGCTTGAGTGAGTTCACCGCGCCGATGCGCACGCTCATCAGCAGCTTCGCCGACGGGCCGAGCAGCGCGTCATACCTCGTCTGTTCGGCCCGGCCGCGACTGGTCGACGGCAAGCCATCGAAGAACCCGCGCTATCTGCAGGTGCGTTCCGATCTCGCCGATCCCTTGGGCACGGCGATCGCCATGACGGCGGTTCGACTGCATCGCGGCCTGCCCATGGACGCCCCGGTCAGCATGACCGTCGATGTCATCGCTGCCGGGCGCCGCAACAATCCGCCGGGGGATGGTGTGCCGGCACTGTGTGCCTTCAGTCCCCTGCACTTCCTGGAGTTGCCGGAACTGCTCATGGAGTTCATCTCCTCGATGACCGGCAAGTCCCCGTCGACGACTGGTGCGGGCAGTGAGGGCGCGATGACCAAGGCGCCGTTCAACGCGCTGCCCACGACCTATGACCTCAACGCCGCCTTCTTGTCCTTCGCCCTGACCGGATACGACGGATGGCTCTCGGGGGCCGGGCATGTGGGTCCGCACGTGCGGGTGGATCACGACATCAGCTTGTTGATCCCCGAGATCTTTGCTCGGATGACCCCGCAAGAGCGTTGCGCTGCAACGCTCATCGCGCAGGGTCACTTGGAGCGCATCGACGATATCGAGGTCGACGGTCGCGTTGTCCCCGCCAGTCGACTCGGCTATCGGATCACCGAGTCCTTTGCGAGCACCTTCCTCGGTCGCATCTTCATGCACCCCGAAGCGATCTTCACCGAGGCGATTCTGCGTCCGGAGACTCAGGATCAGCGAGCTTTCGTCGACTCGGTCGAGGTCATGGCCACCACTCATCAACGCGTCGCGCAGGCCTATCTCGACGACGGCACCATCAGTTCCGCGTGCCCCCCCGTACGGGCCTTGTTGGAGATCATGGCGACGGGTGAGTCGGGCGAGGGCTACACCCTCGGCGATCCCGCCTTCCGGGCGCTCTTCACCCGCGAGTCCGTGCTGGCCAGCGATTGGTATGCCGCCCGCCTCGACGCCGCGCAGGCGCAGCAGGTCGCCCGAGCCGAGGCCGGGATCGCCGAGCTGGAGGGTTTCCTCGCGAGCGATATCGACTCGGCGGCATCAAGCCGACTGGCCATCGGGGATCGGCTGGCGACCGCCACCGCGGCCCGGGATGTCGCGGCATCGGCCGCCGCACGAGAAGCTCTCGTCGGAAGCCTGGGGCGCCAGACCTCATACCGATAGGGCCTCGTATCGCAAGGATTCCGGATGACCTAACCTCTGCTAGCAGCAGCTGCGCTTCGCGCCACAGGATGCATCCTGTGGATCTGAGCGCAACCTCTGCTGAGTTGGTGCCACGTGCGCCGGTCCACACTGCACCAGTTCCCCGTGCCCTACCTCGGTATGACGTCAGGTTTCGCGGGGTGCCGGCATCGAGCGGTGGCAGGCTGTCGTCATGACGGTGTCGGCGGCGTTGCGATGAGGGTGGCGGTCATGTCCACCTGCCTGGGCGACGCGATGTTCCCCGATGCCGTGCGCGCAACCGTCCGACTCCTACGCCGGTTGGGCGTCCGTGTGGACGTGCCCGAGGGCCAAACCTGCTGCGGTCAGCCGATGGTCAATACCGGATACCTCGACGAGGCGGTGCCGCTGGTGCGCAATGTCATCACGGCCTTCGCGGGCTATGACCATATCGTCGTCCCGTCGGGGTCGTGCGCGGGGTCGGTGCGCCACCAACACGCGCTGGTCGCTGCCCGCAGTGGTGACGCGGCCCTTGCCGCGGCCGTTGCCCGCACAGCGCCGCGGACGCTGGAGTTGAGCGAATTCCTCATCGACGTCTTGGGGGTCATCGACGTCGGAGCCTCCTTCCCACATCGGGTGACCTATCACCCGACCTGCCATTCCCTGCGCATGCTGCGGGTGGGAGACCGGCCGACGCGGCTTTTGGCTGCCGTCCGCGGGATCGATCTGGTGCCGCTTCCGGGTGCGCAGGAGTGTTGCGGTTTCGGGGGGACCTTCGCGGTGAAGAACAGCGAGACCTCGGTGGCCATGGGTTCCGACAAGGCCGCGCAGGTGCGGTCCACGGGCGCGGAAGTCCTGGTGGCTGGCGACAACTCGTGCCTGATGCACATCGGCGGCCTGCTCTCGCGGCAGCGGGCCGGCATCCGGACCATGCACCTGGCGGAGGTCCTTGCGGCCACCGACGAGGACCCGGGCGGGGGATCGTCGTGACCACCCCGCGCGCCACCTTCTTGGGTATGCCGCCATTCCCCACCGCGGCCCGGGCGGCCCTGGCCGATACCCAGCTCCGCAGCAACCTGGCCCACGCCACGGGCACGATCCGCGCCAAGCGGGCCGCCGTGATGGGCGAACTCGCGGATTGGGAGGGCCTGCGGCAGCAAGCGGCGCGGATCAAAGACGAGACCCTGGCACAGCTCGACACTCACCTGCTCGATCTGGAAGCGGCGCTCACCACCCGCGGCGCAAGGGTGCACTGGGCACCCGACGCGGCGGCCGCCTGCGCGATCGTGGCGCAGATCGCGCAGGGCCACGGCATTCGCGAGATCGTCAAGGTCAAGTCCATGGCGACTCAGGAGATCCAGCTCAACGAAGCACTTGCTGCCTGCGGCATCCGGGCCTGGGAGAGCGACCTGGCTGAACTCATCGTGCAGTTGGGTGACGACCTGCCCAGCCACATCCTCGTGCCCGCCATCCATCGCAACCGCAGCGAGATTCGCGAGATTTTCCGCACTCGGATGGCGGCGGCCGGTCGACCCGCTCCTGAGGACCTCACCGACGACCCAGCAGCGTTGGCGGGCGCAGCCCGACTGCACCTGCGCGAGAAATTCCTTGCCACCCGCATGGCAGTTTCGGGCGCGAACTTCGCGGTGGCTGAGTCCGGAACGCTCGTGGTCGTGGAGTCCGAAGGCAACGGGCGCATGTGCCTGACGCTGCCCGAGATCCTGGTCTCGGTCGTCGGCATCGAGAAGGTCGTGCCGACGTGGGCCGACCTCGATGCCTTCTTGACCCTGTTGCCTCGCTCCGCCACCGGAGAACGGATGAACCCCTACACCTCGATGTGGTCCGGAATCACCCCCGGCGATGGCCCGCAGGAGGTGCACGTGGTGCTCCTGGACAATGGCCGCACCCGGGCGCTGGCCGATCGCTTTGCGCGACAGGCGTTGCGGTGCATCAGGTGCTCCGCGTGCCTCAACGTCTGCCCGGTGTATGAGCGGGTGGGCGGCCACGCGTATGGGTCCGTCTATCCCGGCCCGATCGGTGCCATCATCAACCCCCTGCTCAAGGGCGTCGGGACCGACACAGCGACAGATGCGTTGCCCTACGCATCGACGCTCTGCGGCGCCTGCGCCGATGTCTGCCCGGTCGCCATCGACATCCCGGGGATCCTCGTGCACCTGCGCGCCGCGGGTGTTGATGCCCACCGCGGGAACCAGCCGCCGTCGGCCGAGGGGCTCGCCATGCGCGCCGCCGCGTGGGGTCTCGCGGATGCCACCCGGCTGGCTCGTGGCGAGCGGGTCAGTTCTCTTGTCGGCCGGCTGCCGGGTGGCCGCGGTATGCCGGGTGGCCGCCGCGCGCTGTCCTGGCTGCCCTGGCCGGGTTCGCGCTGGACCCAGGCCCGCGACCTGCCGGTCCCGCCCGCGGAATCGTTCCGGGCCTGGTGGCGGCGGGTCGGACGGCACGAGGAGTCGTCGTGAGCCACCGCGAGGAGGTGCTGGCGGCCATTCGTAGGGCGCTATCGCCGCCAGACCTGTCGCCGCCAGACCTGTCGTCATCGGTGCAGTCGCCGTCGACTGTGTCGGCACATCCGTCGCCCGACGCGCAGAGAGTAGACGCCGTGCCGGCCCCGCCTGAGCCGACCGGCGCCCGGACGGTCGGTGTCGCGCCTGCGCCCACGGAGCCGACCAGAGCCGCCGTGCTGGACCAGTTTGTCGCGCGGGTGGCGGACTACCGCGCCGAGGTCAGTCGCTGCTCTCCGGCCGAACTCGACGCAGCCCTGCTTGGCGCTCTGGCCGAAAGCGCCTCCGTTGTCGTGCCCGCCGGCCTCGTGCTCGCCGTTCCCGGTGCCCTGATCGATGACGGACTGAGCGCTGCGGCCCTGGACGCCATCGACGCCGCCGTGACGGGCGCGGCGGTCGGTATCGCCGAGACCGGCACCGTCGTGCTGGACCATCGCGGCGATCAGGGGCGCCGGATCATCACCCTCCTGCCCGACCTGCATGTCTGCATCGTGCGCGAGTCCCAGGTGGTGCCGAGCATCGGCGCCGCCCTCGCCCTGCTCGATCCCGCACGCCCGCAGACGTGGATCAGCGGCCCCTCGGCCACCAGCGATATCGAACTCTCCCGGGTCGAGGGCGTGCACGGCCCCCGGCGGCTGCACGTCATACTCCTGGCCGACTAGGAGCGCGGGGAGCGGTCGCACCACCCGAGAAATGTCGCGAAGCTCCGGAAGCTGCGCCAAGCGGGCGATATATCCGGAGTCTCGTGAGGTTTCCGGAGTTTCGTGAGGTTTCCGGAGTCTCGCGAGCGCACCGGAGTCTCGACGCAACCAAGGGCTGTCGGTGCGATCCGGATGCGGCCATGATGGGGAGCAACGCTGGGAGGTGTGATGGTCCAGGGCGGCGTGACGTTCACGGGCCGGCTGGGGCTGCTCGCCGAGTTGGTGACCGGGGCCCGCGGCTGGTCGAGCGGCGCGGGCGTGGACGAGCCGGCCATGGCCGTGCTGCGCGCCGACCTGCTGGCCGACAACCATCGAAGACACGTGGGGTCGATTCCGGCATACGCCCGACTGAGCGCCGAGTTGCAGGTTGCGCCCGACGGCCGCCACGACGGCGCGCCATTCCTGCTGAGCGACGAATGGTTCAAGGGGTATGACGGGGCCTGGCTCGACGGCGATCTGCCTGCGCTTACCGCTTGGCTCGGTGAGGTTTCCACCGTCCACCCCACCCATCCGGCGGGAGCGACGGACCTCGCCTCGTGGCGCGCCGGGCTGCGCGCCGACGATGTCTTCGTGACCATTTCGAGCGGCACGGCGGGCTCCCGCTCCCTCGTCCCGCGGGACCGGATGACCCTGACCGCGTTGCGCAGCAGTTCCGGAGTGCGGTTGCCGTGGGCCCTGGCGCCGGGGGTGTATGACGCCCTACTGCTCACCCCGCGGGGCATGGGTTCGGGCCTGCAAAGCGGTGCCTCCGGCATGGCTGCAGCAGCGCGCCGCGCGCGACACGACGAGGACCCGGACGCACTGGACTTCGTCCGGGCGGCTATCGCGGACGGCCAGCCGCTGCTGGCCTACGGCTCGCCGGCCCGGTTGCAGCGGTGGCTGGCCTGCCTCGAGGCACCGATCACGCTGCCGCAGAGGAGTTGTGTCGTGACCGGGGGCGGCTGGAAGCGCGGCGACGACGGCGGTGGCGACGTCTTCGAACTCCTGGACAGCGCCGCGAGGTTGCTCGCGGTGCCCCGGGACCGGTGTGTCGACACCTATTCGACGGCCGAGCTCAACACCGTCCTGGTCTCCTGTCCGCACCGCCGTTACCACGTGCCGCCGGTCCTGGAGGCCGTGATCGTCGACGAGCAGCTGGCTGCAGTGGAGGGAGACGCGGACGGCCGTCTAGCCCTCCTCGAACCCATGGCCCTGGCCTATCCGGGGCGGCTGATGACCTCGGATGTGGTGCGGTTGCGGCATGACCCGTGCCCGTGTGGACTCCCGGGGCAGACCCTCTTGCCGGGCATCGAGCGCATGCGCGGCGCCCTGGCCCGGGGTTGTGGCGTCAGCGATCGCCTGGCCTCATGAACGCCGCCCAGGAGCAGCGCACCTTTGGCCGCGCAACAGTGGTGCGGTTGCCGGCCATGGTTCGCGGAACCCTGCGCATCCCGGCGTGGCCGCTGGTCGGTGAGGTTACGGCAGCGGTGCGCTCGGGCGCTCGCGTCGTCGGTCCGACGAGCACCGGGAGCTTCCTGCTCTCCCGAGCCGTCATCGACCGGGCGACCTTCGTGCCGACGGGAGAGATCCAGATCCTGCTGCTGCCGGCAATCGACCCCGGTGACCTCCCCGAACCAGACCCCGCGGCAGCCATCAGGGACCTCATGGACCTGCCGGTCAAGGATGTCTGCGACTTCGTCGACGCGGTGGGAGCGCACTTGCGCGTCCCCACGCAGGACTACGGAGCTGGCGTGGATGCGCGATCCTCGGGCGTCGACGATCGCTGGCACGCGGCGAGCCGGGCCGCGGTTGCCGGCATGTTCGACGGGGCGGGCGTTCGCGCCATGCTCGAGGTCGAGCTGGGCGCGACGCTGCTCGGTGCCTTGGACCGATGGACCCCGGTGGCCGGAACGGTTCGCGACGGGGTTACCGCGCAGATGGCCATGCGGCACAAGCAGTTCCGGTTCGAGAGCCCTGGTTCGACGCAGCCGCGGGTGCGCGGCCTGCCGACGACGCAACTGCACATCACCGCCGGCAACTCCCCGGTCGTGCCCGCGACCTCGCTGCTGTGGGCGTGGGCCAGCAAGGGGGCGGTCGTCCTCAAGCCGGCGGCCGACCTGGCGGCGCTGGCATCGGACCTGGCCGCCGCCGTTGCCGCCGTCGACGGCGCGTCGGGAGGCGGCGCGCGGCACCCGCTCGCACGGCATACGACCATTGCCTATTGGCCGGGCGGCAACTCCCAGTTGGAGGCCGACCTCATGGCGCCGGGGGCCTTCGGGCGTCGGGTCGTATGGGGTTCGGCGCAGGCCATCGCCTCGGTGGCGCAGCGCAGCCCCGCCAGCGACCTGATCATGATGCGCCCACGGCACGCGCTGAGCTTGCTGTGCGCCCAGGACGACCTCGCGGGAGCGGCCCGCCGGGCCGTCGCGGACAGCGTTGTCGCGGATCAGGGCGCGTGCATGTCCTCGCTGCTCCATGTGGTTGAGGGGTCGCCGCGGGATGCCGACGCCTATGCCGACCAGGTCGTCGACGTGCTGGCGAGCTGGGATACGAACCTGCCCCATCGCACCTCCGACCGGGTTGCTGCCGAGCTGCAAAACCTCCGCCGGGGACTGTTGGCGACGGCCGACTGGCGGCTCAATGGCAGCTGGCCGCGGCCTAGCTCCCTGGTCGTCCGATGCGACCGGTCGGTGGATCTGGAGCGCCACCCCGGCGGGCGGCTGATCCTGGTGCGGGCAGTGCCGGACCTGCGGGCCGCGCTGCCCAGCCTCCTCGCAGGCGACGTCTCGCACGTGGGGGTGAGCGCGCACCTGCTCACCGATACCCTGCGCGATGACCTGGTCGCCCAGGGTGTCGACAATGTGCTGCCGTTGGGGGCTGCCGAGCAGACCTATGCCGGGCGGCCTCACGACGGCATGCGCGTGCTGACGCGGTTGGTCCGGTGGGTCAACGGCTGAGCGACGAGGCCAGCAGGCCCGCGATCAGCTCGGCCGCGACCACGGGCTCCTCGATGAGGGGCAGGTGGCCACCATCGGGTATGCGGTGCACCCGCGCCCCGGCCTCCACCTCCAGCGAGCGCGCGCAGGCCCGGTGTGTCAGCAGGTCCCGTTCGCCGACAATCACGTCGAGTCGCCCCGCAACGAGTGCCAGTTCGCTGGCCCGCTGAGGCCGCGCCACCAGAGGGCGCATGCCGTCGCCCGACAGCTCGCGCCAGGAATGCTGCCCGATCAGCGCGCGCATCCGCTCGCGAACTGCGGGGCGGGCGTTGACGCCGGCGAAGATGGCCGGTGGCGTCGACAGCCACAACTGGCTCAGGTGCGGCCCGGGGCCGCGCGCGGCATACATCGTCGCGAGGTCGCGGTAGCGCTGCGCGACGGCGGGTTCGTGCGGCATGTCGGCCAGCGCGGGCGCCGCGAGCACCCACGACGCGACGGCGCCGGGGTGTCGGATCGCCATCTCCGCGGCGAGCACGGTCCCGAAGGATAGGGCCACCACGTGGTTCACGCCCTGCGCTGACAGGTGCTGAACCACGGTGTCGGCGAGTGCGCCCAGTTCCTCTCCGGCGCGCAGATCCCGGGACTCGCCGTGCCAGGGCAGGTCGAGCCCCAGGTGTCGCCATCCGGGCAAGAGGGCCCAGAGGGGTTCCCAGACCTGCGCCCGCATGGTGTAGCCGTGCAGCCACAGGACGCCGGGACCGTCCCCGGTTGCGTGGATGGCCAGCTCGTCCCAGGTGGACCTGGTTGTGGCGGACCTGGTCATGGTCCCTGAAAGCGTTCGCAGAAGTCGCGATAGATGCGTACCAGGCGGTCTCCGGGCAGGTAGTTCGGGATGACCGAGGTGTCCAGGTGCTCCCACACCCGAGCGTCCTGCTCGAATGCTGTCCGGCTCCCGCTGACCAGAGACGAGAGCTGACGCACCGTCGGCCGTCCCTGGCTGGACTCCTTCGGCAGGGCCACCGTCACCCGGGCCGTGCAGCCGCCCAAAGCGTTCGGGGTCGCCGCGGTGATCACGACATACGGATCCGCACCGGACTGCAGCTGCGTGACAACCAGGGTCGGGCTGAAGACCTCCGCAGTGAAATGCGCCCGTGCCGCCGCCGCGCCACCGTCGGCGGCACCGGCCTGCCAGGTATTGGCGCGGGCCATGTCCAAGTCGCCATCGACGAGCAGCGACCCGCCCGGTTCCTCACGCACGTCGAGCTCCGGTCGGCGAGTCAGCGCGTGCACCTCGGCGAAGTGGTCGGCGTCGAGCACATTCTCGATGACATACTCCGGCGGCACCGCGATCTCGCGGGTGAATGCTGGGTGGATGTGATGGGTGCGCGCCAGGTCTGAGAGGCGGGTGCCGAGCCCGGTGTCCTGGCGCTCGTCCAAGAGCACGAACAGTCCGGCCGGCAGGTCGAGGCACGGGTAGGCCCGCACCGCGAACGGCTCGCCGTCACCCGCCGCGCACGCGTCCGGTTGCAGCCCTCGTGAATCGGGCTGCACCACGTGGCCACGCCGCTCCCGTTGGCCAAGCTGCACCCGATGGCCGTGGAACGGGCATACCAAGGCATCGCCCTCGAGCCGGCCGCCGTGGCCGAGGTGCGCGCCCCGATGGGGGCAGCGACCGTCATACACGATGTAGCCGTCCGGGTGCCGGACAGCGACCAGCGCGCGGGGTCCCACATCGAACGGTATGACGTCCTCGCGCAGCTCTTCTGCGAAGGCTACCTGGGTCCATCCGAGGTACATTTCTGCAGCTCCTGGGCCTAATGAGGCCCTCACGGGACGTTGACGGACACCAGCGCCCGGAGTACCTTCGAAGAACCTACTCTACTAAGGAGCCGCCATGGCCGGCGATGAAAATCCCTTCCGGAAAGCACTGGAGGTAGGTGAGGTCGAGTTCACCCCCTTCGGCCGCAAAGAGCGCAACCTGACCAAGGAACGGCAGCTGCGCACCATCCGCGAGATGGAGCTGGTGCCTGCCGAAGTGTTGGAGCGCAACCGTCAAATCGCTGATCTGAACGTGCAGGATCTCGAGGACTTGGCCTCCGAGTTCAGCGGCGTCCCTACTAACAACCCGAAGGTCGCCGAACTGACCCTCGATGACATCCAGGATATCGAAGCCGTGTTCTTCGACTTCAAGGTCTCTGCGGGCAAGGAACTAGCAGCCCTGGGTGGCCGCGGGGAACTCGCGGCAGTCGACGTCTCGTGCTGTTGCTGCACTCCGTGCTGCTGCTGCGCAGCCACGGACATGAGCGAGACCGCCTAGCAGGATGACGAGGGACGCACCGTCCACTTCATCTCCGGAACTGGCTGTCCCGGGCCCGACCCTGCGGGGCGTGCGGCTCGTCATAGTCAGCCCCGACGAAGCCGTGCTCCAGCGCGGACTCGCCGAGGTGCGGCTCGTTCTGCCCGGTCTGGCAACCATCCTGCAACGCTTGTCTGAGCTCGCGGACGGCACCAGGGATGAAGAGCGGCTCGTCGCCGCATTCCCGACCGATGAGCAGCCGCAGATCCAGCGGCTGCTCATTGGTCTGCGTTCGCGCGGGATCCTGCATACGGTCGCAAACCCGGACCCGGCTGACCTTTTCTGGCTTTCGGTGGCGCGCTTGGCGCCCGATGGCGCGGCGCGGTTGGCGGCATCCTCGGTGGCGGTCATCGGCGTTGGCCCGGTGGCCGAGGCCCTCACGCACGCCTTGCAGTCGTGCGGCGTGGGTGCGGTGATCGGCTGCGCATCGGCCGCCGAAGCGCCAGCAGCAGATGTCTGGTGTGGCGCGTCCTCGGACCCGGTCGCGGCACCGACGTGGCTCCTGGAGAGCGCCGATACAGCGCTGCGCGCGGGCCGCGTCTTCCTCCCGGTGTGGCTTGCCGACCTGCTCATCCGGGTGGGTCCGATGACCCACCCCTTCGACACCTCCTGCCTGAAGTGCCTCCTGCTGCGAACGGACGCCAACGACGCCCAACGGGACCTGCATCGCCTGATACGCGCGGAGCCGGGTGACGGCTATTCGGGATCGGGCTTCGTGCCGCCGCTGGCCAGTATCGCGGGTCAGGTCGCCGCCATGGAGGTGGTCAAGTACCTGGCAGGTCTGCCGGTCACGACCGTGGGGCACGCCATCGAATTGGGCCTGGTGCCATTTCGCTGCGATGTGCGCCGCGTCCTGCGAGTGCCGCGCTGCCCACTGTGCAGCGGGATTGCCGACCGGGGCGCGCCGGTCGTCGCCCACGCGTCGCAGTTGGTCGACTAGGCACGGCGATGGTGGCCACTGCCTCGATCCTCGATCTCTGGCCGGACTTGGTCGACGACAAGACGGGCATCGTGCGGGCGGTTAAAGAGCTTTTCATCGACGACGACGAGCCGGCCTTCGTCCATTACCTCTCCTACGCGTGCGATACCTCGGCCTTCGGATTCCTGCCGAACTTCGGCAACAACGGCGGGGTGGGGACGACAGCGCGATCGGCCATCGCCAAGGCGCTCGGCGAGGCGGTGGAGCGCTACTGCAGCGCGCTCTTCCGTTACGAGGACCTGGAGTGGGCGGCATACGGCGAGCTCGATCTGCCGGCGACCCATCCCGAGACCTTCGCGCTGTACAGCGCCGGGCAGTATGCCGTCCCAGGGTTCTCGTGGCAGCGCTTCACCGTCGACACCCGGGTGGCATGGGTCCGCGGGACCTCGCTGGTCTCGGGCGCACCGGTCCTGGTGCCGGCGGCCTTCACTTTCGTGCCGTACCACTTCCAGCGCGAACGGGGCGACACCCCGATCACTCAGCCGATCTCGACCGGCCTCGCCTGCGGCGGATCCTTCGCGGACGCAGCCCGCTCGGCGTTGTGCGAGGTCATTGAGCGGGATGCCTTCACCCGGACTTGGCAGGCGGTGCAGCAGCGCCCGCGCATCGAGGAGTCCACGCTGCCCGCGCAACTGCTCGACCTCATCGATCGATATGCCGCCGTCGACCTGGCCGTGCACTTGCTCGACATCACTTCCGATGTCGGGGCGCCGACGATCCTCTCGGTCGCCGAGGGCTTCGCCGCGACCTCACCCGCGATCGCGGTCGCGGCGGCCACCCACCCGGACCCGGTCGTCGCGGTCCGCAAGAGCCTGGAAGAGCTCGCGCATACCCGCAAGTACGCCGCTCAGGTGATGGACTACCTGCCGCCGGTGCCCGTGGACCTCGCCGGTGGGCACCCGCAGGTCGACGGGCAGCGGGCGCATCTGCGCTTCTACTGCCCGCAAGAGGCCAAGAGCGCCGCGTCCTTCCTCTGGTCGAGCGAGCTGCGGATCCACCTCGATGAGGTGGCGCGACCCGCGGATGACGAGCTGTCGGCGCTGGTGGCCGCCGTTGCCGCGACCGGCCAGGAGGTGGTGGCCGTTGAGCTGACCTCGCCCGATATTGCCGACCTCGGCCTGCACGTGGTCCGCGTGATCGTCCCCGGTTTTCATCCCCTCCAGATGGGACATAGCAATCGCTGCTTGGGCGGCGATCGGCTGGCCGCTGACCTGTGGGTCGCCGGGCGCGGCCCGGATGACGACAACCCATATCCGCACCCGTTCCCCTGACCGACCGGCCGCGCCCGAGGAGGCTCCGTGCACGCTGTTGACGAGTACTTGCAGAGTGAAGGTCGCGACATCGCGTGGGAGCTCTTCCACGAGAACTCCAAGACCTCCCGAGCGGAACCTCAGATCTATTTCGGTCACCACCCCTCGGACGCAACGGTTGTGCGCATGATGCGCGGCTTGCGCGATGTCAAGCCGTATGCCGACCGCCCCAAGTGCGCCCTGCCACCCGAGCCGTCCAACTCGCCGGAGCTCGACCAGGTGCTGCTCGGTCGAATCTCCGCACGTGCCTTTGCGCCGGCGTCGATCGACGCGGGCGATCTCGGGGGAATCCTGCGCCGGATGTCCAGCGTGACGCGTGACAACGCGGGCACCGACTACCCGCGACCCTTTCGCAGCGCGCCATCCGGGGGCGCGCTCTATCCGTTGGAGCTTTACGCATGGGCACGATCGGTCGATGGTCTCTCGCCTGGGCTCTACCACTACGACCCCCATGAACACGATCTGGACGACCTGGGCCCGATGGACCTGGAGCATGCTTTCGTCCAACAGGACCTGGTCGGGTCGGCCGCTGCGGCCATCTTGATCGGCGCGGTCTTCTTCCGCTCGGTCTTCAAGTATGGGGAGCGGGGCTATCGGTTCGTGCTCCTCGAGGCCGGCCATGTGGCCCAGAACGCCCTCCTTGCGTGTGCCGGTGCGGGCCTTGCCGCCGTCCCCGTCGGCGGCTATTTCGATCGCGACCTCGACCGCGCCATCGGGCTCGACGGGCTCCACGAGTCCGTGGTCTACACCCTGCTCGTGGGCCGGCCGCCGACGTGACCGGGTCCGTCACCCTGACCGCGTCGGGCCCCGCTCCCGCGGGCGGCTCGGCACTGGACGAGCTGCTGTATCCCGTTGGTTTGGAGGAGTTTCGCGCGCACTACTGGCATCGTCGCCCCATCCACCTGAGCGGGTGGTCGGGGCGCTTCGCCGGGCTCTTCGACCGTGAAGCGCTGGCTCGGGTGATCCGCAGGCAGCGGGAACTGCGGATCTCGGTCCGGGTGAGCGGCGACCACGAGGGGGATGACGGTGGGGCCGCCGCGCACGTCCTCATCGACGGCGACGACGTCGTGGATCGGTTGCGTTCTGGAACCTCCGTGTGCGTCGACCCGGTGGACCGAGCGGATGCCAGGGTGGCGGCGCTGGCGCAGGAGCTGCGCGCGGGCCTCGGGCATCTGGGGCCGGTGAGCGTCAAGGCCTATCTGTCCACCCCCGGCTTCGGCTTCAATACCCACTTCGACGCCCAAGTGGTGACAACCGTGCAGATCGAGGGATGCAAGCGCTGGCGCGTATCCCCCGAGCCGGGGGTGGCGTTCCCGGCGGCGAACGCCTTCCTCGACGGCACGGGAACGGTGCGTTACAACGGCCGCACCCCGGCCTCGCTGGCTCCTTGGGAGCGACCCGCCGTGAATCGCGACTCCTTCGTCGAGGTGCTGCTCCAGCCGGGCGACGTCTTGTGTCTGCCCGCGGGCACCTGGCACGAGGCGAAAGCGTCAGGGGGTGACTCGCTGGCGCTGAACTTCTCCTTTGCGCCGCTTGATATTCCCGAGCTGCTGTTTGAGCTGGTGCGCCCGGCCTTGCAGGAGCACACCGCTTGGCGTTCCGGGATGAGCGGACCGCAGCCCCTGGCCGAACTAGCCTCCCGCGCAACCGAACTCGCCACGGCACTACGTCAGCTCGCTGCTGATTCTGATGTGACGACGCAGCGCCTTGCCGAAGCCCTGACCCGGGCGCCGGGTCGTTCGATCGGCACCCAGCCCGCCGCGGCTGGGCACGCCGACGCGGTCGCGGCGAGCGCCGTTCACGCCGGGCAGCGACTGCAATGCGTCCTTGCCGTCCGCGATGCCCAAGAGGCGGCTCGCTGGTGGGGTCGGATCCTCGGAAGCCAGGTGGTCTCGAGCATCCCGGAGTTCGGTTGGGTGGAGGTATCCACCACGGTTCCCGGCGTCACCCTCGGGCTCACCGAACTGACCACGGGTGCCGCCAACCGGGGGGCAGTGCTTGACTTCGAGGTGGGCGACCTCGAGGACTTGCGGGCCCGACTGAACTCCCATGGCGTCACCGTCACTGACCCGCCCACCGAGATCGCCGGCGTGGCCCGGGTGCTCTCGGCCCACGACCCCGATGGCAACCGGCTGATGTTCTTCGAGCCGGCCGACGAAGGAGCAACCCCATGAGCAACCCCCCTGTGCGGCCGCTCGCCGAGCGGGTCGTCATCGTGACCGGCGGAGCCAACGGCATCGGACGGGCATACTGCACGGACCTCGTGCTCGCCGGCTGCCGGGTGGTGGTTGCCGACATCGACGGCGACGGCGCGCAGGCGCTCGCGCAGGCGCTCTCCGGGGAGGTCGGCGACGAGCGCGCGATCGGGGTCGCCGTGGATGTCACCTCCCCCGAGGAGACGCGGGAGATGGCACAGGCCGCGACCGCGGCCTTCGGCCGGATCGACGTGCTCGTCAACAACGCTGGCAGCTACCCCCACGTCGCCTTTGACGATATCGATCTCGAGGCCTGGCGACGAGTCATGAGCCTGAACCTCGACAGCGTCTTCTTGTGCGTCAAGGCGGTGCTGCCGGCCATGCGCGCGCAGGGCGGCGGCGGGATCGTCAATGTCGCGACAAACCTGGTCTGGAGTGGGCTGCCGAATATGACCCACTACATCGCGGCGAAGTCGGCGGTGGTCGGTCTGACCAAGGCGCTAGCCCGCGAGTTAGGCCACGAGGGGATCACCGTCAACGCCCTGGCGCCGGGGGCCGTCATACCGGATCGTCGGCTCAGTCTCGCCGGCGCCCGGGCCGTCGATGAGATCGTCAACTACCAGGCGGTCAAGCGGCCTCAGGCGGCATCCGATCTCGTGGGTGCCATGCGCTTCCTGTGCTCACCCGACGCCGACTTCATCAGCGGGCAGGTGCTGACGGTCGACGGCGGCCTGACGATGCACTGATTCGCCGTGCCCGACGCCGCCTTCGATCCGCGCCATCCACAGATCCGGCGCGACCCTTATCCCGCGTATGCCGCCTTGCGCGGGCGGGGCTCCGTACAGCACGTGCCCTCGGCCGGGACCTGGTTTGTGGCCGATCACCGGCGCTGCCTGAGCGTCTTGACCGATGCGCGCTTTTCCGCGGCGCAGGGCCAGCAACTGCGCCTGCGTAGGACGCCCCTGCCGGCGACCATGCTCTCGGCAGACCCACCCGATCACCAGCGGCTCCGGGCCGCGGCCAGCCCAGCCATGGAGCCACGGGCCCTGCAGGTCATGACCCCGTGGCTGGAGTCGCTGATCGCCGAGTCCGTCGGCGCAGCGGTGGGGACCCTGCGCTCCGGCGCTGCGGTGGATCTGGTGGGGCAGGTGGCCCAGCCGCTGGCCGTGGCGGTGCTCGCCCGCTTCCTGGGGCTTCCCGCAGCCGACCTCCCTTCCTTTGCGCACTGGGGCCACGCGGTGTCCGTCAATCTCGACCCCTTTGCCGACCCCGACGCCAGCGGGGCGGCCGGGGAGGCCATGCACGTGATGCTCCAGCGGTTCGCCGACCTCATGCATCGACCGGTGGATCGGCACGGGGCCCTAACCCTCCTGGCACGCAGCCACGCCGACGGTTTGGTCTCACCTAGTGAGGCGTTGGCGGCGGCCGGCCTCCTGGTCGTGGGCGGCCTCGAGCCCCTGGCCGGGTTCGTCACGGGCTTGCTCGCGGTGCTCGTGACCGGCCCGCATGCCGGGGACCGTGACCCGGCGCGACCTCGCTCGGTGGTCGAGGAGGTCTTGAGGTATGACGCCCCGATCCAGTTCATGGCCCGCCGGGCGCTCGCGGATGTCGACTTCGGGGGGGTGGTGATCCCCCAGGGGGATCACGTCGTGGCCCTGCTCGGGTCCGCGAATCGCGACCCCGAACGGTTCGTGCGCGCGGATCAGCTGGACCTCGCGCGCCGGGTCAACCCACACCTGTCGTTTGGGGCGGGGCCTCATGTCTGCCTGGGGGCGCCCTTGGTCCGGCTCCTCGGGGACCTGGTGGTGCGCGCGGTGCCGGCCGACGTGCCCCGGCTCATCGTCCGAGAGGCCGAGCTCACCCATGCGGTGGTGCCGCGCTGTCACTCCCGACTGGTCGTCGCGGCAGGCGCGCCGTGACCGAGCGCGCGAACCGCCTCCTGAGCCGCCCGGCGGCCACTGGACAGGGCCCCTTGGACCAGGCCTCGCCCGGCGTGCCCCGCGCTCGCCTCGCCGGCGAAGAAGACGACGTCGGCCAGCGGCCGCGCCCACTCGAAGGCGCCGGCCTCGCTGCCCCGGGTTGGCATGGTGTGTGCGCCGCGAGCGAAGAGGTCGGCGCCCCAGTCGTGGCTGACCACCTCGATGGCCGCACCGAGGCTCGGATCGAGCTGGTGCAGCAACCAGCTGGCGTTGCTCATGCTCCAGGTGACCTTGCGCGCGACTGCCGCCCGAGGGCCCTTGACATGACCGACGACGATCGGGCTCCCAGCCGTGCTGTGCCACAGACCCCACGGCTCTTCGGCGAACAAGGCCCACGTCGAGCGCTCGGCCGGGCGTTCGGCGGTGAGTGCGACGGAGACGGCATCGACACTGGCCAACGCGCTGAGGGCGGCCAGCTTCGCGGGGGGCAGCGGGGGATCGAACCGCAGTCCCGCGGCCTGGATCACCGCCGGCGGCACGGTCACCACGACCGCCGCCGCGGTGATCGGGACCGCGCCACTGACCGAGACGCCAGCGGCGCCCCACTGCACCACACTGGCGGGCGCGCCCAGGCGCACATCGACACGGTCTGCCAGGGCTGCCGCGAGGGTGTCGAAGCCCGCCGTCAGGACTGCTTCGACGCCGCCACCGCGGGCGCGCTCCACCGCTGCCACCGCGCCCGCGTCCAGCCCATCGCAGTCGCCGCCCACGGACTGCTCCACCCACAGGGCGGCCAGGGCCCGGGGAATCTCGGGCAGGTCGCGCAGACACTCGGTCACGCTGCCGGGTCCCGTGAGTGCTCGGGCGACCGCCCAAGGTGGCGGGGGATGGCTGTAGATCAGGCTTGGGGAATCCCAGCGCTGCCCCGCGGCCACGACGACCAGGTCAGCGTCGCGCTCCAGGGGGGCCAACGGCATACCGGCGGCGCCGATCAGGTCATTCAGGGCGAGGTCGGCGGTGGGGTGCACAACCTGCGCGCCCAGCTCGGCCAGGCCGCCTGCCGTGCGGTGCGTCAGTACGCGGCCGCCGATTCGGGGGCGGCCCTCGAGCACGACGACCGAGTGGCCGAGCCGATCCACCTCGCGGGCACACGCCAGTCCGGCAACCCCCGCACCGATGACCACGACCTGCGTGCGCTCCACTCCCGCGACCCTAGCGGCTGGCGCCCATGAGCGCCCGAAGTCGGCCGACTGCGCTCCTGGAGGCCGTCCTGACCCGGACCGGTCTGGATGTTGACGTCGCCCGAGCCGGCGCCGAACTGGAGGGCTTGGTGGCGGGGCCGTGGGCGGCCTACGAAGCGGACCCGGATGGTCGGCGCTTCGCGCTCACCGAGTCGGGTGCGCCGTTCGAGTTGTCGGTGAAGGTCGCCGCCGACGGCGAGATGTCTATTCGGTATGTCGTCGACGTCGCCGACCACACCCGCGACCTTGCGGGCAATGCGGCGCGCTACCTCCAGGCCGCCGAGTCAGCCACCGGGCTGTCCGAGGAGGTCGTCGGGGCGCTGATGACCAGGTACCTGCACGACGCCCCGCCGGGGAGCCTCGCCAATGTGATGGTCGGTGTGGGTTGGGCGGCTGGCAACCGTCGTCGCAGCACGATCTATCTGCCCGCGGGCTGGCTCGACGCTGGCTCGCTAGACCGGAGGCTCCCCGAACCGACCGGTCTCGACCAGCCTGCTCAGGTCGTGGGGTATGACGTCGAAGACGCGGGCCTATCCAGCTGGAAGACGTATCACTGGTTCGCGGTGGACCCAACCGCGCCCCCGCCGGGGCGTGACCTCCTGCCCGAGCTAGCGCTTCGGGTGTACGACCAATTCGCCGCCCGGGTCGTGCCAGCGGCCAGGGAGCGAGCCGCGTTCCGTCAGCGGCGTCTCGTCGCCGGGGCCGCGCAGGATCGGCTCTTCCTGTTCACCCGACTCTGGCAACTCACCGACGGTCCCGAACTTCTCTCTCTGCTCACCCTGCTGGCGAGGGTGGGACTGGACCTGGGCGTGTTGCGCGCGGTGGCGGCTATGGCCCGCGAACATGGCATGGGGATGCACCTGGGGATGGTCGCGGTCGGGGGGCACGGCATCCCGTCGGCGACCTTCTACTTCTGGCCGCGAGGCCCGGGAGTCTCTCTGAAGTGGGCGCAATGACCGGGGTCTCGCGAGATTTCTGACGCGCTGCGAGTCTTCCGGGATCTCGGGAGTGCCCCCGGCGGCTGCACGTCATACTCCTGGCCGACTAGGAGCGCGGGGAGCGGTCGCACCACCCGAGAAATGTCGCGAAGCTCCGGAAGCTGCGCCAAGCGGGCGATATATCCGGAGTCTCGTGAGGTTTCCGGAGTTTCGTGAGGTTTCCGGAGTCTCGCGAGGTTTCTGGCGCTTTGCGAGTTCCCGGGGTCTCGGGAGTGCCCCGTCGGCGCGAGGCATAGGGTGGTGCGTATGATCTATTGACAGCACAAAGACCTCTCCATAGGTTTGCGGCACCCCAAGATCTCGGAAGGAACCCCGCCCATGGCGCAGTCCAAGGCGCGCAACACCGACCCGCGCTACAGCAAGCTCACCATCGGCGTCTGCCCCGACCAGTGGGGGGTTTGGTTCCCGAGGGATGAGAAGCAGATCGACTGGGATGTGGCCCTGGACGAGATGGCCGCCGCCGGGTTCTCGGTCATGGAGACCGGACCCTTCGGCTACTTCCCGACCGACCCCACCCGGCTCGCCGCGGAGATGGACGCCCGCGGGTTCACGGTCGTGGCCGGCACCGGCTGGGGCATCCTGCACAAGGCCGAGGCCTGGGCCGAGACCGAGCGATTCTTCCGCGAGATCGGCGAAACGCACGCGGCCGTCGGCGCCGAGTATGTCGTGCATCTGCCCCCGATGTTCCGCGACGAGAAGACCGGCGCCTACACCGACGATCGGGTGCTCTCGAGCGATGCTTGGAACCTCTACATCAAGAACGCCGATCGATTGGGTCGGATCATGAAGGAGGACTACGGCCTCAAGATGGTCCTGCACCCCCACGGCGACAGCCACATCGAGACGCCCGCCGATATCGATCGCATCTTCCAGGCGACCGACCCCGAATATGTCGGTTTCTGCCTCGACACCGGGCACATCGTCTATGGCGACGGCGACCCCATCGAGTTGTGCCGGAAGTATCCCGAGCGGATCTCCTATGTCCACATCAAGGCCATGGACCCGGCCCTGGTCAAGCAGGCGCACGACGAGGACTGGCCGTTCGTCAAGGCCGTCCACGCGGGGTGCTCCGTCACCCCGCCGGCCGGGCTGCCCGACATGGGCGAGCTCATCGAGGCGCTCGCCGACCTCGACAAGGAGCTGTATGTCGTGTGCGAGCAAGACATGTACGGCTGCGATAAGTCCTTCCCCCTCCCCAACGCCATGACGACCCGCGAGTATCTGGCCTCGCTGGGTCTCGGTCTCCTCTGAGAGGCACCACCATGACGGTACGCATTGGCATGATCGGTCCCGGCGGCATGGGCCAGGCGCACATCGAGCGCATTCACACCGTTATCGCCGGCGGGCGGGTCGTCGCTGTGAGCGACATCGACCCGGGGCGCGCCCAGGAGGTCGCGGCGCGGATCGGCGGCACGGCATACGCAACCTCGCAGGAGCTCATCGAAAGCCCCGACGTGGACGCCGTGATGATCTGCAGCTTTGGCCCCGCCCATGAGGTCGACGTGCTCGCCTGCATCGCCGCCGGCAAGCCGGTGTTTTGCGAGAAGCCGCTGACGCCGACCGCGGCGGCCGCATTGCGCATCATGGACGCCGAGCAGGCCCACGGCACCCGACTGGTCACGGTCGGTTTCATGCGGCGCTTCGATGCCAGCTATCGGGAGATGAAGGCGCTCTTGGACTCGGGAGAACTCGGCGAGACGCTGATGGTGCATTGCGCGCACCGCAACCCCACGGTCCCCCAGGGATACACCTGGGACATGGCCATCAATGACACCGCGATCCACGAGGTCGACGCGATGCGGTGGCTGCTCGGCGAGGAGTTCATCTCGGCGCGCGTGGACACTCCGAAGAAGACCACCCTGCGTTTCCCGCACTTGCAGGACCCGCTCGTGTTGATCCTCACCAGTGCCTCCGGTGTCCGGGTCGATGACGAGATCTTCGTCAACTGCCAGTACGGCTACGACATCCGGTGCGAGGCGGTCGCCGAGCGCGGCACCGTCAGCCTCTCCGATCACGAGGTGACCTCAGTGCGCCGGGCCTGGGCCGTGACCAAGAAGGTCGCTCGCGATCACAACGACCGCTTCGGGGGCGCCTTCGTGACCGAGGTCCAGGAGTGGATCTCGGCCGTGGCCCGCGGCGAGCACACCGGGTCGACGGCGTGGGATGGCTATGCCGCGGCCTGCGTCTGCGACGCCGGCGTCAGGGCCCTCACCGAGGACGGCGAGGTCGCGGTGCAGATGATCGAGCGGCCCGCCTTCTACGCCTGAGCCGTATGCCGTCGGCCCGCTCGTCAGGGGTGCGGCCGAGTGGGCCGGCGCGGCCTAGAGCAGGGGGCTAGAGCAGGGGGCTAGAGATAGGGGCGCTGGGCGGTGCGTGCCGCGAGGTACTCGGCATACGCCTGCTGCGTCGAGGGCAGCGTGGAGACCTGCGAGACCGGGACATCCCACCAGGCGGACCCCGGAGGGTTGGGTCCCACGAGGTCGGTCTCGATGTGCAGGACCGTCGTGCGATCGGACGCCGCGGCCCGGGCGTAGTTCTCCCGGAACTGCTCGATCGACTCACAGTGCAGCACATCGGCGCCCCAGGACGCCGCATTGGCAGCCAGGTCGACGGGCACCATGTCACCGTCCAGCCGGCCGGTCGCGGCCGACCGCATCCGATACATGGTTCCGAAGCGCTGCGATCCGCGCGACTGCGACAGGGCCCCGATGGATGCGAAGCCGTGGTTCTGGAGCAAGACGATGATGACCTTGATGCCCTCGGAGACGATCGTCGCGATCTCCATCGGGAGCATCTGATAGGTGCCGTCACCGACGATTGCCACCACCTCGTGGTCGTCGCCGAGCGCCATCTTGACGCCGAGCGCCGCGGGGATCTCGTAGCCCATGCACGAGAAGGCGTATTCCACGTGGTACTGCACGGGAGTGGTTGCCCGCCATAGACATTGCAGGTCCCCGGGCATCGACCCCGCGGCGTTGATGACGACATCCTCGGGCCCCATCAGCTCGTTCAGTGCCCCGAACACCTCGGTTTGCGCGGGCAGCGGAGTGTGACCGCGGTGATAGCACTCGTCGACGACCTGCTGCCACGCCGCGTCGGCGTCGATGGCCTCCTGGCGGTATGACGGATCGACCTGCCACCCCGCCAGCTCGCGGCTCAGGGCGCGCAGCGCCTCGCGGGCATCGGCCACCACCATCGTCGCGCCGTGCTTGGCGGCGTCGAACCCCAGCACATTGACGTTGACGAAGCGCACGTCGTCGGCGGCGAAGATGGTGTGACTCGCCGTCGTGAAGTCGGAATAGCGGGTGCCGATGCCGATCACCACGTCGGCCTCCCGGGCCAGCGCATTGGCCGCCGCCGAGCCGGTCGACCCGACGCCGCCCACGGCGCTGGGGTGATCCCAATTGATCGCGCCCTTGCCGGCATGCGTATCTGCCACCGGGATGCCGGTCGCTCTCGCGAACGCGCGCAGCTCGGCGCCGGCTTCGGAGTAGACGACACCGCCACCGGCCACGATCAGCGGGCGGCGTGCCGAGCGAATCACCGCGAGAGCTCGCTGCAGTGCCGCCGGCTCGGGGACCGGCCGGCCGATGTGCCAGACCCGGGGCGCAAAGAAGGCGAGCGGCCAGTCGAAGGCCTCGGCCTGCACATCTTGCGGCAGCGCGATCGTGACCGCGCCGGTGTCGGCCGGGTCGGTGAGCACCCGCATCGCATTCATCAGCGAGGGGATGAGCTGCTCGGGACGGTTGATCCGGTCAAAGAAGCGCGAAATCGGACGGAAGACGTCGTTGACGGTGATGTCGAGGCTGCCCGGGTCCTCCAACTGCTGCAGCACCGGGTCGGGGACCCGGTTGGCGAACTGGTCGGAGGGCAAGAGGAGCACGGGTATGCGGTTCGTGGTCGCCAGCGCGGCTCCCGTCACCATGTTGGTGGCACCCGGCCCGATCGAGGTCGTCACGGCCATCACCTGGCGGCGGTTCCGAGCCCGGCTGTAGGCCGTTGCGGCATGCACGGCGCCTTGCTCATTGCGGGCGAGATAGTAGGGCAGCTCACCCAAGACCTCATCGCCGCCGGCCCCCTCCTGCGACTGCACCTGCGCCTGGAGTAATGCCTGGCCCACGCCCGCGACATTCCCGTGACCGAAGATCCCGAAGATGCCCGTGACGAGTCGCTCGTGCACACCGTCGCGCTCGCTGTACTGGTTGGCCAGGAACTTCACCAGGGCCTGAGCCGTCGTGAGCCGCAGGGTCGATGTCATCGGAGCGGTCCTTCGAGGTATGGGCAGTGCCCGGGCGAGCCGGGCACCGCACGGACGTCAGGGGGCAGGGATCAGTACGTCGCGCACGATGGCGTCGAGCTCGGCGTTCGCCTCGAGGAATTGGCGCAAGGTCTTGCGTGTGGCCCCGAAGTCATCGAACTCGGCGGGCGTCATGCCGTCCACCTCATACGCGCGCACGAAGTCCGGGATGCGCAGCAACGAGGCCAGGATGTCCGGCGCGACCGGTTCCTGAATGCGGGGCTGCGGGTCGTGTCCGCTGGCCTGGAACTTCTGTTGCCAGGCGAACGGCGGGGACAAGACGATGTCGCCCCCCACGAGCTCGGTCCACTGCAACTGATTGCGGTATGCCGCGGCCAGGAGCCGCGCCCGCAGTCCGCGGGCGGCGAACTCGGCATACGCCCTCTTGAAGGCAGCAACCCCGGCCCACTCAAGGTGGGCGGGGTCAATGTCCAGGCCGTCGCGCGCTACGACCTCCCCCAGCCAGTCATCGAGGCGCCCGACCATGATCGTGACGACCGGACCCATGGTCGAGATGTCCTTGCCCTGCGCCTCGCGCCGCGTCAGGCCCCGCTCGATGGCCTCACCGGCCGCGACGGCCTGGGGCACCGTGAAGGACACCGTGACGTTGATGTTGACGCCCCGATAGGTGGCCTCTTCGATGGCCGCGATCCCGACCTCGGTGGCCGGGATCTTGACGATGATGTTGGGTGCCAGCGCGGCGAAGTGCTCGGCCTGATCGGCCAGCGCCTCGGCGTCTCGGTTCTTGCGGGGATCGGTCTGCATCGAAAGTCGACCATTGCGACCCTTGTGCTCTTCGAACGCGGGCCTGAGCAGCTGGGCCGCCTCGACCGAGAGTTCCTCGACGACCTGCCAGCCGATCTGCGATTCCGTGGCGGTGGGGCGCTCGCGGGCGATCTCGGCGATGCGGGCTTGCCAGCGGGGCAGATCCGAGCGGATTGCCGCCAGGGCGATGACCGGGTTGCAGGTGGCGCCCACGGCCCCCCAGCCGATGGCCGTGGTCAACTCCGAGAGCGTGGAGGAGTCGTTCCAGAGAGTGGTCGGCGTGGTCTGCGTCATGGTGCGCAGCGGTGAACTGGTCACTGGTGACCCCCCATCTCCTGGCCGGTCGCAGCGAGCGGGTCGCGTAGGTGGGAGCCCTTCGGGACGGGTCGGGAGCAGCCCTTTGGGTCTGCCCGCAGGCCCGGCGTGATCATCACGAGCATTCTCCTTGTCCCGGGGATCCCGTCGGCAACAAATGTTAAGACATTAGAACTCTAACGCCTTTGCGTCGTGAGGGGAAGTGGCGGCGGCGGTCCTCAGCGGTCATGGACGGTGACGTCGAAGGTGTACTGGTCGTAGCGATAGCAATGGTCCCCATACTCGACGGGTGCACCGTTGACGGCATACGCCCGGCGCGTCATGGTTAGCAGCGGGTCGCCGACGGACAGGCCCAAGAGCTTGCGCTCGCGCGGGAGCGGGCGGCGCGCGCCAATGGTCTGATGGGCGATGACCGGCCGCACCCCGCGGGCACGCAGCAGGGCATAGAGGCTCTCGCCGCCGAGATCCTCGGCGCTCAGGTCCGCGAACTGCGGCGGCAGCCAATTGTGCATCAGGGCCGTGGGGATGTCGCCGACATAGCGCAGCCGTTGCACGCTGAGCAGGGGAGTGTCAGGCGGCAAGCCAAGGGCGAGCGCCGCCGTGGCATCGATGGTCTCGGGACTGTGCGAGAGCACCTCGGTCCGCGGCTGCTGACCGCGGCGCACCATGTCGTCATACAGGCTGGTGAGTTCGTCGCGCCGGTGGATGACCTGGCTCGCCACGCTGGTGCCGACCCCCCGACGCCGAACCAGGAGACCGCGATTGACAAGTTCGGCGATCGCCCGGCGGACGGTCGGGCGCGACAGGTCGAGCCGTTCGGCGAGCGCCAACTCGTTCTCGAACGGATCGCCCGGCTGCAGGCGGCCGTCCTCGACCGCCGCGGTGAGCTGTTCCGCTAGCTGGTGATAGAGGGGCACCGGGCTGGAGCGGTCGATCATGACCGGGATCGGCTTCACGAGGATGAGTATATGTCCGGCATACTTAGGAGTAAGGAAGATCTTATGTCCTTACAAACTCCAGGCCTGCGATACTGCAGCCTGCCAGACCGCGCCCCGGACCACCCAGGAGGAGCCAGTGCCCACGACCCCGTCGTTCGAGGTGGTCGCCATCGGGCGGGTGGGTGTGGACCTCTATCCCATGCAGACCGGTGTGGGGCTGGAGGACGTCACGACCTTCGGCAAGTTTCTCGGTGGCAGTGCGGGAAATGTCGCGGTCGCCGCGTCGCGGCTGGGGCATTCCACCGCCCTCGTGAGCCGCACCGGAAACGACCCGTTCGGCCGGTTCGTGCGGCGCGAGCTGCGAGACCTCGGGGTCGACCCGGTGTATGTCGCGATCGACCCGAGCCTGCCCACACCGGTCACCTTCTGCGAGATCTTCCCACCGGACGACTTCCCGCTCTACTTCTACCGCTACCCCCAAGCACCCGACCTGCGGGTGAGTCCCGAGGAAATCCCGCCGGTTGCCGTGCGCGAGAGCAAGCTGTTGTGGTCCACGCTGACGGGCCTGTCCGCGGAGCCCAGCCGGACGGCACACGCGGTGGCGTGGTCACTGCGCGGGCGCGCCCCGCATACGGTCATCGACCTGGATTATCGACCCCAGTTCTGGCGGGCTGAGGCGGAGGCGACCCGAGCAGCCGGGGACGCGCTCGACGCGAGCACGGTAGCCATCGGGAATCTCGAAGAGTGTCGGATTGCCGTCGGCGCCACCGACCCGCGGGACGCCGTGCGGGCACTGCTCGATCGCGGCGTCGACCTCGCCGTCGTCAAGCAGGGACCCCGAGGCGTGCTGGCCGGCAGTGCCGACGGTCAGCGGGTCTTCGTGCCGCCAACTCCTGTGACCGTGGCCAACGGACTGGGCGCGGGGGACGCTTTCGGGGGCGCGATCTGCCACGGCCTGCTGGCAGGTTGGGATCTGGAACGCACCATCCGCTTCGCGAGCATCGCGGGGGCGATCGTCGCCTCCCGCCTGGAATGCGCGACGGCCATGCCCTATGAGCAAGAGGTCCACGACTTCCGAGCGCACGGAGACCCCACATGAGCCTCGGCAACGACAACTCCACCTGGTGCCACCCAGCGGGAACATTGGCCGCGGACGGGTGGGACTGCGTCATCGGCGACTCCCTTGTCGGCTGGGCGCACACCGGGCTGCGCACGGCAACCCTGGCGCCCGGCCAGAGCATCGAGCTCGCGCTCGACGGCCACGAAGCGGTGATTGTGCCTCTGTCCGGGGGGCCCGTCGCGGTCGTGGTGACCGGCCCCGACGGGGTGGCGCTCTCGCTCGACCTCACCGGACGCGGCGGAGTCTTCGACGGGCCGACCGATGTCGCCTACGCCCCGCCCGGGTGGCTGCTGCACCTGAGCGCTCCGGAAGGCCACGGGGCCGGACCCGGCGTTCGGGTCGCGGTCTGCCTGGCGAGCACCGGCCCAACGGACATCCAGCCACACCGCCTGTCCGCCCAGCAGGTGCCGGTGGA
The DNA here is from genome assembly GCA_937858995.1 of uncultured Nostocoides sp. Classification (GTDB taxonomy): domain Bacteria; phylum Actinomycetota; class Actinomycetes; order Actinomycetales; family Dermatophilaceae; genus Nostocoides_A. Next base: position 49,886 of record CALLZC010000060.1, read on the forward strand.
GTTGCGTGGCGCCGGGATCGCCTCTCGCGAGGTGCGCAACTTCGGCGTTCCCGGCGTGCTCGACGCGGGCCGCATCATCGCCTGCGAGGTCATCACCCCCGCCGGCAACTGGAGTTCCTGGCCGCCACACAAGCACGACACCGAGCGCCCGGGCATCGAAGCCGAATTGGAAGAGATCTATTGGTTCGAGACCCGAACCATCGACGCACGAGGCGCTGATCCCGTGGGGTACCAGCGTGTCTATGGCACCGACGAGCGGCCGATCGATGTGCTGGCGGAGGTGCGCACCGGCGATGTGGTCCTGGTTCCGCATGGCTGGCATGGCCCCGCCGTCGCGGCCCCGGACGCCGATCTCTACTACCTCAACGTCATGGCCGGTCCGGGACCCGCGCGCGCGTGGCTCATTTGCGACGACCCTGCGCATGCCTGGGTCCGCGAGACCTGGCCGGAGCTGGCGACGGACCCGCGGCTGCCGCTCGCACCCCCACTGCCCTGACCTGCATACCCGATCTCGAAAGGCTCACCCCACCATGCGCATCGGACTCGCCGGCACCGGCCGGATCGGCGCTTTTCACGCACGAACACTTCGCTCCCTGCCCGGTGTGGATCAGCTCGTGGTGGCCGATATCGACGCGGCCCTCGCCGCGCAGGTGGCCACCGACCTGGAGGTTTCGGCGGCCGGGAGCATTGGGGAACTCCTCGATGCCCAGCTCGACGGCTTCGTCATCACAGCCGGCACGGCCGCGCACGCCGATCTGATCGAGGCGGCCCTTGACCGTGGGATTCCCACCTTCTGCGAGAAGCCGGTGGCCCTCGACCTCGGCCGCACCATCGCGCTCGCCGACCTCGAACGGCGCTGCGAGATTCCGGTGCATATCGGCTTCCAGCGGCGCTTCGACGCGGGCTACCGGCGGACCCGGGAGGCCATCGCGGCCGGGGAAATCGGTTTCGTACACACCATCCGCGCGGCGACGATGGACCAATCGCCGCCGCACGCGGCATACCTGCCGACCTCGGGTGGGCTCTTTCGCGATTGCAGCGTGCACGACTTCGACATCATCCGCTTCGTGACCGGCCGGGAGGCCCGCACGGTCTATGCGGTGGGTGCCAACAAGGGTGACCCCTTCTTCACCGAGGCCGGGGATGTCGACACTGCCGCCGCGACCCTCGTCCTGGACGACGACACCCTGGTGTCGGTGACGGCAACGCGCTACAACGGGGCCGGTCATGACGTGCGGATGGAGGTGCACGGTTCGACGGGAACCCTCGGCGTCGGGCACGACACCACCCTGGCCATCACGTCCGCCGAGGAAGGCATCGACTGGCCGCCCGGGCCGCGGCACTGGTCGTTCATGGATCGCTTCTTGCCGGCGTATGTCGCCGAGCTCACCGCCTTCGTGGAGGTGGCGCGCGGGACAACGGCGAGCCCCTGCACCATTGCCGACGCGCTCGCGGCATTCCGTATCGCCGAGGCGTGCGCGCGATCGATGACCAGCGGGCAAGCCGTACACCTGGCCGACATTCCGGGTGCGGCACTCGGGCGCGCCTGACCTGACACACTGAACCCACTCGCTGCAAGGACAAGGATCGATACCCGTGAGCACCACCCCCACTCGCATCACCCACCTCATCCACGGCGCCCCCTGGGAGGGCACCGCCGAACGCACCAGCCCCGTCTTCAACCCGGCCACCGGCGTGCAAACCGGTGAACTCGACCTGGCGTCGGCGCACCTCGTCGACGAGGTGGTCACCGCCGCGCACGCAGCCTGGGCGGCCGAGTGGGGCAGCGTCTCCCTCGCCAAACGCACCCAAGTGCTCTTCCGCTTCAGGGAGCTGCTCAACGAACGCAAGGAAGAGATCGCCGCGCTGATCACCGCCGAGCACGGCAAGGTGCTCTCCGATGCCCTGGGTGAGGTCACCCGCGGTCTGGAAGTTGCCGAGTTCGCCTGCGGCATACCGCATCTGATGAAGGGCGGCTTCACCGAAAACGCGTCGACGAAGGTGGACGTGTATTCGATCCGCCAGAGCCTGGGGGTGGTTGCGGTCATCAGCCCGTTCAACTTCCCGGCGATGGTGCCCCTGTGGTTCGTGCCCGTCGCCTTCGCCTGCGGTAACGCCGTGATCATCAAGCCCAGCGAGAAGGACCCATCGGCGGTCAACGCCGTCGCCGCGCTGTGGAAGGAGGCTGGCCTGCCGGATGGCGTGCTCAGCGTCGTGCACGGGGACAAGGAGGCCGTCGATGCCCTGCTGACGCACCCCTTGATCAAGGCCGTCTCGTTCGTCGGGTCCACGCCGATCGCGAAGTATGTCTACGAGACCGGGACCGCCCACGGCAAGCGGGTGCAGGCCCTGGGCGGGGCGAAGAACCACATGCTGGTGCTTCCCGATGCGGACCTCGACCTGGCTGCCGACGCCGCGGTCAACGCGGGCTTCGGCTCCGCAGGTGAACGGTGCATGGCGATCTCCGCGCTGCTGGCCGTGGACACCATCGCTGACGAACTCGTGGAGAAGATCAAGGATCGCGTCGGCAAGCTGGTCACCGGCGACGGCACCCGCGGCTGCGACATGGGACCTCTCGTGACGGCCCAGCATCGCGACAGGGTGACCTCCTATCTGGACGCCGGCACGGAGGCGGGTGCGACGCTCGTCATCGACGGCCGCGACGGCGATATCGACGCCGACGGCGCGGGCTATTTCCTCAAGCCGACGCTCTTCGACAATGTCAGCCGCGAGATGTCGATCTATCAGGACGAGATCTTCGGCCCCGTGCTGTCGGTTGTGCGGGTGAAGTCCTACGACGAGGCCCTGGAGTTGATCAACTCCAATGCCTACGGCAATGGCACCGCGATCTTCACCAACGACGGCGGGGCGGCCCGCCGCTTCCAGAACGAGGTGGAGGTCGGGATGATCGGCATCAACGTCCCGATCCCGGTGCCGATGGCGTACTACTCCTTCGGCGGCTGGAAGAACAGCCTCTTTGGGGACACCCACGCGCACGGCATGGAAGGGGTCCACTTCTACACCCGCGGCAAGGTGGTCACCTCGCGGTGGCTGGACCCCAGCCACGGCGGCCTCGAGTTGGGCTTCCCCCAGAACGTCTAGGTAAGGGAGCGTGCTGCTCACGTGGCCCTTGTCGAGCGCTCTAAGGTTTGGCACATGACAGCAAAGGAACTGGCGGACCAGGCAACCGAGTTGGCCGCGAAGCTGAAGCCGGGAACCTGGGATGCCGTGCAGGCCCTCGCTCTGGTCTCGATCGCGCAGAGCCTCGCCGCTATAGCGCAGGAGCAGAGCAGTCCCTGAGGGGCCCGAACCGTCCGCCATTGCCGCTGAGCGTTGCACGGGACTTCACGCACACCCGCCGACGCAAATGCAGTGGCAGGCTGATCGGATGATCTTGCCGAAGGTCCGCGACCCCCGCCTGATAACCATTCGCCGCGGAGGGACGCTCACTGACGCGGACCATCGACGCTTGGCGTTGTGGGCGGCCGCGTGCGCGGAGCACGTGTTGCATCTCTTCGAGGACGAGCAGGGGTGGGACCCTCGACCGCGAGAAGCGATCGAGGCAGCCCGGGCATGGGCCCGCGAGGAGATGTCGATGATGGATGCTCGTGCCCGGGGCGGGCACGCCATGTGCGCGGCTCGGGCACTACACGGCGCACCCCGATACGCCGCGTACTCCGCTGGTCAGGCTGCCTGTGTGAGCCATGTCGCCGAACATGATCTCGGCGCCGCCGCCTACGCCATCAAAGCCGTGCGCGCAGCGAATCCCGGCGTCCCGGTCGCTGGCCGGACCGAGCGCGACTGGCAACGCCGTCAGCTCGACTCGTGGATCCGGTCACTGGTCATCGAGGACCAGGCGCAACGAGATGCGATCTGCTGGTCTGCCGTCACCGACTGACGTAACCGTCCGGTTCTGCCGCGATCGGTCGTGATGCCCCAGTTACGCCCGAGACGGCGAATGAACGAAGGGCCCTGACCGCGTTTACGGTGGTCAGAGCCCCTCTCGTGCCTGGTCGGGGTGACAGGATTTGAACTGTTCACGCGCTTGTTTGGCTGCAGTGCTTCGACCTGCACCGTAGGCATCTGACCTGCGGCGAAGTAGAATCTGGCGCGTGAGAGGACAGGGCACAAGCGGACACGGACTGTCCTCAGTTATGCCCCAGTTGTGTCCACATATGTCCGCAGGTGGCACGCGATGACGAGGGCCAAGCGAGACTTCGGGACCATCCGCAAGCGGGCCAACGGTCGCTGGCAGGCCTACTACATGGGCCCTGATCAGGCGTTCCATCGCGCTCCGTCAACCTTCGAGGCCAAGGTCGACGCAGAGGCGTGGCTTGCGGCCGAGCGCCGGCTCATGCAGAACGACGAGTGGTCGCCCAGCAAGTCGCGGCGAGCGACGGTCGTGCGGTCGACGGAGATGTTCGGGCCGTATGCCGAGGCGTGGCTCGAGCAGCGGGAGCTCAAGCCACGGACGCGCGTGCTCTACCGACGCCAGTTGGACCGCTTCCTGCTCCCCGAGTTCCGCGAGGTGTCGCTGCGTGACATCACTCCCCAGGTCGTCCGGGCTTGGTACGGCGGCCTCGACCCAACTAAGCCGACCCAGCGGGCGCATGCCTACGGGTTGCTCCGATCGATCCTCTCGACTGCCGTGGCCGACGAGGTGCTGCCCGCGAATCCCTGCCGAATCAGGTGGGCTGGGACTGTTCGCCGGGCACGATCGATCGAGCCGGCGACCCTGGGCGAGCTGAAGGTGATCCTGGGCAAGATGCCTGAGAGGCTTAGCGCGCTTGTACTCATCGGTGCGTGGTGCGGCCTGCGTTTTGGGGAGCTGTCTGAGCTGCGTCGCAAGGACGTCGACCTCAAGGCCGAGGTCATCCACGTCCGGCGGGGCGTAGTCAGGATCGCAGGCAAGGTCACAGTCGGATCGCCCAAGAGCAATGCAGGGATTCGCGACGTGGCCATCCCGCCGCATCTGGTCCCTTTGCTCGCCGAGCACCTCAATCGTCACGTGGCCGCCGGTCGGGATGCCCTGCTCTTCTCGTCGGTCAACGACGTCGATGTTCAGGTCCACTCCAACACCGTGCGTCGCCACTGGATCCAGGCACGAGCTGCGGCGGGGCGCGAAGACCTCCGCGTCCACGACCTACGCCACACGGGCGCGGTCCTTGCCGCCCAGTCAGGCGCCACGATTGCCGAGTTGATGGCCAGGATCGGCCACTCGACGCCGCAGGCTGCACTGCGCTACCAGCACGCAGCTCAGGGTCGCGACGCTCAGATCGCAGCCCGGATGTCCAAGGAGGCCAAGAAGTGGTCCAAACGGCGTGTCGGGTCCACCGAGTAGGCTCACGGTGGCACACCACGCGCAGCGCCCGAAGGGCCGTGAGCCTACTCGGTGGACCCATGACGAAACCCCGGCGATGTGGCCTGAGCCAGGGATCGTTCCGGGGTCTTCGTCCATGACTATAGCTGAGGGGTAAGCGTGGAGCCAAGACCGGTTGACTACGAACGCTTACGCGAACTGCTGTCAGCGGAGCGTCTCGGCTCATACTTGATCGCGTCTGACGGCGAACTTGAGGAGGCTTTCGCTCTCTACGAGTGGAACATCGAGGCCGCGGCTGCTGCCTTGTCCCTGACCGCGATGGTCGAGGTCGTCGTACGCAACGCGCTGGACTCGCAGATGAAGAGTTGGGCTGCCGGAAGGCCGAGTGCGGACTGGCTGGCAAGTGCGCCACTCGACGGCCGTGGGCGCGCCGACATCGTGAAAGCCAGGCAGCGAGCTGCCCGCGGCGGAAGACAGGTCACCCACGGCCATGTCGTGGCCGAGCTCAACCTTGGATTCTGGCGCTACCTGGTCAGCCGCCGGTACTACGCGTCCTTGTGGGTGCCAAACCTCCGTCACGCGTTTCCTCGGACAGATGCGCCTGCCAACCAACACCGACATCGGGTGGAGAGCGACCTCGAGCAACTGCTGTACCTCCGCAACAGAGCTGCCCACCATGAGCCGATCCACCGCCGCGACCTCATGGCGGACCTGGAGCGCGCAATCGCGCTTCTGGCATGTATCGATCCCGAAGCGGCCCGGTGGTGCCGCCAGCGCGAGACGGTTTCCGCAGTCGTCCTGCGCCGGCCCGCGCGACACCGAGATGGCGAGGACCAGTAAGGGCTCAGTAGCTGATGGACACGTCTACTATCGCCCCGACAGGTTACGAGCCACGTCGATGAGTTCAGCGATGACCATGCTTGCGCCGGGTGGGAACTCCTCGATGGGATGGGCGCGCGTCAACTCCTCAGCGCGGAGCAACAGATCGCGAGGGTCGCCGACGGCCTGAGGTAGAACCTTGTACGCGTCGCGGAGGTCGACATGGGGCATGGGCGTCATGAGGAGCGCTTCGGAGCCGAGCCGCCAGATCCGGTGGACGAGCGGGTCATCGTGTTCCCGTGAGTCGCAAAGGGAGGCACAGGCGTCGTCGATCAGGGCCGCCACCTTGACCCAGGCGTAGGTTGCACTTGAGTACGTCATGGCGAGTCCCGCGAGGTTCTTCTGCTTGACGTCACCCCGCCGATCGTCAAGAAGGCTGCTGAGTTCAGACGGAACCGAAGGCCGAAGAAGTTGCCGGACGCCATCCATCTGGCCACTGCCGTGCTGAACAAGTGCGACTGGCTCGTGACGTTCGATGATGACTTCCCAGATGTCGATGGGTTGCGGACCTTCCGTTGGCCTCAGCTCCGGGACCCGCAGATCGACCTGCCGTGGATAGTCGCCGTGCAGGATCCGCTATTTCCCGACCCCAACGACGTTGCCTCGTCTGTCAGCACGCATCCGTAGAATCCCGGCATGAGTGGTTGTACGGCCCCGAGACGGGGTCATCGGACGGCAAGCGGTCGAGCAGCGTGTCCCGTGTGCGGCGGCCGGCGTTCTTTTTCGTCCTACGGCTCGTACCGACCCTCCTACACCCCGACCTACGCGCCGGTGGTGCGGAGCAGCTCGATACGCTCCTCGGGCGGTTCATCGCAGAGTTCCCGCCCGCGGTGGTCCACGAGTGGCTCCTCGGCTACCTACTCGGCATCCGAGGTCCGTGCGCTGACGCCGATCCGCGAGCGCATCGAATCCCAGGGGACTTTGTTCGATCGCCGTGACGTTTTCCTGTGCCATGCGTGGGATGACCGCCAAGCGGCTGCAAAGCAGTTGCACGACCTCCTCGAAGCCAGAGCTGTCACGGTGTGGTTCAGCGAGAAGGATGTCGTGCTCGGCTCGCCACTCATGCGTGAGATCGACCGCGGCTTGGCGAAGTCCCGGGCAGGCATCGTTCTCGTTACACCGGCGTTCCTGAAGCGGCTCGACGCGGCGGGGATCGCAGACAAGGAGTTGTCGGCCCTGCTCGCACGCGACCTGCTCGTACCTATAGTCCATGACACGACTTACGACGAACTGCGCGACGTCAGCCCACTGCTTGCTTCGCGAAGCGGGCTAAGCACGGCCGATGACACCATGGAGGAGATCGCCGTCAAGATTGGCGAACTGGTATCGATGGACGCCTTCCAGTAGCCAAGGCGCTCTCATCGGTTGCGACAGCGGTTACATCTCCTTGGCCCGCACCCTGCTCGTTACCGGACCTACATATTCTCGGCCCGTGCCGTTATGCCCCCATATGCCCGGACGGCCGACAAGCAGAAGGGCTCTGACCGCATTTCCGCAGGTCAGAGCCCTTCAGCCAACTGGTCGGGGTGACAGGATTTGAACCTGCGGCCTCTTCGTCCCGAACGAAGCGCGCTACCAAGCTGCGCCACACCCCGTGGCCGTCCGCGGCTCACGCCACGGAACGTCGCCACCCGCTGGATGGCGACGCCACAGGATAGCCCAGGCAATGGTGGCGCCTGAAATCGGTTCGGTCAGCGGCGGGGGAGCAAGGTGATCAAGCTGGCCTCGGGGCGACAGGCGAACCGCACCGGGGCATACGGCGAGGTGCCGAGCCCCGCGGAGACATGCAGATAGGGGGCGTCGGCCGGTCCCAACCGGGACGGGATGCCGTTGGCCCCCACCCACCACCGGCTCACGCCCTTGGCGCGGCGCCGATCCAGGTCACAGTTGGTGACCAGGGCACCGAACCCGGGCACACACAGCTGTCCGCCATGGGTATGCCCGGCGATGATGGCGTCGACGCCGTCGCCAGCCATCGCATCGAGCACCCGGGTATAGGGCGCATGCAGCACCCCCAGGAAGAGATCCGACGCGCTCGCACGAGGGCCGGACACGGCGGCATACCGATCCCGATCCAGGTGCGGATCGTCCACCCCCACGAACTCGATGTCGATGCCACCCACGGTGAGCTTGCCGCGGGCGTTGTTCAAGTCCAGCCAGCCGGCATCGCGGGTGAAGGACTCAATGAGTTTGTCGACCGGCAAGCGTCGGGTCGCATCCAGCGGAACCCGCGCGTCCGGGAGCAGGTAGCGGGCGGGGCTCTTCACCTTCGGCGCGTAGTAGTCGTTCGAACCGAGCGCGAAAACGCCGGGTATGCCGTAGAGCGGCTCCAGCGCCCGTCGCACCGCGGGCACCGCCTCCAGATGGGCCAGATTGTCCCCAGTGTTGATGACCAGGTCAGGCTGGAGGTCGCCCAGGCGGCGCACCCACTGGATCTTGCGCTCCTGACGCGGCACGAGGTGCATATCGCTCAGCTGCAGGACACGCAGCGGCTGCCGGCCCGCGGGCAAGATGGGCAGGGCGACGTGGCGCAGCACGAAGGCCTGGCGCTCGATGACGGCGGCATAGCCGAGTGCGCTGATACCGAGCGCTCCGACCCCGGCTACGGTCCGTGTGAACCCGTGCATCCCACCAGTGTCCCACCGCGAGCGCTGGCAGCGTGCTCACGCTCGCAGGGACCGGCTCGCGCAGTGTTGGGGCCAACTCAGCAGAGGGTGCGCTCAGAACCACATGATGCATCCTGTGGATCTGAGCGCACCCCCTGCTAGCAGAAGTTAGGTCGGGGGGAGCGGGCGAAAAGGCGGTTGCCGGGGCCTGAGAGACTCGTGGGTATGACCGTGACGAAGGCGAGCCTGCAATCCGACCTCACCGGCGCCATCCGCGCCCAAGACAAGGTGCGCGCCGGGACCTTGCGGATGGCCTTGACGGCGATCACCGTCGAGGAGAGCGCCGGGGCGCATCGCGAGCTGAGCTCGCACGAGGTTCTCAAGGTGCTCGCCCGGGAGGCCAAGAAGCGCCGGGAGGCGGCGGCGGCATACCAGGAGGCGGGCCGGCCCGAACTGCTCGAGGTGGAGCGCGCCGAGCTGGCGATCCTGCAGGAGTACCTTCCGCAGCAGCTCGATGAGGCCGCCGTGGCGGCCATCATCGAGGAGGTCGTGGCGCGAAGCGGTGCGACCGGGATGGCCCAGCTGGGACAGGTGATGAAGGCCGTCCAGGCCACGGTCGCGGGGCGGGCCGACGGCAAGGTCGTCGCCGGGCTGGTGCGGGCGCGCCTGACATCGTGACCTGACGCGGAACGCTCACCAAGCCGGCCCGCGACAAGCCGTTGCCCCAAGAGTCGGCGCTGCCTACTGGCGAGTGAAGGTGCCGGTGGGGCGTGGTGTGTTGGTGGGCTTCGTCGGTGTGTTGCCGGGTGAGGTCGGCGAATTGCTCGGCGACGTCGAGGAAGTGGTCGGCTTCGGTGGCGGCGGCACATAGCCGTTCGAGGTGAGCAGCACGATCGTGGAGCCGCGGGCCGCCAGGCCGACCGGCGCCGTCTGCGCGACCACGCCCTTGGGCAAGGTGCTCTGGGTTTCGCCACCTTGGATCGCGTCGAACCCGGCGGAACGCAGGATCGCGATCGCATCCGGGACCGAGCGCCCGATCACACTCGGGATGCCGATCAGGTCGCCATAGAGGACCTTGTTGCTCGGAGCGGGGAAGTTCTCGGCCGGCATCCCGGCGGTGACGTCATTCATGATCAAGCCCCACAGCGGGGCCGCGATCGTGCCACCGAAGACATTGCCGTAGTAGCGCCCGCCAATGCTGATGTTGTCCATCTCGATTTGCCGGATCGGGGTGCCGACATAGACGGCGGTGGCGATCGAGGGGGTGTAGCCGACGAACCAGGACTGCTGGTGACCCTCGTGGGTGCCGGTTTTTCCGGCCGCCGGCTTGTAGAAGCCCGCAATTCCGCGCACGCCTTGGGTTCCGGTGCCGCCCTCGATGACCCCTCGCAGGAGCACGTCGGCGCCCGCCGCGATGTCCTTGTCGAGCACCTGCTTGCACTTGGTGGCCGGCAGCTTCAGTTTCTTGCCGTCGGAGGTGGTGATCGACTCGATCGGGTTGACCGGGCACCACTTGCCATTGGCGGCGATGGTGGCATAGACGTTCGCCAGCGTCAGCGGCGGCATCGAGCCGGAGCCGAGCACCAGGTTCGAGGGAGCCGGGAAGACCTCTTTGCCATCGCCGTCGAACCCGCCGAGCCGGTTCCACATCTCCTGAACCTTGCACCCGCCGAGCGAGATCATCGTTGCCGCGAAGGCGGTGTTGATGGAGTTCGCGGTCGCGTAGCGGAAGGTCTCGGTCGGCCCGGACGTCTGGAAGTCATTGCTGACGTACCACGGGTCTGGGCTGCCGCAGCCGTCCTTATAGACGTTCGTCGGGAAGATGTGTGATGCGGCCAGGCCAACGCCTGCCTTGGGTGCCGGAATCGACCCATTGACGGGGATGCCAGCCTCCAAAGCGGTGAGCAGCGTGAAGACCTTCGCCGTGGAGCCGATCGGGAAGCCGAGGGTGCCGCCATACGCCTTGGGAACCACCCAGCTTTGGGTGGTCTTGCCCACGGTGGAGCGGTTGTCCTTGGTCTGGCCATACTCGGAGGTCTGCGCCATCGCCAGCAGCTTGCCGGTGCCGGGCTCGACGACAGCCGCCGCGGCACCCACGCCCGAGGGGTCGCCGGCGGGGACCCGCGAGCGAAGGTCCTTGAGCATCTCCTGGCTCCAGTCCATGCGCAGCGTGGTCTTGATCCGCAGGCCGCCGCGGGTGATCGCCAGATTGCGTTCATCGACGTTCTTGCCCAGGACCGGCAGCGTCTTGAGATAGGCGATGACGTAATTGCAGAAGTAGGGCTCCGGGCTCTTGGCGCAGTTGCCGCCCTCGCGGGTGCGGATCCGCAGCAGGCTCTTGACGCTGGGCTTCTTTGCGGCCTCGGCCTGAGCCTGGCTGACCACACCAACGGCCACCATCCGGTCGAGCACGACGTCCCGGCGCTCCTGGGCGGCCTGGGGGGCGTTGTGCGGATCGGCGCTTCCGGGGCTCTGCACCACGCCCGCGAGGGTTGCTGCCTGAGTCAGATTGAGGTCTTTCGCGCGCACATTGAAGTAGTGGCGTGCGGCCGCCTCGATGCCATAGGCCTGGTCACCGTAATAGGCCAGGTTCAGGTAGCCGGCGAGGATCTGGTTCTTGGTCATCTGCTTCTCGACCTGCATCGCCAGCGCCATCTCGCGCAGCTTGCGGCCGTAGTTGACGTCGATCGCTTCCTGGGCGGCCTGCTCGTCGCCGCGCTTGAGCGCCTCGTACTGCAGGGTCATCTTCACGTACTGCTGGGTCAGCGACGAGCCGCCCTGGGTGGCATTGTTCGTGGCGTTGTTGAAGAAGGCCCGGGTCGTCCCCCGGATGTCGAGAGCGCCGTGCTCGTAGAAGCGACTGTCCTCGATCGCGATCTGCGCCTTCTGCATGATGGGGGCGACATTCTTGAGCGAGACCACGATGCGGTTCTGGTCATAGGGCGTCGCGATGACCTTGTTGTTGGCATCCATGATCCGTGACTGTTGCGCCAGGGCGGTGGTCTTGAACGTCGTGTCGATGTTGTCGAAGGCGGTGATCGCCGACGTGGTGGTCGAGCCCATGGCTCCCACGACCGGGATGAGCAGGCCCGCGGCCAGGACGCCGAGCGCCACGCTCACGGCGAGGAAGGCCGCAATGAGCGACATCAGATGCGGCATCGACGCACGATCCGGACGCACAGGCATGCGGGCCAGGGTAACCCGGGCACCTGACAAAGTCGGGGCTCCCGGGCGCGTCACGCCCGCAGATGTCGCCAGACGTGCCGCGTGTCGCGGCCCCCGCCGACCCGGGTGCCGCAAGAAAGTCGGATCCGGGATGTATCACCACGACCCGTATGCGCTCGGTCACATCAGCAACGAAACGTATGAGGAGGCTGCTGTGAGCGTTCTGGCACCGATAGAGATCGGCCAGGGTCCCCAGAACTGGGCGGCGCAGGGTGCCTGCGCGACTGCCGACCCGGACGAGCTCTTCGTCCGCGGGAAGGCACAGCACGACGCCAAGCTCGTCTGTCGTTCCTGCCCGGTGAGCCTGCAATGCCTGGCCGATGCCCTCGACAATCGCGTCGAGTTCGGCGTATGGGGTGGGCTCACCGAGCGCGAACGGCGCGCCTTGCTCCGGCAGCGCCCCGACGTGACCTCGTGGCAGGCGGCCCTTTTGAAGCCGCGATCGCCGGCGGCGCGCACGGCCTAGCACTGCGCACCTGGGCCCACAACCCCGCGGGCAACCCCGCAGGGCCTGCGGGCATCAGCCCGCCAGATCCGCCCCGACTGCTCGCAGCCCATCCAGGTCGTGGATGTCGCGGGCGGCGGCCGGCACCTGGGTGATGGCGACCCCGGGGTTGGACACCCGGAAGCGACTGATCAGCTCCTGATGCCGGGTGGCGCTCGTGGCCAGGTCGGCATGGAGCCGCAAGAGGTCCGCACTGGCGCTGGAACGCATCGCGCCCGTCGCCTCCAGGGCGCTCGCGGCGTCCTCGGCGCGGCCGCGGCTCAGCGACCCGGCGACCCGTTGCACCCGATTGACGACCAGCCCGGCGAGTGGCATCCGCTCGGTGCCCAGCCGTTCGACGAAGAAGGCCGCCTCGCGCAGCGCATCGCGATCAGGCGAGGCGACCACGACAAAGGCCGTTTCCGGGGCCTGGAGCAGCGCATACGTCTGGTCCGCCCGCTCGCGAAACCCGCCGAACATCGTGTCCAAGGCGGCGACGAAGGTTTGCACATCGCGCAGCAGTTCCCCGCCGAGGACCTTGGTCATCACCCCGACAGCGAGCGAGAGCGTGGCCGAGGCCGCCTTGAGATAGGCCTTGCCCCCCGCCTTTGCCGGTGCCATCAGCAGGCGGATGAATCGACCGTCGAGGAAGGAGCCGAGCCGTTTGGGCGCGTCCAGGAAGTCCAAGGCCGAACGGGACGGCGGGGTGTCGACGATGATCAGATCCCAGCCGTTCTCCCGCTGGCTCTGCACGCGCAACTGGCCGAGCTTTTCCATCGCCATGTACTCCTGGGTCCCGGCGAAGGAGGAGGAGACCGCAACATAGAACGGGTTGGCCAGGATCGAGGCGGCCTTCTCCGGGGAGGCGTGTTGCTCGACCACCTCATCGAAGGTCCGCTTCATGTCGAGCATCATCGCGTCCATCGATCCGCCCGAACGCGTGTCGATACCCGCCACCGGGCGGGGGGTGTTGTCGAGGGCGTTCAACCCCAACGACTGCGCCAATCGCAGCGCCGGATCGATGGTCAAGACCACCACCCGACGTCCGGCCTCGGCGGCCCGCACACCCAGCGCGGCGGCGGTCGTGGTTTTGCCGACCCCGCCCGCGCCGCAGCACACGATGATCCGCTTGGCCGGGTCGGCCAGCAGGGCGTCGATGTCGAGAGAGCGCTCCGCTCGCGCGGCGGCGGGCGTCATACGCACCATGCTCAGACCATCCCTTGGGTATGCAGTTCGTCGGCGAGGACGTTCAGGCCGCCGGCCTCCAGCCCGCCCGGCAGCTGGGGCAGGTAATACACGAGCCGGCCCTGCTCCTGGATCCGTTGGTCCTGCTCGGCCTGCAGATCCAGGCGCTCGAGGTGAGCCTGTGCCTCCTCGAGCAAAACGGTGGTGGTCCGGTCGGGGTCGGCGACCCCCACGCTCGCGAGGTCGGCCGCGATCTCGGTGTGCAACCGTGACGTGATCCCATCGCTCAGGTCCGTAAGGTCCCCCTCGGACAAGATGGGGTCACGCACCTGATTGACGATGATGGCGCCCACCGGGAACCCCGCCTCGCTCAGACTCTGGGTGGCGTCCAGGCACTCCTGGACCGGCATCTCCTCGAGGAGGGTGACCAGGTGCACCGCGGTGATCCGGCTCTTGAGCAGCGCCGTGATCGAGTCGGCCTGGCTCTTGATCGGCCCCATCCGGGCCACTTCGGCGACCTCCGTGTTGACCCCGAGGAAGCGGGCCACCCGCCCGGTGGGCGGGGCGTCGAGCACGACGGCGTCATACGCGGGGACCGCCTTGCGACCCCGGCCCTGGGTGCGCCCGGCCGCCTCATACACCTTGCCGATGAGGAGCACATCGCGCACGCCGGGCGCGATGGTCGTGGCGAAGTCGACCGCCCCGATCTTCTCCAGCAACGACCCGGCGCGGCCGAGCTTGTAGAACTTGTGCAGGTACTCCAGGAGCGCGGCCTTGGGTTCGACGGACATCCCATAGAGCGACCCGCCCGAGGGGTCGTTGAGGATGAGGGTCTCGGAGGTGGACAGCGGGGCGATGTCGAAAGTCGAGCTGATGCCCTGGCGTTCCTCCACCTCGGCGAGCAAGACCCGCTTGCCTTGCGCGGCCAGCGCAACGCCCAGGGCAGCCGCCACCGTCGTCTTGCCCGTTCCACCCTTGCCCGTCACCACGTGCAGCCGCACGCCCTGACCCGCCGTGGTCGTGTTCACGCCGGACACCATACGTCCGTTGCCGCACCGCTCCCGACCGATAGGGTCGATTCCATGACCCGCTGGGAGTACGCCACCGTTCCGCTGATCGTCCACGCGACGAAGCAAATCCTCGATCAATGGGGCACCGACGGCTGGGAGTTGGTCCAGGTCGTCACCGGGCCCGATGGTCTGGGTCTGGTGGCCTACCTCAAGCGCCCGGTCGAATAGCCCTCACCCCAACAGGAGCCTCGGATGTCCGCTGTCGAAGATCGCCTGGCCGGACTCGGCCTGAGCGTCCCCGAAGTCGCCGCGCCGGTCGCGGTTTATGTGCCCGCCATCCGTCAGGGTGAGTTGGTCTTCACCTCCGGCCAGTTGCCGATGGTCGCCGGCGCGCTCGCCGCCACCGGCAAGGTGGGGGAGGGTCCGGGCCTGATCACGCCCGCTCAGGCCAAGGAGTTGGCCCAGATCTGCGCGCTCAACGCGATCGCCGCGGTCAGGTCCGTCATCGGGGATCTTGACCAGGTCATTCGTGTGGTGAAGGTCGTCGGATTCGTGGCCAGCGACCCGGCCTTCACCGGTCAGCCCGGCGTCGTCAATGGCGCGAGCGAGTTGCTCGGAGCCGCCTTCGGTGACGCCGGCATCCACGCCCGATCTGCGGTCGGGGTCGCCTCGCTGCCGCTGGACGCCCCGGTCGAAGTCGAAATCACCGTCGCCGTCGGCTGACGCACCGGCCGTATGTCCGCCCGCTCGCCTGCTGTGGAGCCCGCGCGTGGTGCGTGACTTCCCGCTGTCCGCGAGTTCGCTGGCCGACACGCGGCCCCAGGGGAGCAGCCCTCTGGAGTCCGCAATGGCGGCCCTGGCGGGCGGAACCGGGACACCCCAACCGGCCCGGTTGGCCGCAACCATCATGCTCGTGCGTGATGGCGCCCGCGGGGTAGAGGTGTTCATGCAACGCCGGGCCGCGAGCATGGCCTTCGCGGCGCGCCGCGCGGTCTTCCCCGGCGGGTCCCTGGACCCGGGTGACCGAGATCCCGTGCCCTGGGCTGGCCCCTGTGCGCAGACATGGGGCCAGGCCCTGGCGCTCGCGCCCGCCGATGCCGCGGCGGTGGTGACCGCGGCGGTTCGCGAACTCTTCGAGGAGGCTGGCGTCCTGCTCGTCGACCGCGTTCCGGACCCGCAGTGGACCGCGTCGGCACGCCAGCGGCTACTCGCTCGGGACGTCAGCTTGGGGTCGCTGCTGCGGGAGGCCGGGCTCGTGGCCCGCACCGACCTGCTCGGCTATCACGCGCACTGGATCACCCCCGCTATCGAGCCGCGTCGCTATGACACGCACTTCTTCACGGCGCTCCTCCCGGCCGGCCAGAGCGCCGACGCCGAGACCACCGAGGCGCAGAGCGCGCATTGGGTCGCTCCCGAGCGGATGCTGACCGAACACCGCGGCCTCCTGATGCCGCCGACGATCGTCTGTCTCGAGGACATCGCCGCGACATCGCGCGCGGCCGACTTGGTCACGATCCGCTCGGGTATCGTTGGGGTGCAGCCATTTCCGCTTCGCACCGAGGGCGGCTGGGTGCTCCGGGTGGAGGTCTCGTGAGCGCGCCCACACCCTGGCGGGGTGGCCCGATCACCCGCCACGCCACCTGCGTCCTGGCGCCGAACCCCGGCCCGATGACGCTGGAGGGGACCAACACCTGGGTGCTGATGGCGCCTGAAGCCACGGAGGCAGTCGTCATCGATCCGGGCCCGCAGGACGAGGGCCATCTGCAGGCCGTATGCCGGCTGATCGCGGCCCGCGGTGCCCGCGTGCGCGAGACCATCCTGACCCATGCCCATCTCGATCATGCGGCCGGGGCCCCGCGGTTTGCGGAGCTGACCGGGTCTCGGGTGCGGCCGCTGGGTCGCGGCCACGCGGACCTCGCCGACGGCTCGGTGGTCAGGGTGGGGGGCCTGGAGATTCGGGTGGTGGCGACGCCCGGGCATACGGCCGACTCGCTGTCCTTTGTCCTCGAGGCCGACCACGCCCTACTGACCGGGGACACCGTGCTGGGCCGCGGCACCACCGTGGTCGCGCATCCGGACGGCGAGCTGGCGTCCTATTTCGAGAGCCTGGAGCGACTGCAGGCGCTCACCGGCCCCGGCGCGGTGACGACCATCCTGCCCGGTCACGGACCGGTCATCCCCGATGCCCGCGCCATGATCGGCGTCTATCGCCAGCACCGCCGGGACCGGCTCGAGCAGGTGCGGCAGGCGCTGGCGGACGGCGCCCAGGACGTGGAGGACGTCCTGCGCAGGGTGTATGCCGAGGTCCCGCGGGAGGTGTGGCCGGCCGCTCGACTCAGCATCGCCGCGCAACTGGACTATCTCGCGAGGTCCTGACTCACGATCCCCGATCAGTGCCCGGCCGTGCGGGCATCTGTCATTCGACCCAAAGGTCGACCGACCGTCATCACACCCCGGCGCGCTTGGTGAGGCGTTCGGTATTCATGAGCAGCACCGCGCGGGCCTCCAGTTTGATCCAACCGCGCGTCGCGAAGTCGGCCAGGGCTTTGTTGACCGTTTCCCGTGAGGCGCCGACCAGTTGGGCCAGCTCCTCCTGGGTCAGATCGTGGGCGACCATGATTCCCTCCTCGACCGGGCGCCCGAAGCGCTGCGACAGCTCCAGCAGGGCCTTGGCCACCCGACCCGGCACGTCGGTGAAGACCAGGTCGGCGAGCGATTCGTTGGTGCGGCGCAGCCGACGGGCCAGGGCCGCCAGGAGCGTGTATGAGGCCTGGGGGCGGGCCACGAGATAGCCGTGCAGGGACTCGGTGCCCAGGCCCACGAGTTGGGTCTCGGCGACCGCCGTCGCCGTGGCCGTGCGCGGACCCGGGTCAAAGAGGGAGAGCTCACCGAACATCTCGCCCGGCCCCAGGATCGCGAGCAGGTTCTCGCGCCCGTCGTAGCTCGTGCGACCGAGCTTCACCTTGCCCTCGGTGATGACATAGAGCCGGTCCCCAGGGTCGCCTTCGTGGAAGAGGACATCTCCGCGATCCATCCGCAGCGGTGTCATGGAGGACAGCAATTCGGCGCTCGCCTGCTCATCCAGGGCGGCGAACAGGGGCGAACGGCGCAGCACGTCGAGATCCACGAGGCAGAGTCTGCCATGCACGCGCGGTGGCGCACAGGTGGCTGGCCGAAGCCGTCTCAATCGACCTGGTCGAGGCCCACGGCAATCAGGGTGCAGCGCGTCGATCCGTGCGTGGCGAGCCGGAATTCAACCCCATCCGGGTGGTCGGTGAACTGCTCGACGAGCACGGCACCACGCTCCCGCATGACGGCCAGGGTCGACAGGGCGCCGGGCTTGGCGGAGCGTGCCAGCAGAACGGTCCCGTCGGCGAAGTGCAGGCGCGCCACCCCCGGACCCGGTGCGGCCTGAATCACTCGCAGGGGCACCCGGTGGCTCCGCAGCGAGCTCAGGCGTTGGGTGATCAGGTGGCGCCGGTCGGGCGCCGCCTCGGCGGCGACTCGCTCGAATCGGGCGATGAGATCAGTGCTGTCGTCGCCGAAAAGTTGCGCATCGATGCCGACGTCCTTGCCAGTGCCGATCCCGGGGGCGGCGTCCCTGGGCAGTCGCCGGACGATCACGCCCGTCACGAGCGCGAGGATCAGAGCGCCGACGATCCACTCCATGCCCCATTGTCTCCCGGATCGCCTGGATCGCTTGGATCGCTTGGCCGTCCCGAGCTCCCGGCGCATGCGGATCCGCGGCCGCGGCCCGACCTACAGTAGGGGCGTGCCGGAATCGCCCCTCGCCCTGACCCGTCGTGCCCGGCGGATGTATCGCGAGCTGTCCGTGTTCTATCCGAACGCGCACTGCGAGCTCGACTTCGAGACGCCGCTTCAGCTGCTCGTGGCGACGATCCTGTCCGCGCAGACCACCGACGTCGGGGTCAACAAGGTCACCCCGGTGCTCTTTGCCCGCTATCCGGACGCCGCGGCGTATGCCGGCGCCGACCGCGCCGAACTAGAGGCCCTCATCATGCCCACGGGCTTCTTTCGCGCCAAGGCCGACGCCCTCATCAAACTCGGGGCGGACCTGCAGGAGCGGTTCGGCGGGGCCGTGCCCGGGCGGATGGCGGATCTGGTGACCCTCCCTGGGGTGGGCCGCAAGACCGCGAACGTGGTGCTGGGAAACGCCTTCGGGGTGCCGGGGCTCACCGTGGACACCCACTTCGGCCGACTGTCCCGCCGGTTCGGATGGACCGATGAGGAGGACCCGGTCAAGGTCGAGCGCGCGGTCGGCGACCTCTTCCCGCATCGCGACTGGACCCAACTGTCGCACGTCCTGATCTTCCACGGTCGGCGCATCTGCCACGCCAAACGGCCCGCGTGCGGGGGGTGCCCGGTGGCGCGGCAGTGCCCGTCATATGGCATCGGGGAGAGCGACCCGGTGGCCGCGCTGCGGCTGCGCAAGTTCGAACTCGCTCCGGCTCCGGGCTCGTCGGCGCGATCCGGCGCCACGCGACGCGGCACATCGCCGGCGCCCGCCGAGGGAGCGCCGTGAGCGAGGGCGCCGTGAGTGAGGGCGCCGTGAGCGAGGGCGCCGTGAGCGAGGCGCCGGGTTGGCTGCGTGAGTTGCCGGCGCGAGTCGCGCGTCTCGATCCGGCCTTCTTCCGTGATTTCGCCCCACCGGTCGGCGCGGCCCGGCACTCCGCTGTGCTCATGCTCTTTGGCCCGCATCCCGGTGGCGGCACCGATGTGCTGTTGACCGAGCGGGGATCGCAGCTGCGTGCCCACGCCGGGCAGGTTTCCTTTCCCGGGGGCCGGGTGGACCCGCAGGACGCGGGGGCCATTGCCGCGGCCCTGCGCGAGGCGGAAGAAGAGGTGGGCGTGGACCCCACGGGGGTCGAGGTGATCGCCACCCTCCCCTCGCTCTATCTCTCGCCCAGCGACAATGTCGTCACCCCGGTGGCCGCCTGGTGGCATACGCCCACGGAGGTCTCGGTGGTCAGCCCGATCGAGGTCGAGCGGGTCGTTCGGATCAGCGTCGCCGACCTGGTCGATCCCGGGAATCGATTCTTCGTCGACACCCCGATCGGCTATTCGAGTCCTGGATTCGAGGTCGAGGGGCTCTTCGTCTGGGGGTTCACGGCGAAGCTGCTGGCCGTCACCTTGGAACTGGCGGGCCTGAGCGGACCATGGGATGAGGCGGCGCGCCGCCCGCTGCCCCTGGCTCAATGGCGCCGATAACGCCCATCACGTCGCCTCAGAGGCTCGACTTCAGCGCGGCAACCGTCTTGTTGGCTTCCTCGATCGCCCGTTCCGGCTTGGGTCGTGCCGAACTGACCGACTTCTTGCCGAGCAGCGCAAGGATCGCGGCAACCAGGAACAGCATCAGCGTGACGATGGCATAGGCCGCCGATGCGGGGAGCCAGATGTCGAGAACCTGCGCCAGGGTGTGGAGCAGGAAGATCAGCCCCAGGAGGGCAACAAAGCCGCCGGCGGCGAGCAGCCCGGCACCCTTACCGGCGACCTTCAGGCCGCCGGTTACCTCGGCCTTGGCGAGCTCGACTTCCGAGCGCACGAGAGTCGACATTTCGCGACTGGCATCAGCCACGAGTTGGCCGACGGTGCGCGCGCCATCAATGTCCGGCGGCCGCTGATCGATCGGTGAGCTTCCCACGCCGTTCACGATAGCGGCTCACGGCCGGTCGATTGCTCGCCGCCGCCACCCTCCGCCGCCTCGGTTTCGTAGACATCCGGTATGCCGTCCTGATCCGAGTCCGCCAGCTCGCGCGCCTCCTGTGCGCGGTAGTAGGCGTTGCGGGGCACCAGGACGATCGCGGCGAGCAGTGCGGCAATTAGGGATCCGCACAAGACGGCGAGCTTGACGTGGTCGTCACGGGGACTCCCGGTGCCATACGCCAACTCACCAATGAGCAAGGAGACGGTGAACCCGATTCCGGTCAGCAGGGATAGACCAAAGATGTCAGTGCGGGAGAGTTGCGGGTCGAGATGGGCTTTTGTGAATCTGGCCGCGAGATAGGTGCCGCCCAGGACACCGATCACCTTGCCCACAACGAGGCCAGCGATCACACCCCACAGAACCGGGTCCGCCCAGGCCGCCCCGGCCTCGCCCCCGACCACGCGCACCCCGGCCGCGAAGAAGGCAAAGACCGGCACCGCAATCCCGGCCGACAGCGGCCGCAACCGGTGCTCGAAGACGTGGGCGACGTCGATCTCCCGGCCATGCACACTCATCGACGGGACGCTCGCGCGGGGCTTGACCGGCACCGCCAGACCCAGGGCGACGCCGGCGACCGTGGCATGGACACCCGAGGCGTGCACCAAGGCCCAGGTGCTCAGGGCCAGCGGCACCAGCAACACGGCATACGTGATCCGGCGCTGGACGAGCAGCGTGAACGCGGTGAGCGGAATCAACGCCAGCAGGAGTTTGGTGCCGGAGAAATCGCTGGTGTAGCCGATGGCGATGATGACGATCGCGATGAGGTCGTCGACCACGGCCAAGGTCAACAGGAAGGAACGCAGCCCGCTGGGCAGATGAGAACCCAGGATCGCCAAGACGGCCAGGGCGAACGCGATATCCGTGGCGGAGGGAATGGCCCAGCCGCGCGTCGCGTCACCGCCAGCGCCGCCCACCTTGACGACCAGCAGGAAAACAACGGCCGGCATGATGACGCCACAAAAGGCCGCCACGATCGGGACGGCCGCTCGGGTGCGGTCCTTGAGGTCGCCGACCAGGAACTCGCGTTTGAGTTCCAGGCCAGCGACGAAGAAGAAGATGGCCAGCAGTCCGTCGCCGGCCCAGTGGCCGAGACTGAGCTTGAGGTGACCCCAATCCACGCCGACCTCGTATGCGCGCAGGGCGGCATACGACTCGTGCCATGGGCTGTTGGCCCAGATCAGCGCCACCATGGCCGCACCGAGAAGCAGTGCCCCGCCAACGGTTTCGGTCCGCAGGGCGTCCTTGAGCGCGGTGGTCTCCGACCATGAGGGTCGCGAAAAGAGCTGATTGCGAACCGGCGGCTGAGTCACTGGGGACCTTTCGGGTCGGGGACACGATCACCGACCAGGCTTCCCGGTTCGTCACCAGGAATCCCGGCTCACCTGCGACAAGTCTAGGAGAAAGGCACCCCGGCCGGCAGGGGTGCCCACCTGGGCGCGCGGGTCAGGCTACTGCGGGTTTGGCTGTCGAGGCCAGGCTCCCGGCCTGTGGGGGCTCGAAAGCTGCCTATGGTTCTGGCATGGATGGTTATCAGATGGATGGACCGGTGCCGGGGCGCACCGAGGTGCTCGATCAGCTGAAGAAGCTGTGGAATGTGGTCTCCGAGCACGAGATCGGGCCCGGGGACGGGGGATTGGTCGCCGAACTGGCGCGACACTTCGGGTCGCCGCCGCATCAGATGGCGGTGCTGACCGAGGACTTCGCCAATCACCGCTACGTCGATGGCGATATCGCCTTGGCGGAGCTGGCCGCCCGGGACCCCGAGCACCGCGCCATCGGAGTGGGGGGTGGCGAGGCCCGCTACCACCACAATCTCTCGGACATGATCCAGCCGCTGGGCGTCGGTTTCGGCGGGGGCCGGTGGCCTTTGGCCCAGGTCGACTACGCCAATATCGCGACCGGTCCCGATAGCGAACGGGCGTGCCTGGCTTACGGCATCCGGCTCTTTGAGTATGCCGGCACACCGGTCGCGGTCCTCTTGCGCAAGGCCAACCCCTCGCGTGGGCGGTCAAGCGCGACGATGGAGGTCCTGTGCCCGGAGCAGAGTGTCGCCGCACGGCTCCTGGATGAGCTGCGCGAGCTGTCATTGCAGCGCAGCGTCTTGCGCGGACAGGTCATCAGTTTCGCCGGATCCGGCTATGAGCAGAGCGAGGAGGGGGTGACCTTCGTGCCCCGGCCGACCCTGCCGGCAGATCAGGTCATCCTGCCGGACGGTGTGCTCAGTCGGGTGCTCGATCATGTCGTCGGCATCGCCGATCATGCCGAGGTGTTGGCCCGCCATGGCCAGCACCTCAAGCGCGGGGTGCTGCTCTACGGGCCACCCGGGTCGGGCAAGACCCATACGGTGCGGCACCTGCTCAGCGTCACGCAGCGGCATACGGTGGTCCTTTTGGCCGGGGAGACACTGCGTTTCGTGGGTCTCGCGGCCAAGTTGGCGCGCGCCATGCAACCGGCCATCGTCGTCCTGGAGGACTGCGATCTGATCGCCGAGGACCGCGACATGAGCTATGGCGCCAAGCCGCTGCTCTTCGAAGTCCTCGACGCCATGGACGGACTGGACGCGGACGCGGACGTCACCTTCCTGCTGACCACAAATCGGGTCGAGGCGATGGAGCGGGCCTTGTCGCAGCGGCCGGGACGCGTCGATCTCGCGGTCGAGGTGCCGCTGCCCGATGATGGCGGTCGCCTGGCACTCCTGCGGTTGTATGCCCCGCCAGGAGCCTTCTCGGACGAGGTGTTGGCGCAGACCGCGGCCCGGATCCAGGGCACCACGGCATCCTTTAGCAAAGAGCTGATCCGGCGGTCAGTTCTGGCGGCGGCGACCGCGGGTCAGGAGCCGGGGGATGGCCACCTGCGGACGGCGACCGAAGTCATCCTGGCGGACGGCGACCGGCTCTCGCGGGCGCTGCTGGGGGTGGCCAGCCCCGAGGCCGAGTCGGATGGGGCTGGTCACCAGGGCCCCGACCCCGGGATCTTCCAACTGCTATAGCCCGCGCCCGGCCTCGGAGCGATCGCGCCCAGCGCGAGCCATGCGACGAGGCCGGGATCGGTTTCGCGTGCTGCTCAGGCGTGCGCGTGCGCTCCGAGCAACCGGTGCGCCGCATCGTCATCGACGGTGTCGAAGAAGCCGCCGACGACCTCCTCGAGCTCATCGAGATTCCTGGCGGCGAAGAGGACCGACTGGTAGGTCGTGATGTCATAGGGGATCGTGGCCATCTGGTGCAGGTCTAGCGGCCGGATCTGCATGTGCGAGAACGCATCCATCTCGCCATAGGAGGACAGGATGCCGGCGCCATATGCCTTGAGGGCCGGCCCTTCCCACATCACCCCGAATTCCATGCTGAACCAAAAGACGTCGGCAACCACCTTGACGGCCGCGTCGCTCTCGAGACGCTGGGTCGCGGCGCCTGCGGCTTGAGTGAGCCGGGCGAATCGCGGGCTGGCGAGTTGGTTGGCGTGCCCGACGACCTCGTGAATGACGTCGGGTTCCGGGGTATAGAGGGGCTGGCTCGGGTGGCGCAAGTATTGCGTCGAGTGGAAGACCCGGTCACCGAGCGACCCGTAGAACTCGCGCAGACCCACCAATCCGGGGGCGCAAACATAGCCCCATCCGGTCAGTGGCTGCAGGCGCGCACTGACCTCGGCCAGTTGAGGCACCCGCTCCTCCGGCAGCGCCAGGGCGTCCTTGCCGAACAGATACTCGCTGTGGGCGTAGCGCTCGTGCTTGGGCGCCAGTTCGCGGCACGCAATGTGCCAGACCTCGTCCTCCTGGGCCGAATAGGCGATGGTCGGGACTGCCTCGCCCGGGCGCCAAGACAGGGCGGCGGCTGCGATCTGCCCGCGGCGGGCTCGGTATGCCGGGTCGTTCAGCCCCGGGTGATCGGCGCCGAGGTGCACCTCGACGCGACCGTCCGCGTCGGTCGTCACGGGTGAGTACAGCTGGCCTTCGTCGAACATGGCCCCGCCCCCTTTCTCGGCACCCCGCACCGTCGCCGGGTGTCTAGCCAAGGAAAGCAGATGCAGCAGAAGGCTGGCTAGTGTGACTCATCATGTCGAGCAAAGAGGTCAATTGTGCCCAGTCGGTTGGCCAGCAAGTTGGGCGAATTGTCTTATTCGCACGCCCGATCCTGAACGCAACGCCCGGAACCCGAACGCCCGAACCCGAACGCCCGGTGGCCGGGGCGCGAGCCACAGCCACCGGGCGTACCGGCGGGAACTACCGATT
>CALLZC010000061.1 GCA_937858995.1 uncultured Nostocoides sp.
TTTCAAGCAGAAGACGGCATACGAGATAGGAGTCCGTCTCGTGGGCTCGGAGATGTGTATAAGAGACAGCTGCTACGACCTGCGCTTTCCCGAGCTCTACCGTCGCCAACTGGATGCCGGGGCCCAGGTCTTCCTGGTGCCGGCCGCCTGGCCGATGGCCCGCGTCGAGCACTGGCGAGTGCTGGGGCGCGCCCGTGCCATCGAGAACCAGTGCGTCCTGATCGCCTGCAATACCGCGGGCACGCACGGCGGCTATCGGATGGGAGGCGCCTCGCAGGTCGTCTCGGCCCGGGGGGAGGTCCTCGCGGAGGCTGGCCCCGATGAGGAGGTGCTCTCGGTCGACGTCGATCTGGAGGCCATTGCGGCCTGGCGCGCGGACTTCCCCGTCCTCGCCGACCGTCGCCTGTGACGTCAGCCCGCCTGGAAGATCGCGAATCGTCGCGCCAAGCCGTCCCGGTCCGGGTGATCGCGTCGCCGACGCCGAAGTGACGGCGCGTGAGTGTTGACGTGACATCACAGTGATGTCACCATGGCGTCATGGATGTGTCACCATATGTCGAGCGGGTCCGCGAAGAGCTCAGTGCTGCGTCGGCTGGTGGGAGCCCCGAGGTGCGGGAGGCCGCCGAGCGGATGGGGCGGGCCCTGGATGCGGCGCTGCGATTGGCGTTCTTCGACCTGGCGGCCGATGCGGCGGCCGAGGTCACGGCGTCCTTGCCGCAGGGCAGGGTTACGGCGCGCCTCACCGGACGCGGCGTCGACTTCGTCGTGGAGGGGGCGACGCCCCTTCCCCTGGGCCCGACAGCTCCCCTGTCCTCGGCCGACGGGCCGATCCAGGATGGCGATGAGGGGGACTTGGCCCGCATCACCGTACGCATTCCCGAAGGCATCAAGGAACTCGCCGAACAGCGGGCCGGTCAGTTCGGCCAGTCGCTGAACAGTTGGATCGTCAAGACCTTGCGCCAGGCCACCGGGCCCGGCGGGGTGGACATCGAGGTGACCCCCAACCCCTTTGTCTCGGACTTCCCGCATGCCGGGCCGGGGCGCGGGCGGATGTCGGGCTGGATCTAGAGAGGAACAACCCATGCAGCACGTACTTCAGACCCCCGAGCCGATCGAGCTGGAGGTCGATCTGTTCGATGGCTTGGCGCAGGTCCGGGCGGAGAATGTCACAGAGACCACGGTCACGATCACGGGCGCTCAGGCGGACCAGTTCCGGATCGAGCAGTCCGGGC
Source organism: uncultured Nostocoides sp. (assembly GCA_937858995.1). Taxonomy (GTDB): domain Bacteria; phylum Actinomycetota; class Actinomycetes; order Actinomycetales; family Dermatophilaceae; genus Nostocoides_A. The sequence goes on from CALLZC010000061.1 coordinate 1,233, forward strand.
GCCGCGTCACTGTGCGCGGACCACGACACCGCGGGTGGCGCCTGGGTCGCCATCAGATTCGGATCGTCGCGCCGATTGGCAGCGACACGGCGGTTCGCTGCGGATCGGCGTCCGTGGAATTGTTCGGCCCGCTGGCGGAGGTCGCGCTCGCCTGCGGCTCCGGCAAGCTGTATGTCGAGCGGGCGGGCACCGTTGCGGCGACCACCGGGTCGGGCGACATCGTCGTCGGGCGGGCCGCTGTGGCACGCATCAAGTCCGGTTCCGGCGCGGTGCGCATCGATGCGGTCGCGGAACGGGCGGAAGTCACGTGCGGCTCGGGCAATCTCGCCATCGGGTCCGCCTGCGGCAGCCTGGTGGCCAAGAGTGGATCCGGTGACCTGTCCATCGAGGTGCTCGCCGGGGACGCGCGCTTCAGCACGGGATCGGGCCATGTCTCCATCGAACGGATGGCACGCGGGCGCCTCGATCTGACCGGCGGCTCCGGCCGAGTGCGTGTCGGGGTCGACAAACTCGTTCCGGTCTGGACCGACATCACCTCGATCAGCGGCAAGGTCATCTCGACGCTGTCCCCGGTGGGGCAGCCGCGCCCCGGGCAGGAGCACGTCGAGATCCGACTGCATACCGTCAGTGGCAGCGTCCGGCTGCACCCCGTCGACAAGGGTCCCCAAGACGCCCCGGTCGGCGCCTTCCCGCAGGACGCGCCACGCGGCCACGGCCCGGCGGCGGTGCCCACCCGGGGGTGATGTCACGGCGCCGGCTGGCCGCGACGGCACCGACGTGAACGGTCGACCTCGCGGGAGACCCCTGAAATGTGCGGGATACCAGCTGGCCCGGCACCACCCGAACTCCGCGGCTCCCAACAACGCGATGGCCCATGGCGCCGAGCCGGCGTCATGGGCCATCGCGTGCCGGAGGTTTAGAAGGCGGCCTCGGGGACATCCATGAGCGAGTTGTCCATGGCCTCGGCGATGGCGCGCTCGGCGGCCAGCTTGGGCAGGACGTTGCGGGCGAAGAACTGGGCGGCCGCGACCTTGCCGGTGTAGAAGTCGCGTTCGCTGCCGGAGGCGCCAGCGTCCAGTTTGTCCTGGGCGATGGCCGCCTGGCGCAGCAGCAGCCAGCCAACGATGAGATCGCCGGCCGCGAGCAGGACGCGCGTTGAGTTCTGGCCGACCTTGTAGACATTCGTGACATCTCCGCCGGTGCGGACGTCGGAGGACATCAACTGCCCGACCATCGCCGTCACGATGCCCTGGACGTCGTCCACGCCCCGGGCGAGCAGGTCACGGTCGGTGTCGAGCTTGCCGCCCTGCTGGCCCAGGTCCTTGGCGAACTCCTGGATCTGCATCGAGATCATCGACAGGGCCTGCGCCTTGTCGCGCACGATCTTGCGGAAGAAGAAGTCCAGACCCTGGATCGCGGTGGTGCCTTCATACAGCGTGTCGATCTTCGCATCGCGCACGTACTGCTCGATGGGGTACTCCCGCAGGAAGCCGGAGCCGCCATATGTTTGCAGGCTTTCGGTGCCCAGCAGCACCCAGGCGCGCTCGGAGCCCAGGCCCTTGACGATCGGCAGCAGCAGGTCATTGACCCGGCTCGCCAGCTCGGCCGGGCTGTCCTTCTCCAACTCCTCGACGCCGGAGGCCAGTTGCGCCTGGTCCACGATGTCCTGCTGGCACGCGGTGTAGAGCACCAGCGACCGCAAGCCCTCGGCATACGCCTTCTGCAGCATCAGCGAGCGGCGCACATCGGGGTGGTGGGTGATGGTCACTCGCGGAGCGGCCTTGTCGGTCATTTGGGTGAGGTCGGCGCCCTGGACCCGGTCCTTGGCGTACTCCAGGGCATTGAGGTAGCCCGCGGACAGCGTGGCGATCGCCTTGGTGCCCACGAGCATGCGGGCGTGCTCGATGACGCGGAACATTTGCGCGATGCCGTCGTGCACGTCGCCCAGCAGGGTGCCGATCGCGGGGTGCTTGTCGCCGAAGGTGACCTCGCAGGTGGTGGAGACCTTCAGCCCCATCTTGTCTTCCAGATTGGTGACATAGGCCCCGTTGCGCTCACCCAACTCGCCGGTCTCGAGGTCGACGTGGAACTTCGGCACCAGGAAGAGCGAGAGCCCCTTGGTGCCCGGGGCGGCGCCCTCCGGGCGAGCGAGCACGAAGTGCACGACATTGTCGACCATGTCGGACTCGGCGCTGGTGATGAAGCGCTTGACGCCCGTGACATTCCAGGTGCCATCCGCGTTGGGCACGGCCTTCGCGCGGCCAGCCCCCACGTCCGAGCCCGCGTCGGGCTCGGTGAGCACCATCGTGCAGTGCCAGTTCTTTTCGATGATCCAACGCGCCAGCTTCTTCTGGTCGTCATTGCCCAGGACATAGAGCAGCTTGCCGAAGGCGTATGACGCGGCAAACATCGCGATCGCGGGGTTCGCCCCCAGCACCATTTCGTTCATGGCCCACTTCAGCGACGGCGGGGCCACGGTGCCACCGAGCTCGCCGGGGACATCGATGTTCCAGAAGCCCGAGTCGACATATGCCTGGAAGCTCTTGGCGAATGACTCGGGCATGGTCACCGAGCCGGTCGCCGGGTCGAACACCGGCGGCGTGCGGTCGCCAGCGACGAAGGAGGCGGCCAGCTCGTTCTCGGACAGTCGGGCGACCTCCTTGAGCATCTCACGGGCCGTCTCGGCGTCGACATCCTCATAGGCTCCCTGGCCGAGGACCTCGCCGCGACCGAAGACCTCGAAGAGGTTGAACTCGATATCGCGCAGGTTTGCCTTGTAGTGGCTCATTGGTCGTCCCTCTGTCTGACGGTGCTGACTAAGCGCTTGCTTAGTGCCTGAGGCTAGTGTGCGTGACAGCAAGAAGAGGGCGCAAGGCTTTCGACTGATTCGTATGCCGTGCGTGATGAGCGCCACGTCGGGTGCCGCTGGGCGCCAGGTGGATTCAGGGTGCGCCGTGTGCACGGCCTGGTGGGTTGACGGTGCCGCTGGGCGGCAGCTGGAATCAGGGCACGTAGGGCTGCAGAGCGCTGTGCACCCGCACCACCCCGGCCCCGTAGCGCTTGTCCAGGTCGGCGGCCAGGGCGCCGTCGTCATACATCACGTCCATCGACACGGTGCTGGTGACGGAGTCGACGAAGCTCCCGAGCATCCCGGGGGCCGTGCTCAACTCACGCTGGATGCCCCGGAGCTCCGCCTCACTGCGGCCACCCTCGATGACGCACAACGGACCGCCCCAGATAGCGCGTAGGGCCGCCTCGGTCGCGGCCGCATCCCGGGTAACCCTGATGTTGAGGATGAGGCGGGTCGGGTCGTTCATCGCCTCCGGTTGCTTCTCGGGATCCGCGGGATTGATCGACTGGTCGAGCCAGGCTCCCGAATAGGTGGGTAGCTTGGCCGCCGCGGAAAGGGCCGCCTCCTGCGCTGCCAGGGTCGCGGTTGCCGGGTCCACCACGCGCCAGCCGCCAGCCGGTGGCGGGCATGGTGTCGTGAACGCGGCATCCGCGCGAGGCGTCAGGGCCGGGCCGTCGTAGGTCTCCACCGTGGTCACGGGACGGGTGAGGTGGAAGCTCTGGGCGGCGGCGTCGTACAGCCCGATGACGACATACGCTCCCCAGCGCACGCCATTCGCGCTCTCGTGGGGTGGGGCCGCGGCCCAATCCCAGTTGTCAATCACCGGGCCGCCGCACTGTGGCGGCAGGGACGTTGCGATGCCGCCAAGGCACAATTGAGCGCCGGCCCCTGGCTTCTCCAACACGGTGGCCGCGCTCACCAACTCACCCGGCGTCGACTGCCCGGCGCTGCCCGGTGTCGGGATAGTCCCCACGCCGGAGGTCGGGCCGGACGTGCCTCCGGCCGCCGGCGTGGAGCTGGCCCCCGCGGAACTGGATCCTGAACTGCCGGCCACTTCCGAGCCGCAGGCGCTCACCAACAGCGCTCCGGTCAAGGCAATTAGCGATGGCGCAATCAGCGACGGCGACCTCATGCGCGTTCGACGCTGTCTCTTATACACATCTGACGCTGCCGACGAATAGAGAGGTGTAGATCTCGGTGGTCGC
>CALLZC010000062.1 GCA_937858995.1 uncultured Nostocoides sp.
CTCGTGGGCTCGGAGATGTGTATAAGAGACAGGGTTTCGGCGGCGGCGCCGCCGGCCGCTGGACCTTCGACGTCACCCTCGCCGGCATCCCCCGCAGCGGCGGGCTTGCCCGCGCCGTGGGCGGCGGGAGCGTCCCGCCCACCGCCATCGGTCGCTGGTCGTTGCTGCCCCGGCCCGAGCCGGACCAGACCATCCGGGCGGTCACCACCGCGGAGGTGCTCCTGGATCGCTATGGGGTGCTCACTCGCTCGATCGTCGCCGCCGAGGAAGTGCCCGGTGGTTTCGCCGGGATCTACCGGGTGCTGGCCGCCGCCGAGGACTCCGGACGACTGCGGCGCGGATACTTCGTGGAGTCTCTCGGCGCCGCGCAGTTCGCCACGGCCGGCGTCATCGACGCCTTGCGTTCCGCCCCCACGGGTGCCCCCGCCCTGGTTCTGGCCGCGACCGACCCGGCGAATCCGTATGGCGCCGCCCTGCCCTGGCCGCAGCGGCCGGAGGCCGGCGGTCATCAGCCGGGCCGCAAGGCCGGAGCGCTGGTGCTCCTGGTCGATGGGGCGCTGGTGGCCTATGTCGAGCGCGGCGGCAAGACGCTTCTCTCGTGGCCCGCCGACGAGCCGAGCATCCAGGCGGCGACCGACGCGCTCGCGCTGGCCGTCCGGGGGGGCGCCCTCGGACGCCTGACCGTGGAGAAGGCGGATGGCACCTCGGTCCTGGCCGCGGGCCATCCGATCGCGGAGGCCTTGGCGCGCTCGGGGTTCACCTTGACCCCCAAGGGCCTGCGCCTGCGGCGCTGACGACACCGGAAGTAGCCTGCAGAGATGCCCGAGGGAGACACGGTGTGGCGCACCGCCGACCGCCTGCACCGGGCCTTGGCTGGCGCTGCGCTCACCGAGCTGGAGTTGCGCTGGGGTGAGCTGGGGGGCTTGGCGCTGTTACCCGCCACCACCGTGCGGGTCAGCAGCCGCGGCAAGCACCTCTTGCACGACCTCGACACCGGCGTGACCCTCCACACCCACTTGCGCATGGAGGGCGGCTGGCGCATCCTGCCGGCGAGCGAGCTGACCGCAAGGGCGCGGGCCAACGGCCAGCTGCGGCTCTTGGCCGCGACCAGCCAGTGGGCCGCCCTGGGGCTGCGGCTGGGACTACTCGAGGTCTGGCCGAGCGCCGAGAGCGCAGCCCGGTTGAGCTATCTGGGACCCGACATCCTCGGCGCGCACTGGGATCTCCCGCGCGCCCTCGGCAACCTGAGGGCCACCGCCCAGCGGCCGGTCGGCGAGGCCCTGCTCGACCAACGCAATCTGGCCGGCATCGGCACCATGTGGGCCGCCGAGTCGCTCTTTGTGCGCCGGCTGGGTCCGTGGCTACCCGTGCACTCGGTTCCCGACGACGAACTGGCCTCCCTGCTCGAGGGGGCCAGGAAGCTCATGCGTCGGGCTGCGGATACCGGTCACCAGTCCTCGACCGGGCGCAGCCAACGCGGCGAGAACGCCTACGTCCATGCTCGCTCTGGTCGCCCCTGCCGCCGGTGCGGGGCGATCATCCGGGTCGCGCCCATCGGCCGCGCGCCGCAGGCCCGAGTGCTCTTCTATTGCCCGTCCTGCCAAGGGGGCCTGGCCCCCAGCGACGATGGTCGCCCCATGCGGCCCCTGGGTTCGACGGGTCGGCAGGGTTCAACGGGTCGACTGGGTTAAACGGGGGCCTCGACGGGTCGAGTGCTGTCTGGAGAACCCGGCGGGTCAGGCTAGGCGGGTCACGCGGCGAACTCCGAGGGGACCGATCAGGCCGCGGAGGCGGAGACCTGCTTGTCGGCGGGCTTGACCGGCAAGGTGCTCAGCCCGGCCGCGATGGCCTCGGCGCGAGCAACCCGCAGGCTCACCTCGCCCAGGACCGCGGACAGCGGGACGCCGAGGGCACCGCATACGGCGGTGAGCAACTCGGAGGAGGCCTCTTTTTGGCCGCGCTCGATCTCGCTCAGGTAGCCCAGGGAGACGGCTGCCGCGGCCGAGACCTGCCGCAGCGAGCGACCCTGCGCGGTGCGCTCATCGCGCAGCGCCTCGCCCAGCTCACGCCGGAGCAGAATCATCGTCTCTCCTCATCGATGGTGCCTCTTGGAGGGAAAGATACTCCCCCTGCCCGACAACGGGCCGGAAGGGGTGCTCCGCGTCGAGAACGCGTTGCACCAACCGCAGGGCTGCTGCCACGGTATCCGAGCGGATCCTGGCCCGCGACCCAGTTATCGAAAGCCGCGTCACGGTGCCACCCTGCGGACCACTGAGAGCAACGAAAACCAGGCCCACCGGCTTCCCGTCCACTCCGTCGGGTCCGGCGACCCCGGTGGTCGCGACGGCGAGATCGCAGCCCAACAGCCCGCGCGCGCCCTCGGCCATCGCCAGGGCCACGTCCGGATCGACAGCACCTCGGTGCGCCAGCAGCGCCGGCGAGACCCCCAACGCGCGTGCCTTGACCCCCGTGGCATAGGCCACCAGAGCGCCACGGACGACGGCTGAGGCGCCGGGCACGCTCGTGAGCGCGTGGACGATCCCGCCGCCGGTCAGGGATTCGGCCGTGCCGATCGTGGTGCCGGTATGCCGTGCGCTCGCGATCACCCCAGCGGCCAGCTCCGCGAGTCCCGCCGACTCCGCGAGCGCCCCAGCACAGTCGGAGGACGGCGAGTCGGAGGGCGGCGCGTCGGAGGGCTGCTCGGGCCGGTCAGCGGCCATCGGCGGCGGCCCGTCGGGCCCGTTTCATCGCCGCGCGGTCGCTCGTGCGCCGCAGCCGCAGGGCCTTAAGGGCGATGTCGATGCCGGTGACCAGGGTCAAGAGCACCGCAGCCGCCATCACCACCCAGGCCAGGGCCTGCCATAGATCGGGCTGCGGGAAGGTCCACAGGGGCATGAGGAACACGCTGAGGGCGATCGACTGCAGGGCCGTCTTGGTCTTGCCGCCCCGGCCGGCCGGCATCACCCCGTGACGGATCACCACGAACCGCATGATCGTGATCCCCCACTCCCGGATCAACACCGGGACGGTGATCCACCACGGCAGTTCGCCCAGGAGGGAGAGCCCGACGAAGGCCATGCCCGTGATCGCCTTGTCGGCGATCGGGTCGGCGACCTTGCCGAAGTCGGTGACCAATCCGCGTTTGCGGGCCAGGTCGCCGTCAATGCGATCGGTGGCGATCGCGAGGACGAAGAGCGCGGTGGCCCACCACCGCAACGCGACATTCTGGCCGTCCTCGGCCAGGAGCAACCACCCGAAGAAGGGCACGACGAGCATCCGCAGGACCGTGAGGGCATTCGGCAGGTTCCATGCCGAGACCCCGGCCACGGGCGTCGTCATCGCGCGATCGCCTCCAGGTCCACCCCGGCACTGCCGGTGATCTCGGCGGCCACGATGCTCCCGACCGGGGGCACCCCCGGTGCGGCGACGCTGGTTTGCCCGTCGATCTCGGGACCCTGGAAGGCGGTGCGGCCGAACGGCATACCGTCCTCGAAGCCCTCGATGAGCACCTGCACCGCTTCGCCGACCCGCTCCTGCGCGCGCTGCGCCGTCAGCTCCTCGACCAGATCCTGCAGCTGGGCCACGCGCTCGTCGATCTCGTGCTGGGCCACCTTGCCGGGAAGGCCGATCCCCTCCGTGCCATCCTCATCGGAATAGCCGAAGACCCCGACCACGTCCAGGCGCGCCGCGATGAGGAAATCCTGCAGGATCGCCACATCATCGGGCGTCTCCCCGGGGAAGCCCACGATGACATTGGAGCGAATGCCCGCCTCGGGCGCCAGTGCCCGCACCCGATCCAACAGCGTGAGGAAGTTCTCGGCGTCCCCGAAGCGTCGCATCCGCCGCAGCAGCGGCCCGGCTGCGTGCTGGAAGGAAATGTCGAACCACGGCACGACCTTCTCGCTCCCGAGCATCGCCTCGATCAGGCCCGGGCGGATCTCGGCCGGCTGCAGGTAGGACACCCGCACCCAGTCCAGACCTTCGACAGCGGACAGGCGCGGCAAGAGTTTCTCCAGCGCCGTCACATCGCCCAGGTCCTTGCCATAGGAGGTGGAGTTCTCACTGACCAGGAAGACTTCCTTGACCCCCCGGTCGGCGAGCCAGCGCGCCTCGGCAACGATCTCGTCGGGGTGCCGAGAGACGAAGGCCCCGCGAAAGGCCGGGATGGCGCAAAAGGCGCAGCGCCGGTCGCAGCCGCTGGCGATTTTCAATGGCGCCCAGGGCCGCTCATCCAGTCGCTTCCGCAGGACCGGCGGACCACTCGCCGGCGCGATCCCCGCGAGGTCCGAGCCGTGCGGACCGGAGGCCCAGCCGCCGGGTTGGCCCAGTCCCGGCACGGCGACCGTGGCAACCGCCGCTTGGCGGGTGGCCGGGGTCAGCGGCAGCAACCGGCGGCGGTCGGTGGGGACATGGCTCTGCGGTCGGGCACCGTCCAGGATCGCCCGCAACTGCTCGGACAGGTCGGCATACGAATCGAATCCGAGCACGGCATCCGCCTCGGGGAGCTCCGCCGCCAGCTCCCGGCCATACCGCTGCGCGAGACACCCGACGGCAACGACCGCCTGCGTGCGGCCGGTGCTCTTGAGATCACTGGCCTCGAGCAGCGCGTCGATCGAGTCCTTCTTGGCCTGCTCGATGAAGCCGCAGGTGTTGACCACCGCGACATCCGCCTCGGCGGCATCGGCAACCAGCTCCCAGCCCCCCGCGGACAGCCGACCAGCCAGCTCTTCGGAGTCCACCTCGTTGCGGGTGCACCCGAGGGTCACCAGGGCAACCTTTCGCTGCGCTGATGCCGTCATACGGCAAACTGTAATCAGTACCCGCCGCTCCCCCGGACGGCTCAGACGCCGACGCGCTGGCGGAAAGGTCGTAGCGTTGACGCCATGACACCCCCCGAGATCGCCGACGTCGCCGCCGTCCTGGCCGAGGTTCCCGTCATTGATGGCCACAACGACCTGCCGTGGGCCTTGCGCACGCTCGTCGACTACGACTTGGACGCGCTCGAAGTGGGAGCGCGCGGCGAGCGCACGCATACCGACATCCCCCGCCTGCGCGATGGCGGGGTCGGTGGCCAGTTCTGGTCGGTCTACGCTCCCGGAACCCTCTCGCCGCTGGCCGCGGTGACCGCCACCTTCGAACAGATCGACTGCGTCCACCAGCTCATCGCGCGGTATGCCGACCAGCTGGCCCTGGCGACGACCGCCGCGCAGGTGCACCAGGCCCAGGCCCAGGGCCGGATCGCCTCGCTGCTCGGGGCCGAGGGCGGGCACTGCATCGGCAATTCGTTGGGCACCTTGCGGATGATGCGCGCCCTGGGCGTGCGCTATCTGACGCTGACGCACAACCAGAACAACGACTGGGCGGATTCGGCAACCGACGTGCCCCGCCATGGCGGGCTGAACGACTTTGGGATCGCGGTCGTCCGGGAGATGAACCGGATCGGCATGCTGGTCGACCTCAGCCATGTCGCGCCGAGCACGATGCACGCGGCGCTCGACGTCACCAGCGCCCCGCCGATCTTTTCGCACTCCGGCGCCCGCGCCGTGTGCGATCACCCGCGCAATGTTCCCGACGATCTGCTCACCCGGCTGGCGGCCGCCGACGGCGTCTGCATGGTGACCTTTGTGCCCCGCTTCGTGTCCCCCGCGGCGCGCGACTGGGACCTGCGCGTCCAGGACCTCGCGGAGGCGGCCGGCATACCGGCCAGTGACCTGCACGCCTATGACGACTTCAGCCAGCAGTATGCCGAGGCCGACCCCGCGCCGCTGGCCACCCTGGCCGACGTGGTCGCCCACGTCGAGCATGTGCGCGAGGTTGCCGGCATCGATCACATCGGCCTCGGCGGTGACTACGACGGTGTGGACCGGCTCCCTGAAGGCTTGCGTGATGTCACGGGCTACCCGAGCCTGCTCGCGGCGCTCGCCGAGCGCGGCTGGTCGAGCGCCGACCTGACCAAACTGACCGGGCGCAACATTCTGCGGGTTCTCGACGCAGCGGACGAGGTGGCCCGCTCCCTCGACGGCACGCCGCCCGGCCGGGCCCGGCTCACCGACGCGATGGGCGCCGACGGCTCCTGAGCGAGCCGCATGGGTGGCCGGGCCGATGGCCGCCGGGTGGCTGGCCACCTTCCTATACTGCGCGGGTGCCGCCTTCCTCGCCGCTGCTCGTCGCCACGCTCCTGCTCAGCGGCGTCCTGGCGCTCAGCGCCCTGGCCAAAGTCCGGGAGCCGGCGGCCAGCGCCGACGCCTTCGTGGCCTTGCGGCTACCGCGCCTCCTGCTGCGGGCCCGCGTGCCGCGGTTGCTGCCCTGGGGCGAGCTGGCGCTGGCGTTGGGCCTGCTGCTGGCCCCGGCGACGCTGCGCCTGCCGCTGGCCGCCGCGGGGGTGCTGCTCATGGGCGCGTACGCGGCGGTGATCGGCCGCGCGCTGACGTTCAGCGAGCCGGTGACCTGCCACTGCTTCGGCAAGCTTGCCGTGGGCACCGTCTCGCGGCGCACGCTGGTGCGCAATCTGGTCCTCGTGCTGATCGGCGTGCTGGCGCTCGTTGATGCCGGGCGCGCCGAGGGCTCAGTGATCGCCGACCTGGGCGGGCTCGGCGGCCGCGGGTGGGGATGGCTGGCCATGTGCGCGCTGACCGGCATACTGACCTGGCTCATCCTGGATCGCGGACCCCATAACTCCCGTCCGGGGTCCCCCCAGCAGGCCCCCCACCGCGCAACCGACCACCGCGCGGCCGACCGCGCGGCAGACCCGGCACGCGACCTCGATGCCGCCGCCGACGCTGATGAGTCGGAGGCGGAGTATGCCCGCACGCTCATCCCCTACGGCATGCTTGAGGACCCGCAGGGTCGCCTCCACAGCATGCGGGACTTGGCGCGCACGCGGGCCCGCCTGCTGGTCTTCCTCAACCTGAACTGCGGTTCGTGCATCAGCCTGCGGGCCGAGCTACCGGCGTTTGCCGAAGCCAACCCCGAGGTGGCGGTCCATCCGGTCTATCACAGCGGGGTGGAGGTGGCCGCCATCCCCGAGGGCCTGGACTGGTTGCTCGATCCAGACGGCGGCGTGAGCCGGACCTTCGATTTCTTCGTCACGCCGTCCGCGATCCTGCTCGGCACGGACGGGTTGCTGGCCGGTGGCCCGGTCGAGGGCGCGGACAACGTCCTTGACCTGCTGGCCGGTGTCAGCGAGGAACTCGCCGCCGTCCGCGCCTGAGCATCACCGCCTGAGCGTCACGCGAGACACGGCGGGTGAGCTCAGCCGCGTCCCGTCAATTGCCACGCGTCCTGGTCCTGCGCATCGTCGCTCTCGTCGTCGTAGTCCAGGCCTGCCGAGGCCACGGGCAGCGGATCGTCGCCGCGCATCATCGCCAGGGCGCCGGCCAGGTCATCGGGCTTGATCAGCACATCGCGGGCCTTGGAACCCTCCGACGGCCCGACGACACCCCGGGATTCGAGCAGGTCCATCAGCCGACCGGCCTTGGCGAACCCCACCCGCAGCTTGCGCTGCAGCATCGAGGTGGACCCGAACTGGGTGGTCACGACGAGCTCGGCCGCGGCCAACAGCAGGTCGAGGTCGTCGCCGATGTCGTCATCGACCTGCCGTTTCGTGGCGACCACCGCAACGTCGTCGCGATAGTTCGCCCGCAACTGCCCCTTGACATGCTCGATGACCGCGTGGATCTCGCTCTCGGTGACCCAGGCACCCTGCACGCGCATCGGCTTGCTGGCACCCATGGGCAGGAAGAGCGCATCGCCCTGCCCGAGCAGCTTCTCGGCGCCCGGCTGATCCAGCACCACCCGGCTGTCGGCGAGCGAGGAGGTCGCGAACGCCATCCGCGAGGGCACATTGGCCTTGATCAGACCGGTCACCACGTCGACCGACGGCCGCTGGGTCGCCAACACCAGGTGGATGCCGGCGGCCCGGGCCAGCTGGGTGATGCGCACGATCGAGTCCTCGACATCGCGCGGCGCCACCATCATCAAATCGGCCAGCTCGTCGACGATGATCAGCAGGTACGGATACGGCTCCAGGACCCGCTCACTGCCCGGCAGCGGCTTGGCCGCGCCGGAGCGCACCGCCTTGTTGAAGTCGTCCACATGCTTGAACCCGAACGCGGCGAGGTCGTCATAGCGATGGTCCATCTCCTTGACGACCCACTGGAGCGCCTCGGCGGCCTTCTTGGGGTTGGTGATGATGGGGGTGATCAGGTGCGGGATGCCGTCGTATGCCGTCAGCTCCACCCGTTTGGGGTCCACGAGGATCATCCGCACCTCCTCCGGCGTCGCCTTCATCAGGATCGAGACGATCATCGAGTTGACGAAGCTCGACTTGCCGGCGCCGGTGGCCCCCGCGACGAGCAGGTGCGGCATCTTGGCGAGGTTGGCCACGACATACCCACCCTCGACGTCCTTGCCGACACCCATCACCATTGGATGGGTCGCGGTGCGCGAGACCCGGCTGCGCAGGACGTCGCCGAGCGAGACGATCTCCTTGTCCGCGTTGGGGATCTCGATGCCGATGGCGGACTTGCCGGGAATCGGACTGAGGATGCGCACATCGGCGGAGGCCACCGCATACGCGATGTTCTTGCTGTCTCTTATACACATCTCCGAGCCCACGAGACGGACTCCTATCTCGTATGCCGTCTTCTGCTTGAA
>CALLZC010000063.1 GCA_937858995.1 uncultured Nostocoides sp.
CCGCTTTAGCTCAGTCGGCCAGAGCGATTCACTCGTAATGAATAGGTCGTCGGTTCGATTCCGACAAGCGGCTCAGACAACGCCCCCGGCTCTCGCCGGGGGCGTTCCTGCTGTTCAGGTCGGGTATGCCGTGCGCTGCCTGGCCCGCACGGCAGGATCGCGCCGGATCAGCAGGCGAGTCCGTCGGCCGGGATCTTGCCCTTGGTGAAGTAGTCGTTCACCGCATTGTCGATGCAGTTGTTCGCCCGCATATACGCCGTGTGCCCGTCACCGTCCATCGTCACCAGGACCCCGGACTCCAGTTGGTCGGCGAGGCGGACGGCCCATTCGTAGGGCGTGGCGGGGTCGCGGGTGGTGCCTATGACGACGATGGGCGCCGAGCCGGCGGCGGTGATCTTGGCCGGGCTCGCGCCGGATTGGATCGGCCAGTGCCCGCAGGTCAGCCCCGACCACGCCAGGAACCGGCCAAACAGCTTGGCCTGCTGGGCCGCCTTCTGCTCCCGCGCCTCATACACCGCCAGGTCGCTCGAGTCGGGCGAGTCGAGGCAGTTGACGGCATAGATGACCTGCATCAGGTTGCCCGTGTAGTCCCCGGACCCGGTGCGCTCGGCGTAGGCGTCGGCCAGCTTCATCAGCCCGGTGCCGTCATTGCTCGCCACTAGGGCGCGCAGGGCCTCGGTCAGCTGGCTCCACATGCCTTGGTCGTACATCGCCGCCGCGATGCCGTATGCCGCCCAGCCCTCGGTCAGCTCGGTGACCCGCGCGTCGCCGGAGACCTTGGCGGGGGTCGCGTCCAGGCGAGTGAGCAAGTCCCCGAGCCCCTCGAGAACCGCATCGGTTGTCGCACCCAGCGGGCACTTGCCGTCATCCACGCAGTCCTGCGCCCAGGCCTTGGTTGCCGTGTCGAATCCGCGCGCCTGGCCGATGGCGATCTCCTCGGCGCTCAAATCCGGCGCCAGCGCCCCGTCCAGGACAAACAGCCCGACCCGATCGGGGAAGAGTCCGGCATACGTGGCACCCAGGAAGGTGCCATAAGACTTCCCCAGGTAGTTGAGCTTGGGGTCACCGAGGACGGCGCGCAGGACGTCCATGTCCTTGGCCGCTTCGACCGTGGAGACGTGGCCCAACAAGGTGCCCGCGTTGTCCCGGCATGCCTGCGCAAACCGCGTGGCGATCTCCACCGCGCGCTGCCGTTCGGCGGCGTCGTCGGGAGTCGGGTCCTGGCCGAGGAACTGGTCCAGTTCCGGGGGCTCGACACACCGGATCGGCGCGGAGGCGGCGACGCCCCGCGGGTCGAAGCCGACGACGTCATACGCCCTGCGGACGGGTGTGCCGACGATGAAGTCGGCGAACCGGGCATACTCCACCCCGCTGCCCCCCGGCCCCCCGGGGTTGACCACCAGGGAGCCGGCGCGGGTGCCGCCGCCGCGCTTCTCGACCTTCAGCAGGGCCAGCTGGATCGTCTCGCCGCCCGGATCGGCGTAGTCGACCGGAACGGTCAGCTTGCCGCACTTGGGCCCGCCGCAGTCGCTCCACGTCACGCTCTGGTTGTAGAAGCTCGCGAGCTCCTCCTGCCCGGGAGGCACCTTATGGCCGGTGGCCAACGGCGTGCCCGTCACCTGCGCACCCCGGTCGAACGGATTGGGGATGCTGCAGCCGGCCAGCGCGATGACGGCGGCCATCGCGGCCACCAGGACCCGGGGACGGCGCGCAGGACTCAGCATGCGCACGACGCTAACCCACTGATCCGGCGGCCGACGGGCCGCTAGATCGCACCGGGATAACGATGTGCCCCATCTGGTGACGATTCGGCAGCAGCGACCTCCCAGGGGCCGCCACAGCCCCGTCCGGGGGCGTGCGAGCTCACCGCGGCAAACGCAGCGAGACCGCCATCGCCTCCAACGCAAGCAGCGGGGGCACATTGGCCGCGATGCGCTCCCGGGCCACGCCGATGGCCTCCATCGCCTGCAACAAACCCACCGGGGAGAAGGCGCGCGCCAGGCCGGTGAGCGTGTCCATCGTGTCCTCGTTCACCACTGCGACCGGGGCCCGGGTCGCCACCACGAGGGCGTCGCGATAGACCGAGAGCAGGTCGGTCAGCGTGCGGTCGATGACGTCGCGGGTCAGCCGCGTGGCCCGGGCCTTCTGTTCCTTCTCCAGGCCCACGAGTTGGCTGCGTATGTGGGGCGGCTGGGTCCGTGCCGCGGGGTCGGCTCCGAGGGTGGCCAGCAGCCGCTCGCGCTCGCTGGCGCTGCGCTCGGCGAGGGCCCCCTCCTTCTCCTCATCGGCAATGGCCATCAGGTCGGCGGCGGCGCCGACGGCGTCGCCGACACCCCGGATTCGGGTCGGCATGGTCACCACTTGGCGGCGTCGGATCCGGGCCCCTTCGTCGCGTGCCAGCCGCCGGGCCAACCCGACGTGGGATTGGGCGGCCCGGGCCGCATACTGGGCCATGGCGGGATCCACCCCGTCGCGCTCGACGAGCAAGGCCGCCACCGCGTCGATCGGGGGGGTGCGCAAACGCACCTGCCGAGAGCGTGAGCGCACGGTGATCAGCACATCCTCGACAGAGGGCGCACAGAGCACCCAGATGGTGCGGGTCCCCGGCTCCTCGATCGCCTTGAGCAAGCCATTGCCCGAGTGGTCGGTCAGACGGTCGGCGTCCTCGATGATGATCATTCGCCAGCGCCCAACGGAGGGCCGCCGGGCCGCCAACTGCACAAGCTCTCGGGCCTGGTCGACCTTGATGGACAGCCCCTCCGTCGCGACGATGTCGACATCCGCGTGCGTCCCATCGACGGCCGTGCGGCACTCACGACAGGACCCGCATCCGCCGGTCGGACAGAGCAGGGCACCCGCGAAGGCGCGCGCGGCCACCGAGCGCCCGGAGCCCGGCGGCCCGGTGAAGAGCCACGCGTGGGTCATCGCATCAGGATGGGCAACCGCGCGCTGGAGAATCGCCAGGGCCGGTTCCTGGCCGACCACATCGCGCCACACGCTCACGTGACAAGCCCCATGTCGGCCAGTCGCGCCATGACCTGGCGGTGGATGACGCGTGGGTCCTGGGTGCCATCGAGCACCAGATACCGCTCGGGGGCCTCCCCAGCCAGGGACAGGAAATGGGAGCGCACCGCGTCGTGGTAGCCATCGGCCTCGGATTCCAGCCGATCGTGGACAGCCCCTCGACGCTGCCGACCGTCGTGGGCCGAAATGTCGATGATGACGGTCAGCTCGGGAACCAGGTTGTCGACGGCCCACATTTGCAGGGCATGCACCTCGAGCGCCCCGAGGTCGCGCCCGGCTCCCTGATAGGCGACGGCGGAGTCGGTGTAGCGGTCGCTGATGACCACGGACCCGGCGTCCAACGCCGGCCGGATGACGGCCTCGGCGTGCTGCGCCTTGTCGGCCGCGAAGATCAGCGCCTCGGCGCGCGCCGCCATCGCATCACCGTGCAGGACCAGGTCGCGCAGCGCCTGTCCGAGCGGGGTGCCGCCGGGCTGACGGGTGGTCAGCACGGCATACCCGCGCTTCGCCAGGGCGGCCGCGAGCAGGGCCACCTGCGTCGACTTGCCCGCACCGTCACCGCCCTCGAAGGCGAGGAAGAACCCGTTAGTCACGGCCGCCAATCTAGTCCCGCCCACTGACGGCGCCCGCCGACGGTTCTCACGACGGCGCCCACGATGGGGCCAACTGGGCGACCGCGCACCGGGACCGGGCGGGAGAGCGCTCCCACTCGGACACCCGAGGCCCCCGTCCTACGTCTGGATGGCCTACGACGTGCTGGCCTACTTCTTGGTGGCCTTCTTGACAGTCTTCTTGGCGGCCTTGGTGGTCCGCTTCGCGGGCGCCCGGCGGGTGGTCGGGCCCTTGGCGCGCTTCTCGGCCAGCAATTCGAAGCCGCGCTCGGGGGTGATGCTCTCTGGGTCGTCGTCGCGGCGCAGCGTGGCGTTGGTCTCGCCATCGGTGACATAGGCACCGAACCGGCCGTCCTTGACGACCACCGGCTTGCCGCTGACCGGGTCGGCCCCGAGCTCCTTGAGCGGCGGCTTGGCCGCGGCCCGGCCGCGTTGCTTGGGCTGGGCATAGATCGCCAGCGCCTCATCGAGGGTGATCTCGAAGAGCTGCGATTCCCTTTCCAACGAACGCGAGTCGGTGCCCATCGTCAGATAGGGCCCATAGCGCCCGTTTTGGGCGTTGATGGCGACGCCGGTTTCGGGGTGGACACCGACCTGGCGCGGCAGGCTCAGCAGCCGGAGCGCGGTCTCCACATCGATGGTGCGCAAGTCCATGTCGGCAAAGAGCGAGGCGGTCCGCGGTTTTGCCGCGGCGGCCTTCCGAGTGCGGGGGGCATCCGCGGGCGGGTCGGGCAGCACCTCGGTCACATAGGGGCCGAACCGCCCAGCCCGGGCGATGATCGGGTTGCCGGACACCGGATCCACACCCAGTTCGCGGCCGTCATCGGCCGAGGCATCTAGCAGCTCGCGCGCCTGCTGCGCACTCAGGTCGGCGGGAGCGATGTCATCGGAGAGGGTGGCTCGGCGTGGCGCGGTGGCCGCTCCCTCGCCCATCTCGCCCGTCGTGGGGTCGACCCCGCCAGGGGCGACCTCCTCGACATACGGCCCATAGCGCCCGACCCGAACGACAAGGCCATCCCCGATGTCGATGGTCGAGATGGCGCGGGCATCGATGTCACCGAGGTCGGCGACGAGATCGCGCAGGCCTTCCGCGGAGCTGGCCTCGTCGCCGAAGTAGAACCGGCGCAGCCACTCGACCCGGTGTGCGTCGCCGCGGGCGATGTCGTCGAGGTCGGATTCCATCGAGGCGGTGAAGTCGTAATCGACCAGGCGCCCGAAGTGCACCTCCATCAAGCGGGTGACCGCGAAGGCGAGCCAGGTCGGCACCAGGGCGGAGCCGCGGCTGTTCACATAGCCCCGGTCCTGGATGGTGCCCAGGATGGAGGCGTATGTCGAGGGGCGGCCGATCCGCTTCTCCTCCAACGACTTCACCAGGGTCGCCTCGGTGTAGCGCGGTGGCGGTGTGGTCTCGTGGCCTTGCGCCTCGACCCGGTCGGCGCGCAGGGTGTCGCCCGCGATCAGGATCGGGAGGCGGCGCTCCTCCTGCGCGGCGAGCTTGGCCTCCTTCTTCCGGCGCGTGTCCTCCTCGTCGCGGCCCTCCTCATAGGCGGCGAGAAAGCCGCGGAAGGTGATGACCGTGCCGCTGGCGGTGAACTCCGCGACGCGGCCGTCGGGCAAGCTCGCTGCGACCTTGACGGTGGCCGTCGATCCGACCGCGTCGGCCATTTGCGAGGCGACCGTGCGCTTCCAGATCAACTCATAGAGGGCGAACTCGGTGCCCCGCAACTCCCCCGCGACCTGTGCGGGGGTGCGGAACCGGTCACCCGAGGGGCGGATCGCCTCGTGCGCCTCCTGGGCTCCGGGATTGCTCGACTTGTAGCGGCGCGGGGCATCGGGGACGTAGGCCGCGCCATACATCTCCCGGGCCTGCGACCGGGCGGCCGAGAGGGCCGACTCGGAGAGCACCGTGCTGTCGGTGCGCATATAGGTGATGTAGCCACCCTCATAAAGCCGCTGCGCCACGCGCATGGCGTCGGCGGCCGACAGGCGCAGTTTGCGCGAGGCCTCCTGCTGCAAGGTGGAGGTGATGAAGGGGGCCGAGGGCCGACGGGTGTATGGCTTGTCCTGCACCGACGTGACGGCGCAGGCGCCCTGACGCACCCCCGCGGCAATCGCGGTGGCGGCGGCCTCGTCCAGGTGGATGACCTTCTTGGCCCCCAGGGTGCCGTCGTCTCCGAAGTCCCGGCCGGTCGCGACCCGCGCGTCATCGACGGCCGTCAGACGGGCACCAAAGACTTCCTGACCCGCGGTCGCGAAGTCCGCGTCCACATCCCAATAGGACGCGGCCCGAAACGCCATCCGCTCGCGCTCGCGCTCCACGACCATCCGGGTGGCGACGGATTGCACGCGCCCGGCCGAGAGCCCGGCCCGCACCTTGCGCCACAGAACCGGGGAAACCTCATACCCATAGAGACGGTCCAGGACCCGCCGGGTCTCCTGGGCGTCGACGAGGTCCTGGTCGATGTCGCGCGTGTTGGCGACGGCGCGCTGGATCGCCTCTCGGGTGATCTCGTTGAAGACCATCCGCTTGACCGGGACCTTGGGCTGCAGGGCCTCGTACAGGTGCCAGGCGATGGCCTCCCCTTCGCGATCCTCATCCGTGGCGAGGTAGAGCTCGTCGGCATCTTTGAGGAGTCGCTTGAGCTCGGCGACCTTGCGTTTCTTGTCGGCGTCAACGACGTAGTACGGAGCGAAGTCGTTTTCGACGTCCACCCCGAATTTCCCGAACGGACCCTTCTTCATCTCCGGAGGCAGCTCCGAGGGCGTCGGGATGTCGCGGATGTGCCCGACCGACGCCTCGACTGCATACTCCGGGCCTAGATAGGCCGAGATGTTCTTGATCTTGTTCGGGGACTCCACGATGACG
Source organism: uncultured Nostocoides sp. (assembly GCA_937858995.1). Classification (GTDB taxonomy): domain Bacteria; phylum Actinomycetota; class Actinomycetes; order Actinomycetales; family Dermatophilaceae; genus Nostocoides_A. The sequence goes on from CALLZC010000063.1 coordinate 6,502, forward strand.
AGCTTGCGCCCGGCCACACCCTCACACACCCTTCCTCGCCGCCCCGAGCCAGAGGTGGCAATCGGGGTGGGTACCGGGGAGCACCGTATACCGATGCCCCCCGCCTCCGTCTAACTCATCCTGTTGATTGAATATTGAACTATATGTTGATAGCCTGCCGCGATGACCGATCGCGCCCCCATCCTGTACCTCAGCCACGGGGCTCCCCCGCTGGCCGACGACCCGACCTGGCGCGCCGAACTCGCCGACTGGTCCGCTCGGTTCGAGCGCCCGGAATCCCTTCTTATGGTGTCCGCTCATTGGGAAGCCGCCCCGGTCACCGTCAGCGCCAGCGCCGGTCCCGTCCCCTTGCTCTATGACTTCTGGGGCTTCCCCCAGAAGTACTACGACGTGCGGTATGACGCCCCGCCCGCCCCCGCGCTCGCGGCGGACGTCACCGCACTCCTGCGGTCGGGGGTGCACCGGGACGAGACGCGCGGACTCGATCACGGCGCCTACGTCCCCCTTGTCGAGATGTATCCCGAGGCGGATATCCCAGTCCTCCAGCTCTCCCTGCCCACCCTGGAACCGCAGGCTCTCTTCACGCTCGGGCGCGCCTTGGCACCGCTGCGCGACCAGGGGACGATGATCGTCGGCTCGGGCTTCACCACCCACAATCTGCGCTGGTTCAATCCCTCCATGCCCGCCGATGGCCCGGCCCCCAACCCCTCGGTGGAATTCGACCACTGGGCCAGCGAGGCGATGGCCAGCCAGGACCTGGATGCCCTGCTGGACTTCTCTCGGCGGGCCCCCGCCGCCCGCGAGGCACACCCCCGCACGGAGCACTGGGCGCCGCTCTATGTGGCGCTCGGGGCGGCATACGACAGTGGCGGGATCGCCAACGAGAGCGCCGTGTCCGGCTTCTGGTACGGCCTGTCCAAACGCTCCTGGCAGTTCGCCGCCTGACCCCGCCCCGGCCCTCCTGACTAACCTCTGCTCGGCCCCCCGTCACTAACCTCTGCTAGCAGAGGTTGCGCTCAGAACCACAGGATGCATCATGTGGTTCTGAACGCAGCCTCTGCTGAGTTGCCTTCTGGGGCATCTGCCGAGTTGGCTTCCGGGACATCTGCTGAGGTGCCTTCTGGGACCTCCGCTGAGTTGCCTTCTGGGAGCAGAATGCCGTCGGCGATCCAGGACCGCAGCCGCGGCACCATCGCGGCCACCAGTTCGCCCTGATCGCTCTCGAGCAGCCCGGCGATGGCGGCCAGCGCCTGACGCGGCGTGAGGTCACCGTCGGCAACTGACAGGTATGACGCGGCGCCAGTGTCCAGGGACTCCCGGCGCTGCAGGCCGCCGCCCTGCCGCAGCTCGATCGCCTCGGGATCTGCCCGACCGGGCCGAAAGTGCTGGGCGAGCGTGATGTCCGGTGCCACCACCCAGGTCGCATCGAGCACCTCCTCGTCCGAGTGTTCGGCCAGCCAGGCCCGCGCGCGCATTCCGGCCAGGATCGTGGCACCCATCGGCAGGCGCACCGGGGCCCGCGCATCCAGCAACTCGACGAAGGGCGCCCGGTCGGTGCTCGGTCGGTGCAAGGTGATCACCCCGAACCCGATCCCGGTGACCTCGCGGGAGGCGAAATCGTCCAGCCAGGCCGCATACATCCGCGCGAACTCGCCGGTTCCGCTCAGGTGCCCGCCATCGCGGGCCCAGGTCTCCGCATACTGCGCAGGATCCTGGACCTCGCGCTGGATCACCCAGACGTCCACCCCGGCCTCCCGAGCCCAGGCCCCCACACGGTGAGTCCACGGCGCCCCATCGACGATCTCCCAGTTGCCAAGCAGTTGCGCCATGCCACCCGGTTCCAGATGCTGCCCCACATGGGTGACCAAGTGCTCGACGACCGCGTCACCGCGTTCCCCCGCATCGCGATACTCGAAGGTGGGCAGCCCGTGGCCGCGCGGTGTAATCACGAACGGCGGGTTGCTCACAATGAGCGAGAACTGCTCCCCCGCAACGGGATCGAGCATCGAACCGTGGCGGATATCCCAGTTCTGCCCATTGAGGGCGGCATTGAACCGCACGAAAGCCAGCGCCCGCTGGGAGATATCGGTGACCACGATCTCGCGGGCATGGGCGCCGAGGTGCAAGGCCTGCACGCCGCACCCAGTGCCCAGATCGAGGGCGCGTATGACGTCCGGTCGGGGTGTCCATGAGGCCAGAGTTGTCGACGCACCGCCCACTCCGAGCACGTGGTCCTCCGGCAGCGGGGCCCGGGTCGCCAGCTCACCCAGGTCCGAGGCGATCCACCACATCAGCTCCCCGTCGGTGTACGGGCGCAGGTCCACGATGGCAACGAGCGCGTCGCCCTCCGCGCGGGCCAATCCCAGGCGGATCGCGCCCGCCGACCCCAGTCGCGGCAGGGCGCTGGCCACCAGGGCCTGCTCGACCGGATCACCCAGCGCGAACAGGCGCACGAGCACAGCGACCGGATTCGCGCTCGCGCGGGTGATACGTTCGGCCGGCAGCGCCTGGTCCCGGCTCAGGGCCGCGGCGGCCACCGGTCCGAGCAGGTCGGTGACGCTGGCTACGGTGTATGACGCTTCAGCGAGGTCGTCGCGCAGGGCCGCGATCAGCTCAGGATGGAGCGTGGGCATCATCTCGTGCGCCTCACTGCGGCGCACTGACGGCCGCGAGTTCGGACACCGCTGCGCGCCCCGGCTCCGCCGACTGCGGGCTCGTGGGCTCGGCCGACCGCGGGCTCGTGGGCTCGGCCGACTGCGGGCTCGTGGGCTCTGGGATGCCAGCGGGCTCGGCCGACTGCGGGCTGGCGAGCTGAGAACTGCTCGCGGGCTCGGCGGCGCGTCCCGGCACGCTCCCCTGCTCGGACCCAGCATCCGAGACGCCAACCGGCTCAGGCACGAGCGCCAGGCCGATGACACCGAGCAGGCGCACGCCCAGGGCGGCGAGATAGAAGCATCCGGCGAGCAGTTCCACGCATTCCTCGAGTGTTTGCGCGAGCCGTTCCACGTCCAGCGGCATCGTGGCCGGGTCGATGGCATCCATCGCGATGGCACTGACCGAGCACAGCACCCCGAGCGCGAACAGCCGCAGCGCCAACCGGTCGGCGCGCAAGGCCCGCACCACGACAGGCAAGAGCGCGAGGCCAGCAACCCCCATCAGCAACACCTGGAAGTCCCCGGGAGCCAAGAAGTCGAGCCCGGGAAGGCGGACATCCCGTGGGGCCAAGATGCGATCCCGGATCCGCTCGTGAATGGCGAAGCGATCATCCAGGGCGAGATAGCCGAATCCGAACGCCAGCACCCAGTGGGCCACCCGGTGGATTCGAGGCCACTGCAGCGCCCGCCCCAGGACCGCGATCAGCGCCGACGCGGCACCAGCGAGGACCAGAATGACCGTCTGCAGCCAGGTCATCGGCGTCAGCTCGAGCGCCACCCAACGCCAGTATGCGGGGTACTGCGCCGCCACCAGGGCGGCCGGCGCGGCAACCGCCAGCAGCACCAGGGCGATCACGAGTCGGCTTCGGGCGCGGACAATGACGGGGTGCACGGGGCTAGCCTGCCGCACGGGCCAGCACCGGCGCGGAAGGCACCACGTGAATGGGCGCGCCATCAGCGGCCGCCTGAATCGCCGTGGCAAACATTTGCGCGCCATTCGCCAGCGCCTCATCGCGCCACCACGCACTGTGCGCGCTCTGGAGAACCCGCCCCTGCGCGATGAGCAGCGCATCGAGTGGATCGGCCGGGTCCAAGATGACCTCGTCCACGGCATACCCGCGAATGTGGTGTGCCAGCAAGGCCGTTCGCATAGCGGCGCCATCCACGAGCGCGGGGCGTCCCACATTGACGACGAATACGTCCGGGTGCAGGCGGGCCAGGGCCGTGGTGTCGAGGATGGGGTACTGGCCGGCGATCGTGGACGCGGTCACGGCGACCAGGTCCGCCTGGTGCAGGCACTCCGCGAGCGTCAGGGTGGGTATGCCGGCCCGCCGCGCGGACACCCGCGCGCCCGGATCGATATCGGCGCCGATGACGCGCATGCCGAGCCCCCGGGCCAGGGTCGCCAACCGGCGGCCGATGCGGCCGAGTCCGATGATCGCCAGGGTGCGGTTGGTGATTTCGACGCCCCGCAAGGAGACATCCTGGGGCGCCCGCCCGACGGACTTGTCATTGCTCAGGTGCACCCGCGCGGCGCTGGCGAAAAGGAGCGCGAGCGCGTGCTCGGCCACCGCATTGGTGGCGTAGTCGGGCAGCGTCGAGACGGTGATGCCGCGCCGGTCCAGACCGGCGATGTCGAGATGCTCGTAGCCGGTGGCGTAGAGCACCACGTGGCGCAGGTCCGGGAGCCGGTCGAGCAGGGCGTCGTCGAGCACTGGCAGCGCCACATTGGTGGCCGCCAGGACCCTGGCCCCCGAGAGCAGGGCCGCGGCCCGCGGCCCGCTCGGCCGATCGTGTTGGACCACGAAGCGCACGGCATACCGCACCCTGAGGGCCTTGACGCTCGGGCGCGGAAGGCTGGCTTCCCCCGCACGACTCAGCACCACGACGTCCGGTGTCATCTGGCTCTCCCCTCGGGATGAATGGGGCCCCTCGTGGCCCTGCCGCTATGACGCGCCGGGAGCCCATCGGGTTGTCCGCCCAGACGACCGTAGGCCCGGTGCGGCCTGCCTCAAGGACAGGCCGCACCGGGCCTACGACGGATCGTTATCGGTGCGTGACCGAGCCGTGCTGATCGTCGCTCAGTTGTGTCCGCTGTATGACGTCGGAGCGGCATCAGCGTCCGGGACCCGGGCCCCGGCGGCCTGCCCCGCTGGCCCCGCCAGCTCCGGCGCGCCGGAGGTGCCCACCGACGCGGTGGGGGGCTCCAGGTCCGCACCGATCGAGATCGAGCGACGCCGAGAGATGGCGACGGCAACGACAACGATCAGCAGCGCCCCACCGGCGATGGCATACCGGGCTCCGGCGTTCGCCGAGGTGCCGAGCGTCAAGGTGACGATGGCAGGTGCGATGAGCACCGAGACCAGGTTCATGACCTTGATCAGCGGGTTGATGGCCGGACCAGCGGTGTCCTTGAACGGGTCGCCGACAGTGTCGCCGATGACGGTGGCGGCGTGCGCATCGGTGCCCTTGCCGCCGTAGCGACCGTCCTCGACGATCTTCTTGGCGTTGTCCCACGCCCCACCGGAGTTGGCGAGGAAGACGGCCATCAGTGCGCCGGCGCTGATGGCTCCGGCCAGGAATCCCGCGAGAGCGCCGATGCCGAGTCCGAAACCGACGGCAATCGGCATGAGCGCGGCGAGCAGCCCCGGGGTGGCCAGCTCACGCAGGCTGTCCCGGGTGCAGATGTCGACGACGCGACCGTACTCCGGCTTCGTGGTGCCCTCCATGATCCCGGGGATCTCGCGGAACTGGCGGCGCACCTCGAAGACGATGGCGCCGGCCGCGCGGGTCACCGCGTTGATCGCCAGACCGGAGAAGAGGAAGACGACCGAGGCGCCGAGGAGCAGCCCGACCAGGGTGTTCGGCGAGACGATCTGGGTGTCGAAGAGCTGCAGGGTGCGACCCTCGGGTTCGCCACCGAGGGTGCCGTCCAGGGACATCTTGGTGACTGCGCCCTGCCAGGCGTCGGAATACGCGCCGAAGAGCGCGGTTGCCGCCAGCACGGCCGTGGCAATGGCAATGCCCTTGGTGATGGCCTTCGTTGTGTTGCCGACAGCGTCGAGCTCGGTGAGGATCTTGGCACCCTCGCCGTCGACGTCGCCGGACATCTCGGCAATGCCCTGGGCGTTGTCGGAGACCGGACCGAAGGTGTCCATCGCGACGATGACACCGACCGTGGTCAGCAGCCCGCAACCGGCGAGCGCGATCAAGAAGAGCGATAGCGCGGTGGACCCGCCGCCCAGCAGGAACGCGAGGTAGACCGCGCCACCGATGATGGCCGTGGTGTAGACCGCGGACTCGAGGCCGACCCCGATACCGGAGAGCACGACGGTCGCCGGCCCGGTGAGCGAGGTCTTGGCAACGTCATTGGTCGGGCGGGCGTCGGTGCCCGTGAAGTGGCCGGTCAGCCACAAGATGATCCCGGCGAGGACGATGCCGATGATGACCGCGAGCAGCGCGGTGCGCCGCGGATCCCCCGCCAGTTCGGTGATCGCCGCATTGCTCGAGCCGAGCTCGGCGAAGGTGGACGGCAGGTAGGTGTATGCCGCGACCGCGGTGAGCGCTGCCGAGACGGCCGCGGAGATGTAGAAGCCGCGGTTGATGGCCTTGAGGGCGTTCTCGCCCGGCCGCGCCTTGGTGATGTAGACACCGAGCAGGGCCGTGACCGCACCGATCGCAGGCACGATGAGCGGGAAGACCAGACCGAAGGCGCCGAACGCGACGGAGCCGAGGATCAGGGCAGCGACCAGGGTGACGGCATACGACTCGAAGAGGTCCGCCGCCATACCGGCGCAGTCACCGACGTTGTCGCCGACATTGTCCGCGATGGTCGCAGCATTGCGCGGGTCGTCCTCGGGGATGCCTGCCTCGACCTTGCCCACCAGGTCCGCACCGACATCGGCGGCCTTGGTGAAGATGCCACCGCCGACCCGCATGAACATGGCCAGGAGGGCGGCGCCGAAGCCAAAGCCCTCGAGCACCTTGGGGGCGTCACCCTGATACAGGATCACCACGACCGAGGCCCCGAGCAGACCCAGACCGACGGTCGCCATGCCGACAGTGCCACCCGTCCGGAAGGCCACCTTGATGCCCTCGTCGCGGTTGCCCACCCGCGCCGCCTCGGCCACCCGGACGTTGGCCTTGACAGCCAAACTCATGCCCAGATAGCCGATGGCGCCGGAGAACAAGGCCCCGACGATGAAGAAGCCCGAGCGCCCCCACCTGACCGCGTCCGAGTCGGCGGGCAGGAAGAGCAGCAGGACGAAGACCAGGACCACGAAGATCCCCAGGGTGCGGAACTGCCGGCGCAGATACGCCTGAGCACCCTCCTCGACCGCCGCGCCGATCGTTTGCATTTTTTCGGTTCCAGGGCTGTGCGCCAGAACCTGAGAGCGGAAGATCCAACCCATGACCAGCGAGATCGCGGCGATACCCGCAACCACATAGGTCAAGTACAGGTTGTTTCCGGTCAGGTCGAGACGTGCATCAGCCGCGGGCAGCATGGATACCAGGCCCGTCATCAGCCATCCTCCTCGATGGGTATGCGTCAAAAGGTCCTGGGCGCAGGTCGATGCGGCCAGGACGTCGCCGTCAGGGTATACCGGTGTTTTAGCCGCTCCCGCATCCTGTGGGCGGCGTCACGTCACGATTGCGGCACATCGAAGGCCGCCACGGCATCCGCCGCGCTGTCGTACAACGGCAGGACCCGTTCCAGGCCCGTGGCGTTGAAGATCCGCCGGATGCGATCCGTGGTCACCACGCACCGCAAACCACCCCCCACCTGTCGCGCCGCCTTGAGCCGACCGACCAGCACACCCAGGCCGCTGGAATCCATGAACTGGACCTGGCTGAGGTCAGCGACCAGGTTGACCCGACCCGACGCCAGAGGCATTGTCAGTGCCTCCCGCAAGACTCCCGCTGTCGTGGCATCGACATCACCGACAGCCCGGATGACGACAACATCACCGTGGTTGTCCGAGGAGACGGACAGCATCGTGGACATCCATACCCCCTTCGCTGTGGCTGACGGGCCGCGGCGCGTCGTAGCGCGCTTACGGTAGACGACAGATGTCGCACTCACCACATGTCGCAGCCGGCCGGGTGGCCGGCGCTCGCGATCCGCACGAGCTCACGGACTGGATCCGTGGATTCGCCGATGCCGGGCCGTTCTCGCCGCTGCGCCACGTTCGCACCCTTCCGGCCCGCGACGGTGAACAGATTGCCCTGCCGGACTGGGTCGAACCGAGCCTGATGGCGGCCTTGGCCCAGCGCGGCGTGACACGCTTGTGGAGTCATCAGGCGCTCGCGGCGGAGGAGATCCGTCAGTGTCGGAATACCGCCATCGCGACCGGAACGGCCTCCGGGAAGTCGCTGGGCTATCTGCTGCCCGGACTCACGAGCGTCATCGAGGGCACGCGGGCGCCCAATGGCCGGGGCGCGACCATGCTGTATGTCGCCCCGACCAAGGCGTTGGCCGCCGACCAGGCCGCCCACATCGAGGCCCTACAACTCCCCGGGGTGCGCTGCGCCACCTATGACGGAGACACACCGCCGGACGAGCGCCGATGGATCCGTGACCACGCCAATGTGGTGCTGACCAATCCGGACCTCGTGCACCATTCGTTGTTGCCCGGCCACGCCCGATGGGCCTCGTTCCTGCGTGCGCTGCGCTTGGTCGTGATCGATGAGTCGCACGCCTATCGGGGCGTCTTCGGATCCAATGTGGCGCTGGTCCTGCGGCGGCTGAGGCGGGTGCTGGCGAGGTATCGGGCCGACCCGGTCTTCGTCTTCGCCTCCGCAACCGCCGGCGAACCAGGGACACATGCCCGTGCGCTGGCCGGGCTTCCCGTGACGGAAATCACCCAGGACGGCTCCCCGCGCGGCGCCGTCACCTTTGCGCTGTGGGAGCCGCGGCCGAATGCCGGAGAGGACGGCGCCCCGCGGCGCCCAGCGGCCGGCACGGAGGCGGCGCGCCTGCTCGCAGCATTAGTGGCGGCACAGATTCAAACCCTCACCTTCGCCCGGTCCCGGGCTGGGGTCGAAGCGGTCGCCTCAGCCGCCAACCGGCACCTGCAAGCACTCGGCTCGAGCGAGCGAGTGGCCGCCTATCGCGGTGGTTACCTGCCCGAGGAACGCCGCGCGCTGGAGGCGGCGCTGCGCACCGGCGAACTCCGTGGTCTGGCGGCGACGAATGCGCTCGAACTGGGCATCGACATCCAGGGATTGGACGCGGTCGTGATGGCCGGCTGGCCGGGCCGGCTGTCCTCGCTGTGGCAGCAGGCCGGCCGGGCCGGCCGGGGCGGGCAGGCCTCACTGGCGGTGCTGATCGGCGCCGATGACCCGCTCGATGCCTATCTGATGGAGCATCCCGAGCTGATCTTCGAGGCGCCGATCGAGGCAACCGTCATCCATCCGGACAATCCACGCTTGCTCGCCCGCCACCTGCTGGCCGCTGCCCACGAGTTGCCCGTCACCGAGGCCGACACGGCGCTCTTCGGCCCGGGAATGCTGCCCGCGCTCGCCGGTCTGGAGGCCGCGGGCGCCGTGCGTCGCCGGCCAGCCGGCTGGTTTTGGCCGCATGACGGCCGCCCCGAGGGCATCGGGTCGTTGCGTACGGCCGGCGAGGTGCTCGCCATCGTCGAGGAGGCAAGCGGTCGCGTCGTCGGCACCATCGATGACGCGTCGGCCGATCACCACGTCCATCCGGGCGCCGTCCACGTGCACCAGGGCCGGTCGTTCGTGGTGACCGACCTCGATCGGGCCGCAGCCACGGCCACCGTGGTCCCCGGCGATCCGGGCTGGTCCACGATCGCGCAGTCGCGCTCGGAGTTCGACCTGGCAACCCCCGATGCCGTGCAGTTGGCCGCAGCGGTGACGGTATGCCGGGGAGCCGTCACCGTGCGCACCCAGGTGGTCTCCTTCACGCGTCGCCTGCCGGGAGGCGAAGTGCTCGGCAGGCACCCGCTGGAACTGCCCGAGCGCACGTTCACCACCGAAGGTCTGTGGTGGCATCTGCCCGAGGCAGTCCTGCATGCGTCCGGCCTGAGCGGGCCGCGGATCGCGGGGTCGGTGCATGCCGCCGAGCATGCGGCGATCGGCATGCTGTCGCTGTTCGCCACCTGCGACCGCTGGGACATCGGCGGGGTATCGAGCGCCGCGCATCCCGCCACTGGGGAGCCGACGATCCTCATCTACGACGGCTATCCCGGAGGTGCTGGGTATGCCGCGCGCGGGTTCGAGGTGCTCCCCGCCTGGCTGGCCGCTACGCGCGAGTTGATCGCGGGCTGCCCCTGCGAGCGGGGCTGCCCGCGCTGCGTGGTTTCACCAAAGTGCGGCAATGGCAACGAACCACTCGACAAGGAAGGTGCGGGCATCGTTTTGGGGGTCATCGGCGCGGCCCTGGCCGCCGCAACCTAGGTGCTCGTGGCCGCGGCCCGAGCCACGTACGATCCGCCCATGACGAGCACGTGGTCCGGTCCATGATCCTCACCGACGACTTCGTCTTCTTGCACCCGCCCAAAACGGGGGGCACCTTCGTTGCCGCCATGCTCGCTCGCCTCTATCCCGCGGGGACGCAGCGCGTTCGCGCCCGTCTGGGCGGAACTCAACCGCTGGGCGCTCCCGCTCGCCAACATGTGCACAAGCACGCCGCACGCCATCAGATCCCCGCATCACACGCCCACCTGCCCGTCCTGGCCACCGTACGCAGCCCCTTTGAGGCCTATGTCTCGATCTACGAATTTGGCGAATGGCGCAAGGGGCGCGCCAACGCCGAGCTCTCGCGCTACGACTGGGACCGGGTGCACCACGACTACCCGAGCTTCCCGGACCTGACCTTCAGCCAGTTCTGCCGGGTGTTCGCCCAGGTTGGGTATCGCCTGGACACCCCCGATCGATCCGACCTGGGCTGGCAGACGGTGCGCTATGCCGCTCAGTTCGCTCCGGCGCCGGCCCCCGATGTGACGTCGTCGAGCCACGACATCGTCACGGCCCTGACCGTTGGCACCCGCGATGTGCGCTTCATCCACACCGAGAACCTCAACCAGGAACTCTTCGAGCGACTGGGGGAGGTCTGTGTTCCCGAAGACCGCCGACGCTTCATCCTCGATGCGGCCAAGGTGTTGCCGACCAAGGGCGGCCGACGCCCTGACCAGGCGTGGCACGCGTACTACGACGAGGACCTGATGGCCCATGTGCGGCTGATCGATGCCGCCATGCTCACCCGCTTTCCGGAGTACGCCGAGCTGGGACGCTGACCCTTCGGGCGCTTGCGCTCCCCGTCGGCGCTGCTGCGGTGCGTGCTAACCGCGACGCCCGTCGCCGGGTGTCCAGCCCGCCGTGGAGTCACGCACCGGTTCGGTGACGGAGCGGCGGGTCGGCTCGACCGGCGCCGCCTTTTCGGTGCGCAGGCGCTCGGCGGCCGCCGCATCGGCTGCCCGCTGGCTCTCGGCGGCAGTGCGCTCGAGGTCCTTGCGTTCCCGGCGCCGACGCGCGCTGGAGGAGAGTCCGGCCTTGATCAGATACAGGCCCATCGCCAGCGCGAGCGCGCTGGCGAACCCGGTCAAGAGCAGGGCCGCCGGAGAGAGTCCGATGGTGATCCCCATGGCGCTGAGATCATTCGCCGGGCCGCCGCCAGCGAGATCGGCAAGGGCCAGATAGAACCAGGTCCCGACGAGGGCCACGAACAGGATGAAGAGCAGGCCGAGGATGATCATCTGACCGAACGCTCCCTTGGGTGAGTCGGTGACGCCCGGAACCGGTCGCCAGAGCCGACCACCTGGGGCGTGACGGCTCACCCCAACGGTATCCGCGCTGACGCCCCGTCGCGTCATCGGCGGGCGACCTTCGCACGGCACCCGCCCAACCGGCCGCGCAGGCATGAGGCTCACGACACCAGGACCGGTCCAGCCCACGCACGCGCCGTGGTGCTGCGATAGCCGACTGGGGGCACGTTGACCCCGACGCGGACCTCGAGTGCCACCCGTCCGGCGGCCGAGATCGAGCACTCTGCGAGTTCGGCGCGATTCGCCCGGACGAACCGGGCCGCGTGCCGACAGGAGAGCGCGGCGTCCCGGCCGCCGGCGAAGGCGGCGGCGGCGGCAAGCGCCCCGAGGTCTGCCGCCCCCCGGGCGCGCTGGTTGGCCTGCAGGGCACTGACCAGGCCCAGCACAAGCGGGAGCAGAACCAGCATGGTCGCCACCAGCACGATCGTGAGCACGGTCCCGGACCCCGCGCTCTTGTGCCGCGTCATCGCACCTCCCGAGCCGCTACGGACCGACCCACGGCCGCGACGTCGATGCCGAGGCGGGCAAAGATGCCGCGCTCGGGTGCCGTCACAGTCACCACCACCAGGTCAGCGCCCCCGGAAATCCTGACCCGGGAGCCTGCCGGCGCCGCAGCCAGTGCCGCGTCGACGACAGCCCCGGCCGGCTCTGCGCGGGCGGCCAGCCGGGCCCCGACCCGGCTGGCCTCCGCGCACCGGAGGTGATCGACCCCGGTGGCAAGCGCGGTCACTGTGAGCACGAGGAAGAGCGCAAAGGCCACCATCCCGAAGGCCAGTTCCACCGTCACCACGCCCGATTCGCCCGGGCGTTGCCCGCCGCATCCCCGGCCGGCCACAGCCGCCCGAGGCGTCACGCGCGGCGGGCCGGCGCTCACGCTCCGTCGCCCTTGGAGAACGCCCGCGCGATGATGTCGCCGATGGCCTTGGCCCCGGTCGAGCCGAGGACACCTAGCGCTGTCACGCAGAAGGCGCAGACCATGAGCGTGACCAGCGCCCATTCGATGGTCGTCAGGCCCGCCTCGCTGCGGCGAGCGCCAGGGGCCACGAGTCGTGATCGAGCCGTGGTGAATCGTGCTGCGAGTTGGTGCGACATGTGCTTTCCCTTCGGAGATGACCAGCCCCGCGCCGGTCGGTGCGACCACTCTTCTCGCCCGCCAGCACGTGCACCAGCGGCCCGAAAAAAGCTGTGGATCAACGAAAGTCACGGTCTCTCCTGTGGACAACGCGAGCGGCGGGGGCGTCAAGGAGCGGTTCGCGAGCTCCCGGTCGGCTCAGAAGCCCAGGTCTCGCGGAACCAGCGCGATGACCAGGGGGATCACTGTCGTCAAGGCGAAGGAGGGCAGGAAGAGCACCGCCAACGGAACCAGAAGGAAGGTCTCGGCCTGGCCCGCCGCGGCCGCCAGTCGCGAGCGCTCGGCGGCGGCAAGCCGCAGTCCGGCCGCCTGCACACTCGCCGCCGGCGCCGCACCATGCTCCAGGGACAGCGCGAGGGCGCTGGCTACCGGTGCCCAGTCGGGGGCCGCATACGCCCAGGAACGCTCATGGCCTAACCCCCAGCGATAGCCGGCCGCCACCCGGCGCAGTTCGGCCCGGATCCGCGGGGCCGAGACGTCGGCAACCTGCTCCAGGCTCTGCAGGATCCCGGCGCCGGAGGACAGCGCCAAGTGCAGCATCAAAGCCGCATCCGCGAGCTCGTCGACGGTGGCATCGGGAAGGCCCGGAGCGCCCGCAATCCGCCTCGGCTGCAGCGCCCGGCGCAGCAGGCGTCGCGACAGGACCATTCCAGCCCCCGCGAGGCCCAACCCGATGGCGCACGCCAGCCCGGCCGGCCACGAACCATAGAGCTCCACCGGGCTGACCCCGACGAGCAGTCCCACGGGCATTCCGGACAGCGGCAGCACGAGCATGAGCGCCATCGAGGAGGTGGCACCCGCCGTCACGGCAGCGAGGCGTTCGCGCGCAGCGCGTTGCTCGCGCAACTGGCCCACTGCCCACATCACCGCCGGGTGCAGCGCCGAACCACTGGCCTCGGTCAGGGTCCAGGCACCGGCCACCACGCGCAATTCCGGATACTGCGCCGTATGACGGGCCCAGACCGGTCCCCCCGGGGCACCACGGCGCAGGGCCCGACGGACGTCCGCCAGGATGGCCCCCATCGCCGCATCATCACCCGAGGCAGCCTCGACCCGGGCTCGACGCTGCTGATCCAGCGCCACGTCCACGGCCTGCACCGGCGTCAGCCCCGCCTGCAGGCACAAGGCGATCGCTTCCAGGGCCCCCGCGATCGACTCCACCCGGTCCACGGGCCCGACGAGGGCGACCCGGGAGCGCGGAACCCGAGGCCGGGGCCACACCGCATACGCGCCGGCGACCAGCAGGATCACGGCGAGGGCGAGGCCCATCGCTACAGGTCCGCGATCGCGACGACACGCCGCCCCGCGGGCGTGCGGGCCACGTGCACCACGGTCTTGAGGGCCGTGGCGACCTGAGCGCGCACCGCCGCGGGCGACATACCGGCCAGCGCGCCGAGCGCCTCGAGCCGGGCCGGGACATCGGCCGGCTTGTTGGCATGCAAAGTGGCACAGCCACCCTCGTGCCCGGTGTTCAGTGCCTGGAGCAGCTCGCGGACCTCCGCGCCCCGGACCTCCCCCACGACCAGCCGGTCCGGGCGCATGCGCAACGCCTGCCGGACCAAGTCCACGAGGCTGACACCGCCATGCCCCTCGACATTGGGCGCCCGCGCCTGCAGCCGCACCACATGGCCGCGGTTGAGCGGCATTTCCAGGACATCCTCCACGACCACGATCCGCTCATTCGCATCGACCTCACCCAGCAGCGCAGCCAGGAGCGTCGTCTTGCCGGCCCCCGTTCCCCCGGTGACCACGAATGCCTCCCGCTCGCGCACCAACCGACCCAGGCGGATGGCCTCGCCCGGAGTACACATGCCGGCCGCCTGCAGGTCCGCCAATCGCACGGCATCGCGGCGCAGCAGGCGCAGGCTCACGCAGGTCCCGCCGGCAGCGAGCGGCGGCAAGATGGCATGCAGGCGAACCGCACCGGGCAGCAATCCGTCCACCCACGGCTGCGCATCGTCCAGGCGCCGACCGGACACCCCCGCAAGCCGGACCGCGAACCGCCGCACGTGCTCGGCTGACTCGAAGTCGTGATCGGGGACCCGTTCCAAGCCCGCGCCCCGATCCGCCCACGTCTCCCCGGAACCGTTGACGAGGATGTCCGTCACCCCCTCGCGCACCACGAGCGCCGCCAGCGGCCCCAGACCGGCCAACTCGGCCTCCAGGAATCCCGTATGCCGTCGCACGCCGCGCTCACCCAGCCGCTCCGCTGACTCCTCGACCACCTCTCGGATGGTGCACGCGTCCGGTATGCGACCGGCGATGACGGCGCGCTCGATCCCCTCGGCGAAGTGCATCAGGGCGCGCCTCGATGACCGAAGGATCCGTGACCACGCTCGACCGGGTCCGATGCGCCCAGGGAGTCGCTCGCTGCCAGGACGGCGGATACCAGGTCGTCGGCGATCCGGCGCACCGAACCCCGACGGCCGGTGGCCGGCGGGACCCCACGCCGCTGCGCTGCGAGCACCTGGCGGTCGTCACGGATCTCGCCGAGCAGCGGCAACCCGAGACCCTGCGCGATCGCCTCGGCGATCCGCCGTTCGGTGCGCCGACCGCGCGTCAGGAGCCCGGCAAGATCCTCGCCGCCGCACCGGCCGAGCCAGACCTCGGCATCGGCCAACCCCCGGGGGTCGGCCGGGACGATGAGCACGCACGGTCCCAGACCGGGCCGCGGGAGCCCATTCCAGTCCACGACCACCAGGTCGACCGCCCGGACCAGCGCGTCGAGAACCTCGTCCAGGACGCCCTCGGGCAGCGGTTCCGGGCAGACGCGCTCCAACGCGATGCCGGCCCGTCCCGCCGACAGGACGGCGACTCCCTCGACCGAGGGCAGCCGCTCGATCAATCGGGTGCCGTCGATCGCGCCGTCCACTTCGACCAGGTGCTCCCAGCGGTGCCCAGGCACATGTTCGGCGGCCATGCTCACCTGCAGACCCCCACGCATGGGGCTGTCTCTTATACACATCTCCGAGCCCACGAGACGGACTCCTATCTCGTATGCCGTCTTCTGCTTGAAA
>CALLZC010000064.1 GCA_937858995.1 uncultured Nostocoides sp.
GTGGTTCTGGCTGACAGTGCCCGCCTCGAGCGCGATGGCGTCGAGGCCCGTATCGTCCTCGGCGATGCCCTGCTCGCCCAAGGCGATCTGACCCAAGCCGGGAGCATGTATGCCGCGGCGGTGCGCCGCAGTGCCCGGTGCCCCCTGCCCTTGCGCGCCGCGGATGCCTTCGACGGCTTGGCCGCCACGCTGCGTGAGGTCCGACCCGACCATGCCGGCAAGTGCGCCTGGGTCGCATCCCGCTTGCGCGCCGTCCGGGGAGCCGCGGTCACCGCACGCCCTGGTTTCAGCGGTATGACGCTTCCCCCGCCGCGGCCAGCTCCCAGTTGGCTCGTCGACGGGCACGTCTCCGCGGCGGGTTTGGAGGCAGCAATCCGCATCGAGTCTGGTGACAATGGCGCGGCGCTCGAGTCCTCACCGCTGGCGAACCTGACGCGTGCCCAGCGCGCTGTTGCCGAGCTCGTGGGGGCGGGCCTGACCAGCAAGGAGATCGCCGAGCGGCTGTTTCTCTCGCCGCGCACGGTGGACAATCACCTGGCGACGATCTATCGACGGCTCGAGATCCCCTCCCGCGCCCGGCTGGCTGCCCTGATGGCCGACCTGTCGTGACGCAGATGCCCGGGAATGAACGCCCGGAAGCCCACGGGTTTGGTCCGGTGCCGACCGATTTCGCCTCGGGCGGGCGGGGAACGGATCAGGTTCAGTACGCCGTGGCGAGCGGGACCGCATACATCCGCCTGAACCGCCCGCGGGCGCTGAACGCGCTGACCCGCGAGATGGTGGAGGACATGTGCGCCCAGCTCGATCTGTGGGAGGGCGACCGGGCGGTCGATGCGGTGGTTCTGGACGGCGCGGGGGAGCGCGGACTGTGTGCAGGCGGCGATGTCTTGGCCGTGCGCGATCTGATCCACGCGGGCGATCACGAAGCGGCGCTTGAGTTCTGGGTCCGGGAGTATGCCCTGGACCTGCGGCTGGCGACCTATCCCAAACCAGTCACCACGATCATGACGGGCTATGTGATGGGCGGCGGGCTCGGCATCAGCGCCCACGCGCGGCATCGCCGCATTGCGGCCGGGAGCATTCTGGCGATGCCCGAGACGGCCATCGGCTTCTTCCCGGATGTCGGGATGACCTACCTGCTGGCCCGCGCACCGGGGGAACTCGGGACATATGCCGCCCTCACCGGCGCCACCTTTACGGCGGCCGATGCTCTGGTGATGGGGCTGGCCGACCGCTACCACGAGACCCCGCCAGATGCGGGCCGCGCCCCCCTGGCGGCCGCCCGGGGGTGGATCGATGCGTGTTTCGCCGGCACCGATGCGGGGGTCATCGTGCAGCGGCTTGCGGGGCACCCGGATCCGGGCGCGCGCTCCTGCGCGGCAGTGCTGCGGGAACGCTCACCGCTGGCGGTGTGCGTGAGCTTGGAACGGATCCGCCGGGCTGCGCGGGAGAGCGACCTCGGCGAGAGCCTCGACGTCGACGCTCGGGTGGCCCGGGGCATGCTCGCGGCCGGCGACTTCGTCGAAGGGGTGCGCGCAAAGCTGGTCGACCGGGATAACGCTCCCCGGTGGCGGCATGCGCGGATAGAGCAGGTGCCGCGCGACGAGGTCGAGGCGGTCTTCGGTTAGGCCTGGCTGCCCGCGGCCACCGGCTCGGTCTTGACCGCGGCCAGCAGCATTTGGGCGATGTCGACAACTTCGACGTCGGCGAAGCGCCCCTCTGTTTGGCGCTCGGTCAGGCCGTCGGTCAGCATGACCTTGCAGAACGGGCAGCCCACCGCGATGCGCTGAGCCCCGGTGGCCAGGGCCTCGTCGGTTCGGTTGGTGTTGATCCGCGAGCCGAGCTTCTCCTCCATCCACATCCGCGCGCCGCCGGCGCCGCAGCAGAAGGACCGCTCGCCGTGGCGGGGCATCTCCTTGAGTGTGACCCCGGGCAGGGTTTCGATCAGCTCGCGCGGGGGCGCGTACACCTGGTTGTGTCGTCCGAGGTAGCACGGGTCGTGATAGGTGACGGTGTCGGCGGTCGAGGCGACATCCCGAACCGTGGACTGGGTCGGTTGGGCGGCGGGGCGGGCGACGGGGACCAGGCGGCGCTCGCGGACGAGCCGGTTCAGTAACTGGGTGTGGTGCAGGACCTCATACGACCCGCCGAGTTGGGGGTACTCATTCTTGAGGGTGTTGAAGCAGTGCGCGCAGGTGACCACGATCTTGGTGGCACCGGCCTCACCGAGGGCCTCGACATTCTGCTGGGCGAGCATCTGGAAGAGGAATTCGTTGCCGGCCCGGCGTGCCGAGTCACCCGTGCACGTCTCGCCATTGCCGAGGACGGCGAATTTCACGTCCGCCAGGTGGAGGAGCTCGGCGACGGCGCGGGTGGTCTTCTTTGCCCGGTCCTCATACGCACCGGCGCAACCGACCCAGAAGAGGTAGTCGTAGCCGTCGAGATTCTCGATGTCGGTTCCGACCACCGGGACCTCGAAGGGCAGGTCCTTTGCCCAGTCCAGGCGGGCGCGCGCGCCCATACCCCAGGGGTTGCCCTTGTTCTCCATGTTCTTGAAGAGCCCGCCCAGCTCGTGGGGAAAGGCTCCTTCGACCAGGGTCTGGTAGCGACGCATCTCGATGATGTGATCGACGTGCTCGATGTCGACGGGGCACTGTTCGACGCACGCACCGCAGGTGACACAGGACCACAGCACGTCGGGATCGATGACGGCCCCGCCGCTGGGTTGGGACGGGTCGCCTTCGGTCGCACCCACCAGCGGGCGCTCGGCCGCGGCCAGGGCCTTCTCCGGCAGTGCGGCGCGGGCCGCCTCCTCACCGGCGAGAATCCAGGGGCCCTTGGCATAGGCGTGGTCGCGCAGGTTCATGATCATGAGCTTGGGCGAGAGTGGCTTGTCGGTGTTCCACGCGGGGCACTGGCTCTGGCAGCGGCCACATTCGGTGCAGGTGGAGAAGTCCAGGAGGCCCTTCCAGGTGAAGTCCTCGATCTTGCCGGCGCCGAGCGATGGCTCTTCCTCCATCTGCTCCAGGTCCTCCATGGTCACCGGCACGCCGTTGACCATGAGCGGCTGGGCGGCACCCAGCGCCACGGGCGGCCGCTTGAAGGCCACGTTCACCGGGCCGGCGAAGATGTGCAGGTGCTTGCTGTGCACCACCTCGATGAGGAAGGCCAACATCACGCCGATGTGCAGCAGCAGGCCCAGACCCTCGAGGAATTCAAGCGTTCCGTGGCTGAGCCCGCCCAACCAGCGACCGATCGCCTGGGACACCCACGCACCCTCGTTGGTGAAGTTGCCCAGAGCCGCGGCGGCGCCGCGGAAGAGGAACATCGTCCACAGGACGGTGAAGATGAAGAACAGGACCAGCCATGCGCCGCCCAGATGCGAGCCGAGAAAGCGCGACTTGCGCCCCAGCTTGGCCGGGGAGTTGGCGAAGCGGACCGCGCCGAAAGCGATGATGCCACCGAGAGCCAGCAAGGCGATGGTGTCTTGGGCAAAGCCCAGGATGCGCCAGTCCCCGATGATGGGGATCTCGAAGTCGGGTTTGAAGAGGGCGCCGTAGGCTTCGACATAGACGGTCGAGAGGATCATGAAGGCCCAGAAGACGACGAGGTGTGCCACGCCGGGGACGGTCCACTTGAGCAGCTTGCGCTGACCGAAAACCTCGACGATCTGCCCCTTGATGGCGGTGGCGACTCGGGCGCCGGCGCCGTGCAAACGCTCCGGAGCGGGTTGCCCGCTGGTGATCAGGCGCACCAGGAAGACCAGGCGCCGCACGACGATGGGCAGCGCGAGGAGGTTGAGCAGGATCCCCAGGATCAACACGAGTCGCACCGGACGCTCCAAACCGCCTGATTGGCCAGGCATTCACGGCTCCCCGGCCACGGGCGGCGAACGGGGGTCTTGCGGAGTCTACGTAGCCTCTGGCCCGCCAATCGACTGCTGTGACCTGCCCGACGTGTCACGTACGCCACGATGGCGGGTGGCCGCCAGCGCTGGGGCCGAGCACTGCCGCGGCCGCGTCGGGAATGGACTAACATAACGACGTGTTTTGCATTGCATAACGCCAAGTTCCCAAGCTGAGTTGCGAGTTCCAGGAGTTGCCCGTGCCCATCTATGACGACGTCACCAAGCTCATCGGCAACACGCCGCTGGTGCGGATCAACCGCATCATCGACAGCGATGCGACCGTGGCCGCCAAGCTCGAGTTCTACAACCCGGCCAGTTCGGTCAAGGACCGCATCGGCGTGTCGATCATCGACGCGGCCGAGGCATCGGGTGCCCTGCCGCCGGGCGGGACCATCGTCGAGGCCACGTCGGGCAACACGGGCATCGCCTTGGCCATGGTCGGAGCGGCCCGCGGCTACAACGTCGTGTTGACGATGCCGGAGACGATGTCCAAGGAGCGCCGGGCGCTCTTGCGTGCCTTCGGCGCCGAACTGGTCCTGACCCCGGGCAGCGAGGGGATGAAGGGCGCCGTGAACCGCGCCGACGAGATCGTCGCGGAGCGCGACGGTGCGATCCTGGCCCGCCAGTTCGCCAACGAGGCCAATCCGGCCATTCACCGCAAGACCACCGCCGAGGAAATCTGGCGAGACACCGATGGCGCCGTTGACATCGTCATCGCGGGCATCGGCACCGGGGGCACGATCACGGGGGTGGGGCAGGTCCTCAAGGAACGCAAGCCCGGCGTCCAAATGATCGCGGTGGAGCCGCAGGAGTCGCCCATCCTCAACGGCGGCGCGCCCGGCCCGCACAAGATCCAAGGTATCGGCGCCAACTTCGTCCCGGAGATCCTCGATACCTCCATCTATGACGAGGTCATCGACATCAACGCCGACCAGGCCGTGGAGTGGGCCCGTCGGGCAGCCAAGGAAGAGGGTCTGCTGGTCGGCCTGTCGTCCGGGGCGGCCCTCGCGGCGGCCGACATGGTCGCTCGCCGTCCCGAGAATGCGGGCAAGACGATCGTCGTCATCATCCCCAGCTTCGGCGAGCGCTACCTGTCCACCGTGCTGTTCTCCGACTTGCTCGACTGAGCACGTTCCCGTCGATTAGCGCTGAAGGTGAGTCCCGTGTTGGTGTCCTCTCGTGCCACAAAGCCCGGCCCACTGGCCCGGGCGCGTGCCGGCATCACCGAGGACCTCGACGCGGCGATGCACCGTGATCCCGCAGCGACCTCACGTCTTGTGGTGCTGCTGACGTCGGCGGGACTGCACGCGATCTGGCTGCACCGGTTGGCGCACGCCCTGTGGCTGCGGCCCGGGGGGCGCTGGCCGGCGCGGCTGATTGCCTATCTGTCGCGGGCCGTGACCGGGGTGGAGATCCACCCCGGCGCGCAGCTGGGACGGCGCTTCTTCATCGACCATGGCATGGGCGTGGTCATTGGTGAGACCGCCGAAGTCGGCGACGACGTCATGCTGTATCACCAGGTCACCCTGGGTGGCCGGTCGATGGCGCGGGTCAAGCGCCACCCGACGCTGGGAAACAATGTGACCGTCGGCGCCGGTGCCAAGATCCTGGGGGCGGTCACCGTCGGCGATGGCGCGCAGATCGGGGCGAACTCGGTCGTTGTCAAGGACGTGCCGGCCGGTGCCATCGCGACGGGCGTGCCCGCGGCATACCGCTTCCCGCAGGCTGTGGACGAGGATCCGTATGACGCCCTCTACCGCGATCCCGCCCTGTTCATCTAGTCGGCCGCGCGGCCGGTCGCTCGCGGGATGGCCGGGCGCGGCGTTCGTCGGCACGTCAGCTGCGGGGGCGGCGCTCCGCCCACGCGCTAGCGTTATGCTCGGTCGGCTCGCCCGGCCCTGGAGGGCTCGCATAGTGGCCTAGTGCGGCGGTCTTGAAAACCGCTAGGGGTGCAAGCCTCTCGTGGGTTCGAATCCCACGCCCTCCGCTCACTGCGTTCGCGGAAGCCGTAGGACCCACCACGCCCTCCGCTCACTGCGTTCGCGGAAGCCGTAGGACCCACCACGCCCTCCGCTCACTGCGTTCGCCGGCTCGCGTGTCGGTCATTGAGTGGGTCAATCGTTGGACTGGCAGCGATCTACCTACTCGATCCGCGCGGGGTCCCCGGCATGCTGACAGAGTGAGCACGACCATCGCCGTCCTGAATGGGCCCAACAACCTGCTCGGCGGCGACGGCCAGCCCGTCAACCACGCCAAGTGGTGCCTCCGAAGCTTCGTACCGGCGACGGTCGAGGCCGACCTGGCTCCGCTGCGCTTCCACGACCTGCGGCGCACCTACGCCAGCCTCATGCACGCGCAGGTTCGGTCCATGCTAGAGGTGTCGAGGTGGATGGGGCACAGCACCTACCGCATCACCGCTGACGTCTACAGCCACGTCTGGGACGAGGAGGACGGCACACGCGACGCCGCCTTCCTCGGGGCTCGGCCTCCCCGCTAGCGCCCAAGGTGAGCCGCATGGGCTGACCCGAAACCGGACAGCCGCGAGGCCCGAACCGATAACGCCAGTTCGGGCCTCGCGGGCGTTAGGGTCTGTGGGTGGCCGATGAAGAGACCTACCCTGTGCCCTCCGAGTGGTACTGCGACCGTTGTGGCGGGTCCATCACAGACCCCAACAAATCACTCGTCGTTTGGCGGATGGACGAGGAGTACAGAGACCTCGACTACCTCATCGTCCACAAGGGCAAGTGCGATCCGAGGGCTAGGGGTCTTGGCGGCCACACAATGAGCGCAGACATCAGTGCCTATCTGGGTGGGATGGCCAGTCCAACCTCCTAGCGATGCTGAGCGAGGGTCCGTTCCACATGAACCTGCTCAACACCAAGGGTGGGATTCCTCCAAAGGATCTTCACGAGTTCGTCAGGCTCTTCCGGCGGCTCCAGACGCCCTACTACGAGGAAGCCCGGCTGCACTTCGAGTGCGAGGGAGCTAAGAACGAACTCCGGGAGATGGGTCCCGGGCAGATCTATCACCCGGGCATGCTTCGCCGAGTCGCAACACACGACGGCGGGTGTTGTGTGTAGTGGCCTTCTCCTGAGGGTTCAGCGCTTCTGCACGACGGTGCCCTCGCGGCGCCACTGCACGACTGTCGCCGCCAGCGTCACCACCGCGCGAGCCTCCGTCAGCGTCGGCTTTCGCCCACCACTGCCATGCCGATCAGGGTTGGGCCAGATGAGGCGCAGCGTGCCGACGAAGTTCTCCACGGAGTTGTCGTCGTCCTTACCGGGGAAGACGCAACGCCAGTCGCTCGGCTTCTTGTTGAGAACGGCGATCATGCTACCGAGCGTGGCCTTGCCATTGTTCGGCTCTACCGCCGGTCGCAGGACCGCCTCAACCGCCTTGATGGCGTGGTCCCAGGCATCAGATGCATCCGGGCTCCTGCCGTAGGCCTTCACCCACGCCTCGGAGAGTTCCTCGGACGCTTCGTCTTGGACCGATAGCGCTTTGGTTTTAGTCTTCTCGACCTGCTTGCTGGCAACGTCCACGAGATGCAGTCTGTCGTCGGAGACTTTGTACGCGGAGCCTGCGAGGGCTAACAGATCGTCAAGTTTGTCGTCTCGCTTGCCGGTGAAGTGGGACCGCGCGTCGAGCCGGAGCGCCCCCTCAACACAATCCAGGAACAGGTCATCGTTCTTTACTGCTGCACCAACGATCTGGTGCACGCCGCCATACTCCTTGTCCAGGACGATATGCAGTCGAAGCGCCAGAACGTCACAAGCACGTTCGGGGTCGGCCGTTCCGGCCAGCGTCTCCGTCAGCCACGCCGCGAGATGGGGCTTTAGGTGAAGAGGTACCCCTTCGAACGGCCAGTCGTAGTCGGTCTTACCAAGCCGCTGAGATCGCGGTGTCCATGCCACTAAAAGAGCGCTCCTCGTTCGAATCGTCCGTTTCGCCCGAGCCTAGAGTCCCGCCTGCCATTCCCGGATCTCAGAGAACGGACGGCCAATTGTGGAGATCGCGACTGCGACGACGCACCAGATCATCCATACACCGAGACTCAGAGAGACGGGTGACCATCGTGTTGCTGGGGCCAAGGCTCTCTCCTAGCTACCCACGTGAATCGTGCCATACGCGCAGCCCCAGATTCGGTCGCCGCCGCTGGATGGGCGACACAATCGTGATGCTCCCGCGGCCCGTCACCCGTGTCAACGCACGTATCTCACTCAACATCTTCGACGCCCAGCACGTCGCCGGCCGGCTCATTGAGTAGGTCAATCGTTGGCCTGGCAGCGATCTACCTACTCGATCGGCGGGGGGTCCCCGGCATACTGACAGAGTGAGCAAGACCATCGCCGTCCTGAACGGGCCCAACCTCAACCTGCTCGGCGTCCGTGAGCCCCACATCTATGGCACGCAGACGCTGTCGGACGTGCAAGCGAGCTGCGAGCGGGAGGCCGCCGCGGCGGGGTATGCCGTGGACTTCCGGCAGTCCAATCACGAAGGTGCCCTCATTGATGCCGTGCAGGAATTGCGCGAAGTAGCTGGCTTCGTCGTGAATCTCGGGGCTTTCACTCATACGTCGATCGCCCTGCGCGACGCTCTCGCAGCGGTCACCGGGCCGATCATTGAAGTTCACATTTCAAATGTTTTTGCTCGCGAAGACTTCCGGCACCACTCGTATGTCGCCCCGCTCGCCGCCGCGGTCATCAGCGGCTGCGGCACTGCGGGGTACGAGTTCGCGATCCGGACGCTCGTGAGCCGGCTGGAGCCCCCCGTGGCTGCGGATTCTTAACCAACAATTTTACTACCCGCCAGTAGCCATACTCATCGGTAGCTTCAAAGCGAAATGCGTTGTGCGGCAACGAGTTTCGCTCAGCCAAATTCCGCGAGGCTGACGTGCGAAAGCAACCAGTCGAGCACGGACGGGTGGGAGCCCTCGATCCGGACACCACTGATTACGCACCCGCCCGGAGGACGTGCTAGCGTTGCGTTTCGGTTGACCGAGCAATTCTCGCACTATCCATCGGACCGGAACCGCAAGGTTTTGATGCCGAGGGGGGTATCTGCCCCATCGTGGGGAGCGTCAGGCAGCTTCGTGGAATTCGTGATTTACGGTTCCATCGCAACATGAAAGAAAGAGATTCACCCCATGGCACAGGGCACCGTCAAGTGGTTCAACGCTGAAAAGGGCTTTGGTTTCATCGCCCAGGACGGCGGCGGCCCGGATGTGTTCGTTCACTACTCGGCCATCGACTCCAACGGCTACCGCTCCCTCGATGAGGCGCAGCGCGTGGAGTTCGAGGTCACCCAGGGCCCCAAGGGCCCGCAGGCTGACCGCGTCCGCATCGTCTGATCCCCTCCCGGGCGCGACCACGCTGGTGGTCGCAATCGGGAGCGAACACCGCTCAATGGCCCTGATCGAACCTCGATCGGGGCCATTGGCCGTTTCTGGGCAGTTTTGGGCGGTGTGGATCGTCTCTTAGACTTGCCGGACAGCTGCGTCGAGGCTGTAGTAAGGACGTCACCCCGACAGTGGCACGACATCACGGCAAACACGAGGCGGTGGGCCCAGCCCGTTCCCGCCGACACCGCCGCAAGATCCTCGCTGCACTGCTGGTCGGTGCCCTTTTGGCCTTGGCAACGCCGACAATTGCGGCCTACGTCAAGCTCAACGGCAACATTCAGCGCGTCGACATTTCGAAGGTTCTCGGTGCACGACCCAGCACGACCCCGGCGCCGGCTGGTGCCAGCGAGCCGTTGAACATCCTGGTCATGGGTTCCGACACCCGCCAGGGGATCGGTACCACCGAGTACGGTCAGGACACCATCGAGGGTGGCGCGCACTCCGACACCAATCTGCTCGTACACATCTCAGCGAAGCGTGATCGAGCCCTGGTCGTATCGATTCCCCGCGACTCGATGACCAAGGCCCCCAAGGACTGCGCGAACCCAGCGTCCACCGTCGCCAATGGTGAGGTGCGCCAGTGGAACTACAACTTCAATGAGGGCGGCCCCGGCTGCACCGTCAAAACCCTCGAGGGCCTGACGGGCATTTTCGTCGATCACTTCGTCGTGATCGACTTCCGGGGCTTCCAGGATATGGTCGACGCGCTGGGGGGCGTGGAAGTGTGCTCCACCGTGGATATCGCCGATAGTGATGCCCAGTTCACTTTGGCCGCCGGCCGGCATACGCTCAATGGCAAAGAGGCCCTGGGCTATGTTCGGGTGCGCAAGACCGTGAGCGACGGCAGCGACCTTTTCCGGATCCGCCGCCAGCAGGCCTTCCTCTCCTCGGTGGTCCAAAAGGCCACGGACACCAAGCTGCTGCTGCGACCGGATCGCCTCTACGGGTTCCTCAACGCCGCCACGTCATCGATGACCACCGACGCGGACTTCGGGGCGACAACGATGGCATCGCTAGCCAACAGTCTCCGACATATCGGCATGGACAAGATCGAGTTCGTCACCGTCCCCACCGAGGTCTATCCACCCGACATCAACCGGGTCCAATGGCAGGCAAAGGCCAAGCTCATCTGGGAAGCCATCAAGAATGATCGCCCCCTCACGAATCCATCGGCGAAGCCACCCGCCTCGACCGGGGCCCCGGCGCCGCTGACGGTGACCCCGGATCGGATCCAGGTCCGCATCAGCAACGACTCCGGCGTCGAGGGCCTCGCGGTGCAGACGGGCAACGCACTAGCCGTTCAGGGCTTCCGCATCGCCGGTTACACCAATGGCACCTCCACCCAGACTTCCGGCGTGGTGATCCGGTATGCACCCGGTCAGCGAGAGGCAGCGCGCACGGTAGCCGCCGCATTCCCCAAGGCCGTCTTGAAATCAGACTCCGGAGCGGGCGACGTCATTGCCGTGCATATCGGGGTCGGCGGCGCCAACCCGATCGAGGTTCCCAACCGGTTGGGAACCGAGCCGTTGCCGCCGATGCCCCTGACTGCTGGCCCGGGCGACGGGCTCGATACCCGCACCGCCGGTCAAGACATCTGTAGTTGACCGAACGGATCAGGGCCGCCCACGGCGTGTGGGCGGCCCTGATTCGTTCGCTCGCGCGGCGATGGCGGAGGCGGAGGGATTTGAACCCTCGATGGGCGATAAACCCAAACCGCATTAGCAGTGCGGCGCCATAGACCGGACTAGGCGACGCCTCCAACAGCGGACACAGGGTAGCCCGCGCGAGCCGCTCGGAGCAAAGCGAGGCGCCGGGGGCCGACGGTCAGGACGCTGGCAGTTCGATGAGCATCGTGGTCTCTCCCGGGCGGGAGCGCACGCCTACCCGCCCGCCGTGGGCGCTGGTCACCGCAGCCACGATGGACAGGCCCAGCCCGCTGCTCCCAGTGGCCCGGTTGCGCGCCTCGTCACCCCGCGTGAAGCGCTCGAACACGATGGGCTGCAACTGCTCTGGTATGCCGGGCCCGTTGTCGCTCACCGCGATGGTCACCACATCGTTGCGTTCGGGCTCGGTGGCCGACCCGCGACGCACCGATGCGGTCACCCGGGTGCCGGCAGGAGTGTGGCTGCGCGCATTGGCCAGCAGATTCGCGATCACTTGGTGAAGGCGGGCCCGGTCGCCCGGCACCTCGATCGGCTCCTCCGGCAGGTCCAGGGCCCAGATGTGATCGGGCGAGGCCGCCCGAGCATCGCTGACCGCATCGATCGTGAGCATCGACAAGTCGACGGGATGCGTGTCCAGGGGGCGCCCGGCATCCAGGCGGGCCAAGAGCAGCAAGTCCTCGACGAGGCCCTGCATACGCAGCGACTCGGACTCGATCCGACCCAGGGCATGGGTCACGGTGGGCGGCACGGGGTCTTTCTCCTTGCGGGACAACTCGGCATACCCGCGAATGCTGGCCAGGGGAGTGCGCAGCTCGTGGGAGGCATCGGCGACGAACTGGCGGACCTGGGTCTCGGAGCGTTGCCGCGCACGGAACGCGCCGTCGACGTTGTCCAGCATGCCGTTCAACGCCAGGCCAACCTGGCCCACCTCGGTGTTGGGATCGGTGTCGGCGCGCGGCACCCGTTCGGCCAGGGCGACCTCTCCCGACTCCAGGGAGAGTTGGGAGACCCGACGCGCAGTCCCCGCCACCCGCCGCAGCGGCTCCAGATTGCGGCGCACCAGGAAGGTGCCGCCCGTGCCGACGAAGACCAAACCGAGCAGCGTCCCGGCGGACACCAGCCCAATGAGCTGGCGGGTCGTGTCCGTGATCGCTGAGACCGGCAAGCCCGTGTAGGAGGTCGTCGTCGCGCTGGTGTAACCGACCATCCGGAAGCTGCCGATGTCGCCGCCGAACGCCACCGTGCTGGGGCGTGGGCCGATATCAAGCGATTCGATATGGGCGATTTGCTGCGTCGTCAGGGTGCGCGTCGTGGCGCCGACTGGCACCCAGTTGATCTCCCGGCCACGGTCCGTGGCGACCACGCCGTCTGTGACGACCAGGCGCAGGACCGACCCGCCGCCTCCAGGCAACGCCGCGTGCGGCCCGTCATCATCGCCATCGTCGCCCCCGGGGCGCCGACCTAACCTCCCGAAATCGTCGACCCGGGTTGCGGTCTGCGTCAGTTCGTTGTCGAGTTGGCGGCTCAGATAGCTGCTCGTCGCGAACACGATGAGGGCGCCGGTCCCGATGCTGACCAGGAGGAACAGGGCGACCATGGACGCGACGAGTTTGGCTCGTAGCGTCCAGGAGGCGGGATGACGCGCGGCGGCGAGGGACGGCATACGACTCACTCGGCTGGCTTGAGGACGTAGCCGACGCCGCGCATGGTGTGAATCATCGGTGAGCGTCCGGCGTCGATCTTCTTGCGCAAATAGGAGACATAGAGCTCGACGACGTTGGCCTGGCCGCCGAAATCGTAGTTCCACACCCGGTCGAGGATTTGTGCCTTGGATAGGACGCGCTTGGGATTGCGCATGAGATAGCGCAGCAATTCGAACTCCGTTGCCGTCAGGCTGATCGCCACGCCGGCGCGCACCACCTCATGGCTGTCCTCGTCCATCGTCAGATCGCCGACCACCAGGATCGATGACGACTCGTCCGTGATCACCGCAGTGCGGCGCATGAGAGCGCGCAGGCGGGCCACGACCTCCTCGAGGCTGAACGGCTTGGTGACATAGTCGTCGCCGCCCGCGGTAAGGCCCGCGACGCGATCTTCCACGGCATCCCGGGCCGTCAGGAAGAGGACCGGGACGTTGCCATCGTCGGCCCGCATCCGGCGCAAGACCTCCATCCCATCGAAGTCCGGGAGCATCATGTCCAGGACGACGGCATCGGGCTGGAACTCGCGCGCCGCGCGCACCGCGTCAGCCCCGGTCCCCGCCGAGCGAACCTGCCACCCCTCATACCGCAGTGCCATCGAGAGCAGCTCGGTGAGATTCTGCTCGTCGTCGACGACCAGGACCCGCACGGGGGTCCCGTCGAGGCGCTGCAGCTTCTGGGTAGCCGGCTGTGTCATGGGTCCAGTGAACAATGCCAACCCTGCGTATGCCGGGTGCTCCCCCTGTGCGTTCCCTATGAGTCTTCTGTGGCACCGGGCCTCAACACGCCAGCGGCGGCCCCCCCGCAAGGGAGCCGCCGCTGGGATGGACGAGGTGGACGGCCTTAGGCGACGCCGAGGCGGTCCTTGAGTCCGTCGAGCTCCCCGCGGAGCTGGCCGGGCAGCTTGTCGCCGAACTTGGCGAACCACTCCTCGATCAGCGGGATCTCGTTGACCCAGTCCGCCTCGTTGACGGCGAGGGCCTTGGCCACCTGCTCGGGCGTCATATCCAGGCCGGTGGTGTCGATGGCACCGGGGGTCGGCACGAGGCCGATCGGCGTCTCGATCGCCTCAGCGTCACCATCGAGGCGCTCGATGATCCACTTCAGCACGCGAGCGTTGTCGCCGAAGCCGGGCCACAGCCACGCGCCGTCCTCGTCCTTGCGGAACCAGTTGACCTGGAAGATGCGCGGCAGCTTGCTCTCGTCGGCCTGCTTGCCGATCTCGAGCCAGTGGTTCATGTAGTCGCCGGCGTGGTAGCCAATGAAGGGGAGCATCGCCATCGGGTCGCGGCGCACCACACCGACGGCTCCGGTCGCGGCGGCAGTGGTCTCGGAGGAGAGCGTGGCGCCGATGAACGTGCCGTGGGCCCAGTCACGCGATTCGTAGACCAACGGGACGGTGGTGGCGCGGCGGCCGCCGAACAGGATCGCATCGATCGGCACCCCATTGGGGTTGTCGTATTCGGCGGCAATCATCGGGCACTGCTGGGCCGGGGTGGTGAACCGGCTGTTCGGGTGGCTCGACTTGGTGCCGGACTCGGGAGTCCAGTCCTGGCCCAGCCAGTCCGTCAGGTGGGCCGGGGCCTCCTTGGTCATGCCCTCCCACCAGACGTCGCCGTCATCGGTGCGGGCGACATTGGTGAAGATCGAGTTGCCCTGGTCGATGGTGCGGATGGCCATCGGGTTGGTGTGCATGCCGGTGCCGGGAGCGACCCCGAACAGGCCGAACTCGGGGTTGACCGCATACAGGCGGCCGTCGTCACCGAAGCGCATCCAGGCGATGTCGTCGCCGACCATTTCGGCCTTCCAGCCCTCGATGGTGGGCTCCAGCATGGCGAGGTTGGTCTTGCCGCAGGCGCTGGGGAAGGCACCCGCGATGTAGTGCACGCTGCCCTTGGGGGAGGTGAGCTTCAGGATGAGCATGTGCTCGGCCATCCAGCCATCGTCACGGGCCATGGCGCTCGCGATCCGGAGCGCATAGCACTTCTTGCCGAGCAGGGCGTTGCCGCCGTAGCCACTGCCATACGACCAGATCTCGCGGGTCTCGGGGAAATGCGCGATGTACTTGGTGTCGCTGCACGGCCAGGGCACGTCGACCTGACCCTCGGCCAGCGGCGCTCCAACGGAGTGCAGGCCCTTGACGAAGGGCGCGTCGAGCTCCTCCATCTTGGCCAGGACTGGGGTGCCGATGCGGGCCATGATCTTCATGTTGACCACGACATAGGCCGAGTCGGTGATTTCGACGCCGAACATCGGAACGCTCGCATCGAGGTGCCCCATCACGAAGGGGATCACATACATCGTGCGGCCCGTCATACAGCCCTGGTAGAGCTCGGTCATCGTGGCCTTGAGCTGCGCGGGATCGATCCAGTTGTTGGTCGGTCCGGCGTCCTCCTCCTTCTCGGAGGCGATATAGGTGCGGTCCTCGACGCGCGCGACATCGCTCGGGTCGCTGGCGCACCAGTAGGAGTTGGGGCGCTTGCTCTCATCGAGTCGCACGAAGGTGCCCGCGTCGACCAGGAGCTGGCTGAGTCGGTCGGCCTCCTCGTCGGTGCCCGTGATCCACACGACCTCGTCGGGCGTCGTGAGGGCTGCGACCTCATCGACCCACGTCTGTAAGGCGTGATTGGTCGTCCCCGTGCTGCTGACAGTCATGCTTCCTCCGTCCAGCGAGGCCCCCGTTGGCCCCGAGCAGCGCACCCGGCACGACCCGGTGGCCGTGCCTGCGGACGGGTGCCCCACTTGACTCCCCCCAACTTAGCCCGGGTGCGGTGAGGGGCCCTGCCGTGTAAGCCTTTTCTTGCTTGTGCAAATCCTCACAAGCGGGTTTCGTATGCCGTCCGCCCCGCTGGGTGCGCCCCGCGAGGGGTGTGCGCGTGCGCAGGGGTGTGCCCTGCGAGCCGGCCCGCCGGCGTCGGGCCACCACGCGTCGGCGCCCTGCGATTAGGTGCCGGTTCCGACCACCCGCTACGCTAATCCCTCGTGTGTTCGGGCCACTGCCCGTTCACTGGCGCCCGTAGCTCAACGGATAGAGCATCTGACTACGGATCAGAAGGTTAGGGGTTCGAATCCCTTCGGGCGCGC
>CALLZC010000065.1 GCA_937858995.1 uncultured Nostocoides sp.
CCCAGCCGGCCGCGTCGGCCGAGGTCCGCTCAGTCGTCCGCCCGGCCGTAGAAGACCCGCTCCACGACGGCCCGGGCGTGCCGCGCGATCCGGCGGTAGTCCTCACCGAAATCCTGCCCGGACCCCGGCGGCAACCCCATGATGCGCGCGGTCCCGTCGGCCTCGCGGGCATCGGTGGGGACCGACTCGACCGCCCGGCCGCGATAGAGCATCGCGGCATTGCGCGCATGGGCCGCGAACTCCCACGCCTCGGCCAGCGCGGCAGCGTCGGCGTGGGAGATCAATCGCG
This sequence comes from uncultured Nostocoides sp., assembly GCA_937858995.1. Taxonomy (GTDB): domain Bacteria; phylum Actinomycetota; class Actinomycetes; order Actinomycetales; family Dermatophilaceae; genus Nostocoides_A. The sequence goes on from CALLZC010000065.1 coordinate 290, forward strand.
CCTGCGCGGCGGCCGTCAGGGCGGGCAGCGTCGAGGTGGTGCGCAGCGTCGGATAGCTGTGGGCGTGCTCCATCTGCAGCGTTTGCACGGCCCATTCGACGTCCGAGAGGCCGCCGGTGCCCAGCTTGAAGTGGGTGCGCCGGTCGGCACCCCGGGGCAGGCGTTCGGCCTCCATCCGGGCCTTGAGCCGGCGGATGTCCCGCAGGTCCTGGGCGCTCAAGCCGGCGCCATGCCAGCGGATCGGGTCGATCAGGTCGACGAACTTGGCCGCCAGTTCGGCGCTGCCGGCCACCGGTCGCGCCCGCACCAGGGCTTGCGCCTCCCAGATCAATGCCCACCGGTCGTAGTACGCGCGGTACGAATCGAGGCTGCGCACCAGCGGGCCGTTCTTGCCCTCGGGACGCAGGTCGGCGTCCAGGCCGATGCCAGGATCGGGGCCGGGGACACTGAGCAGTCGCTGCATCTCCTTGACCACGGCAAGGGCTTGGGCGTTGGCCACCCCGTCGTCGGCCCCGATGTGTGGGTCGTGAACGAACAGGACATCGGCATCCGAGGCGTAGCCCAACTCGGCCCCGCCGAGCCGGCCCATCCCCACCACCAACAGGTCGGTCTCCAGGGGCCGCGCGCGCCGCGACTCCTCGTGCGCCACGACGATGTCGAGCGTGCACTGGATCGCGGCGGCGGTCAGGTCCGACAGGGCGCGCCCGACATCGGCCTGCGGGAGGCCGCCCACCAGGTCGGCGACCGCGATCCGGAAAAGTTCCACGCGCCGGATCGCCCGGGCCGCCGCCGCCGCCTCATCCGGGGTGGACTTGTGTTGCGCGGCCGTGCGCATCCGCCGCTCGATGTCCGCGCGCGAATGCGGTCGCACCCCTGAGGGCTCGCCGAGAATCTGCACCGCTTCGGGGGCCGCGACCAGGACTTGCGCGGCGAAGGCGCTGCGGGCCAGGGTGCGGGCCAGCTGCTCGGCCGCCTGGGGCTCGTCACGCAGCAGCCGCAGGTACCAATGCGTTCCGTCCAGTGCCTCGCTGACCTTGCGGAAAGCCAGCAGACCGCCGTCCGGGTCGGCTTCGGCGGCGAACCACCCGAGCATGACCGGGAGCAGGTGCCGCTGGATCGCGGCCCGCCGGGTGAGGCCCTCCGTGAGTGACTCGATATGGCGCAGGGCACCCACCGGATCGCGAAAACCCAGGGCGCTCAACCGTTCGCGCGCCGCGGCCGGCGTCAAGCGCACCTCATCGGTATGCAGGCGCGCAACGGCATTGAGCAGCGGCCGGTAGAACAGCCGCTCGTGGAGCCGGCGCACCGCGCGGGCCTCGCCCTTCCACTCGCTGACAATCGCGGCCGCGGCGTCCTCCCGGTGCCCGAGGGCCCGCCCGAGCCGGCGCAGTTCCGTGGCCGAGGTCGGCATCAAGTGGGTGCGCCGCAGGCGCAGGAGCTGAATCCGGTGCTCCAAGGTGCGCAGCAGGCGGTATGCGGTCCCCAGCCGGGCAGCGTCCTCCCGCCCGACATACCCCAGCCGGGCGAGGTCGGCCAGGGCGTCCAGGGTCGTCCCCGAGCGGATGCGCTCATCGCTGCGCCCATGCACCAGCTGCAGCAATTGGACGCTGAACTCGATGTCCCGCAACCCCCCAGGCCCCAACTTGAGTTGCCGGTCGGATTCCGCGGAGGGGATGTGGGCCTCCACCCGGCGGCGCATGGCCTGGACGTCATCGACGAAGTTGTCCCTCGAGGCGGCCTCCCAGATCATCGGCGACAGGGCGGCGATGTAGGCCGCCCCGACCTCCCGATCACCCGCGACCGCCCGGGCCTTGAGCAATGCCTGGAATTCCCAGGTCTTGGCCCAGCGGTCGTAGTAGGCCTTGTGCGAGGCGACCGTGCGCACCAGCGGGCCGGCCTTGCCTTCGGGGCGCAGCGCGGCGTCGACGGGCCACAAGGTCCCATGGGCGGTGGCCGCCGAGCAGGCGGTCATCAACCGGCTGGCCAACCGGCTCGCCGCGGCCATGGCGTCCTGCTCGTCGATCCCGTCGGTCGGCTCGGCGACGAAGATGACGTCCACATCGGAGACGTAGTTCAGCTCACGCCCCCCGGTCTTGCCCATCGCGATGACCGCGAGTCGACACTGCGCGGCGTCGTCGGGGGCCTCACGTTGGGCAATGACCAGGGCCGCCTCGAGAGCGGCCTGGGCGAGGTCGGCAAGTGCCGCCGCCGTGTCCGGCAGCTTGGCCAGGGGGTCCGGTGCGACGAGATCGAGGGCGGCAATACCCAGCAGCCCACGCCGGTAGTACACCCGCAGCGCGTCGTCGGGGCTCAAGCCATCCGGCGGGTCGCTCACCCGGTGCACGATGCGATCGATGCGCTGCTGGACGGTGCGCGGCCGGGCCTCAGCAACCGAACGCCAATGCTCGGGGTGCGCCACCAGGTGGTCGCCGAGCGCGATGGACGCGCCGAGAACAGCCAGCAGCCGCTCGCGTGCGGGACCGGGCCGCCGCAGCGCCGCGATCAGGGCCGGCAACTCCTTGCGCAGTTCGTCGTCATCGGGGGCCGCGCTGATCCGGGCACGCAGGGCCTCCATGAGCCGCACGAGCGCCAAGAGGGCCAGATCCGGGTCGGCGACATGAGCCAGCGCCTCGATGACCCCGTCATCGAAGGCCTCGTCCAAGGGGTCGATCAGGCCAGCGAGAGCCGGATCGGCCGCGAGACGGGCGGCCTTGCCGGGATCGGCGAACCCGAGCCGAGCGAAGGTGGCGCTCGCGCTTTCGACCCGCGCCACTGACATACGGCCAACTTAGTGCCCCCAGGGGGGCACTACAGCCGGTTGAGGTACCGCTCGAGCTCGTATTCGGTGACCTGGCGCCGATAGTCCTCCCATTCGCGGCGCTTGTTGCGCAGGAAGAAGTCGAAGACGTGCTCGCCGAGCGTCTCGGCCACGAGTTCGCTGCGTTCCATCACCCCGATCGCCTCGTGCAGCGAGCTGGGCAGGGGCTCGATGCCGAGCGCACGCCGCTCGCCGGCCGTCAGACTCCAGACGTCCTCCTCGGCCTCCGGGGGCAACTCGTAGCCCGCCTCGATTCCCTTCAGGCCCGCGGACAGCAGCACGGCATACGCGAGATAGGGGTTGCAGGCCGGGTCCAGGGACCGGACCTCGATCCGGCTGCTTTGGCCCTTGAGCGGCTTGTACATCGGCACCCGAATCATGGCCGAGGTGTTGTTGTGACCCCAGGTCAGATGAGCCGGCGCCTCACCGCCGCCCCACAAGCGCTTGTAGGAGTTGACCCACTGGTTGGTGACCGCGGTGATCTCGGCGCCGTGCCGCAGGATCCCGGCGATGAACTGCCGGGCCACGAGCGAGAGCTGGTAGGGAGCGCCGGGCTCATAGAAGGCGTTCGCGTCCCCTTCGAAGAGCGACATATGCGTGTGCATTCCCGATCCGGGGTGCTCGGCGAAGACCTTGGGCATGAAGGTGGCATAGATCCCGCGCTCGGCGGCCACCTCTTTGATGACCGTTCGGAAGGTCATGATGTTGTCGCTGGTTGTCATCGCGTCGGCATAGCGCAGGTCGATCTCGTTCTGACCGGGGGCGCCCTCGTGGTGGCTGAACTCCACGGAGATGCCGATCGATTCGAGCATCGAGATTGCGGCCCGGCGGAAGTCATGGCCCATGCCCTTGGGCACGTGGTCGAAATAGCCGGCCTGATCGATGGGCTCGGGCCGGGCACCGGCGGCATAACTGCTCTTGAGCAGGAAGAACTCGATCTCGGGATGGGTGTAGAAGGTGTAGCCCATGTCGGCGCACTTGCTCAGCGCACGAGCCAGGACGTTGCGCGGGTCGGCGATGCTCGGCGTCCCGTCCGGCAGGGTGATGTCGCAAAACATTCGCGCCGTCCCCGGATTCTCGCCGCGCCAGGGCAGGACCTGGAAGGTCGAGGGATCGGGTTTGGCGAGCATGTCGGATTCGAAGACCCGGGCGAAACCCTCGATGACCGAGCCGTCGAAGCCGATGCCCTCCGCGAACGCCCCTTCGAGCTCAGCCGGGGCGATGGCCACGGACTTCAGCGTGCCGAGGACGTCCGTGAACCACAGGCGCACGAACCGGATGTCTCGTTCTTCGATGGTCCGCAGCACGAATTCCTGCTGACGATCCATGCCCGGTATCCAACCGCATACGTGTTTCGGGGCTGTTAACCCGCGAGAACCGGTCCGGGCCCGGGATGCTTGTCGCATCCCGGGCCCGGGGCGGTCAGTG
>CALLZC010000066.1 GCA_937858995.1 uncultured Nostocoides sp.
TCAAGCAGAAGACGGCATACGAGATAGGAGTCCGTCTCGTGGGCTCGGAGATGTGTATAAGAGACAGGGCAAGGGCGTGGTTGGCCGGCAGGATCGGGCCGTGCAAATAGGAACCGAAGACATTGCCGGTCCGCGCGCCCTCGCTGCCATCGTCGCCGTTGTTGCCGCAGCCCGAGCGCACCCGACCAAAGGCCGCCTGGCCGGCCCCCAATCGGGTGGCGCCGGAATGATTTTCATAGCCCACGACCTCCCCAAAATCAGTTGTGAGGACGACCGGGCCTACCATGCGTTTGGCGTTTGCGTGGGTGGTCACATCCAAGATGCCCACGCCCGGCAAATGGTCCCCATCCACGGTGACGAAGGCGTTGCCGAAGAGTTGATACATCCCGCAGATCATCAGCATCGGTGTCCCCGCGTCCGCCAACTCGCGCAGCCGTCCCGCGATCACGGCCAGATCGTCCTGCACCCGCGCCTGCCCCGAGTCCTGCCCGCCACCGCCGAGCACGAGGTGAGCCTTCTCCGGGAAGGGGTCACCGGGGTGATGCCGATGGAGCACGGGCGTATAGCCGTGCCGCGCCAACCGGGCTGTCACCGTGCGGGTGTTGCCCAGGTCCCCATAGATGCTCATCTGCAGCGGATAGAGGTGCACGACGTGGACCTCGCCCTTGCTGGCCATCACGCCTCCTGTCCGAATGCCGCCAGGTGATAGCGGGCGGCGAGATCACGCCGCAGCGTCATCATGGCCGTGTAGGTGCAGAAGATCCGCGCCGGCTGCCCGGCACGCTCGGCCAAAAACTGCGCGAGCGCCCGCTCCAGGTCGGGTTCCACCCGCCCGACGGGCACCTCGTCATACTGCAGCCGCAGGGCCATGTCGTAGGCCCGCACCCCCGACGTCGCCGCAACCCCCACCGTGCGCAGGCTCTCGAAGGAGACGTCATAGAGCCACGAGACGTCGCGCCCGTCGGCGTAGCTGTCGTTGATGGCGATCATGGTGCGCACTGGGGTCGAGCCGTAGGTATTCAGGGCGACCGTGAAGCCGGCGGGGTTCTTGACCAGGACCAGTTCCAGCGGCGCGCCGTCGGCGTCGATCACCTCTCCCCGACCAAAGGGTGCCGTCACCGCACCGAGTGCCGAGGCGGCAATGTCAGGGTCGAAGCGGGCCCCCAGGAGGTGCCGCGCCATGGCTGTGGCGGCCGTGGCGTTCATCATGGCGGCCAGGCCCCGCTGTTTGAGCTCGATCGGTCCGATGGCCGGGCCGCCCCCGTCGTCACCGTCGGCACCGATAACCAGGTCGAAGGAGCGCTCATCGCGCGGCCGCAGCAGCACATCGTCCTCGCCCGGCGGGGGCACGACATACGCATCGTCGGTGCGCGTGTCCTGCTCCATCAACTCGGGGAGCCGGTCAGCGATGGACTCATCCACGCCGAAATAGGTCACCCTGACGCCCGGCCGCACCCCGTCCGCGCTGCGCGCGACCAGGGAATCGTCGCGGTTGAGGACGACCCCGGCAGTGGTACGAGCCGCCAACTGCGCCAACAATTTTGCCGTGTGATCGATCTCGGCGAAGCGGTCGAGCTGATCCCGCGCGACATTGAGCAGCAGTGCGTGCGTGGGGCTGACGGCGTCCGCGAACTTCAGCGCGTGCGCCTCGTCGAGCTCAAGAATCGCCATCTCGGCCACCGGCCGACCACGGAGCCCGATCTCACCGAGCAGCGCGGAGATCACCCCACGCGTGAAATTGCTGCCGGTGGGATTGGTGAACACGCGGATGCCGTGCGCCCGGATGAGCGCCACGAGCATCCGGGTGGTCGTCGTCTTGCCATTGGTCCCGGAGACCACCACGATCCCCCGCGGCAGGCTGGCGAGGGTGCGACCCAGGATCTTCGGGTCAAGTCGCTCCGCGACCAGCCCGGGCAGGGCCGAACCGCCGCCCCGGCGCTTGGCCACGGCCTGGGTCAGCTTGCCGGCGGCAATCGCCGCAGTGGTCCGGAGCACCAGAGCAGCCTAAGCCGCCGACCTCAGAGCGCCGAGCTCGCCTCGCCGGAGCCGGCCGCCTGCTCGAGTTCGGCATTGACATCACTGGCATACCGTCCGGATCGTTCTTGGAGCGACATATCGCCGATGGCGTCCATGACCGCATCCGTGATGGCTCGCAGCAGCGCTGCCTTGCGGTAGCGGCTCTGCAAGCTCGCGACATCGATCGCCGGCCCAAAGGTGATGGTGATCTTCGCTGGCCGGGGCACCCTGGCATCGGGGGGTTGCAGCCCCGCCGTGCCGACGAGCCCACACGGGATGATCGGTGCGCCGCTGCTCAGGGCCAGCCGGGCGACCCCGGTCCGACCCCGGTGCAGGCGTCCGTCGCGTGATCGGGTGCCCTCCGGATAGATCCCGAACGCGCCACCCTGATCCAGCACCCGCTCGGCGATCTGCAGGGATTCGGCGGCGGCGCGGGCGTCGGCGCGCTCCACCGGGATCGTCCCGAAGGAGCGCATCCACGAGCGCAGGAAGGCCCCCTTGACCCCCGTGCCCTGGAAATACTCGGCCTTGCCGAGGAAACTGACCCGACGACCGGAGGCCAGCGGTATGACCATCGAGTCGCTGAAGGAGAGATGGTTGCTTGCGATGATGGCCGGGCTGCCCTCCGGCGGGATGTGTTCACGCCCGCGCACCGTCGGACGCGCCATGAGATAGAAGGCCGGGCCGATCACGACATATCGCATGAACCCGTCGAGGACGACATTGCTGTCGCCGAGGTGGTGGCCGAGCACCCCGGCCTCCGGCTCGGTGCCCACGCCGGCGGGCAGTGATCCGCCGCGCCGCGTCATGACCGACCCTCCACCGCGAGCGACTGCTCGCGCGCGACGGGGGGTATGACGTGCGCCCGGGGCACGTGGAAGACGCGCCGATCCGCGACCACGGCAATGACCCCCAAGGCGAGGCCGATGGTGACCCCGACCACGGCCAGCGAGCCGTAGACCAGCGTCGTGGCCTTCGATCCGGGCATCGGGCCCATGCCGAGGCGATGCAGCACATAGGCACCGACGGCCACCCCGAGGGTGGCCAAGGCGCTGTGCCCGACCGCCCGATCGAATCCGGCAGGGCGCACGAGCGGCGGCTCCACCCACCGGGCCCCGACCAGCAGGGCCACCGCCGACCAGATGAGCACCACCGCGACGGCCGCGACGACATCGGCGGGCCGATGCCAGCGCTCGGCCATCGTCCCCAGCCCGGCGCCGCCAGCAATCGAGCCCGCGAGCAGGCAGACCAGCGGGCGAAGGACACGCGGGGCGGCAATGATCGCCACCGCCGCCAGTGAGATGGCCGCCGTCGAATGCCCGCTGGGCAGGGTCACGCTGAGGCTGGGGTCCGTGGGCACCGAGGTCAGCAGGTCCTTCTTGAGCACCTGGGTGGTCTGGTTGGCACCCACGACCAGCAGCGGCAACGCGAGTGCGACGCGCCAGTAGCGCTGCACTGCCGCCACCACCACGGCGAGCATGGTCAACACGAACATCGTCGGTATGCGGATCTCCTGCAGCAGGCTCTCGATCCGGCCCGGAGCGAAGCGATCGACCGCGAACGAGCGCACCACATCGTCGTCGAGCCGGGCCCCGGCGCCGGTGCGCAGGGCCAGCCAGATGGTCACCACGAAGAGCACGATCCCCCCGAGCATCAGCACGATGACGTCGCTGGCGTCACGCAGCACCGAGCGCGTCGGCGCTGGCGTCACTCCCATTCGATCGTCCCCGGGGGCTTGCTCGTGACATCCAGAGTCACCCGATTGACGCCCGGCACCTCATTGGTGATCCGAGTGGAGATCCGCGCCAGAACCTCATACGGCACGCGCGTCCAGTCGGCGGTCATCGCATCCTCGGAGGACACCGGCCGCAGCACGATCGGGTGACCGTAGGTGCGCCCGTCGCCTTGCACCCCGACCGAGCGAACGTCGGCGAGCAGCACCACCGGGCACTGCCATATCTCCCGGTCCAGCCCGGCCCTGGTCAACTCCTCCCGCACGATCAGGTCGGCAGCGCGCAGGGTGTCCAGGTTGTGCGCGGTCACCTCCCCGACGATGCGGATGCCCAGTCCCGGGCCGGGGAAGGGTTGGCGCCAGACGATCGCCTCGGGGACCCCGAGTTCGAGACCGACCTTGCGCACCTCATCCTTGAAGAGATCCCGCAGCGGCTCGATCAGCGCGAACTGCAGGTCGTCAGGCAGCCCACCCACATTGTGATGGCTCTTGATATTGGCGGTCCCGGCGCCGCCGCCGGACTCCACGACATCGGGATACAGCGTCCCCTGGACCAGGAACTCGACGGGGTGGCCGTCCAGCGCGGCGTGCCCGACGACGTCCCGCGCGGCCTGCTCGAAGACGCGGATGAACTCACGCCCGATGATCTTGCGCTTCTCCTCCGGATCGCGCACGCCCGCGAGCGCATCCAGGAATCGGTCGCGGGCATCGACGACCAGCAGCCGCACCCCGGTCGAGGCCACGAAGTCCTTCTCGACCTGCTCGGCCTCTCCCTCGCGCAGCAGCCCGTGGTCGACGAAGACGCAGGTGAGCTGGTCTCCGACCGCCCGGTGCACGAGCGCGGCGGCCACCGAGGAGTCCACACCGCCGGACAGGCCACAGATGACGTGCTTGTCGCCGACCCGGGCCCGGATGGCCGCGACCTGTTCCTCCACGATGGACCCGGCGTCCCAGTCGGCGCGTAGCCCGGCGCCGGCATAGAGGAAGTGCTCCAAGAGGTTTTGTCCAAAACTGGAGTGCGCCACTTCCGGGTGCCACTGCACCCCATACAGCTTGCGGGCGCTGTCCTCGAAGGCGGCGACTGGCGCGCCCGCCGTGCTGGCCGTCACGCGCATCCCCGGGGGGGCATGGGCGACCGAGTCACCGTGGCTCATCCACACCGACTGCTCCGCCGGCTGGCCGTGGAAGAGGGTGGAGTCGGTGTCGACGACCTGGGCAACGGTATGCCCGTACTCCCGCAGGCCCGTGCGCGCGACCTCGCCGCCCAGGGCCAACGCCATCGCATGGAATCCGTAGCACATCCCGAAGACCGGGACCCCGGCCTCGAGCAGGGCGGGATCGAGGGCGGGGGCACCCTCGGCATACACGCTGGCGGGCCCCCCGGAGAGGATCACGGCCACCGGATCGCGGGCCAGGATCTCGGCGACGCTGAGGGTATGCGGCACCACCTCGCTGTAAATCCGCGCCTCACGCACCCGGCGCGCGATGAGCTGGGCGTACTGCGCGCCGTAATCGACGACGAGGACGGGGCGGCGCGTGGTCATACGAAGCGATGTTAGTCGGCGGCCCGGAACTCGGCGGCGACCTTCCGCTCCACGGCGAAGGAGAGCAAGGGCACACACCCGGCGAGCATGACCAGGACCATCCGCGGCAACGACCATCCGGCCTTGAAGCCCAGGTTCGCCGTGGCCACGACATACCCGATGTACAGGAAGCCATGCGGCTGCGGCCACCAGTCGAGGGCATGGTTTCCGAAGCCATAGCGCAGGATGAGTTCGACGACCAGCACGAGCAGGCCGACGCCGACGACGAAGGCCATGATCTCGAAGAATTTCAGGGCGCCAGCCACCGAACTCGCGTTGCGGGTGGGGGGCGTGGTGGTCGGGGTGCTCATCAGTCCTGCTTGCTAGCGCCGGTGCGCTCGATGGTCGGGACGGGGGGACGGGTGCCGACCCCGCGGTGGTCGGCCTGGACCATTTTGACCCACATGACCAGGGCGAAGGCCGCGAACACCCACCACTGCAGGGCGTATGCCGCGTTGCGCCCGTTGAGCCCGGTGTCCGGGCGCGGCGGCGGCACGTGGGTCAAGGGCGCCGGGTCCATGGCGGTGGCGCCGCGCTGCTCCCGTTGGGCGAATCCGAACGCGTTGTACAGATCACCCGGCCAGCGATTGACCAAGATCGACAGGTCAACACTGCCCAACTGATCGGCGGGGTAGCTGCCCTCGGTGGGCGACTCCCCCGGCGCCAGGCTCGCGGTCACGACGACCTCACCGGCAGGCGGGTCCGGCAGGATCGGCTCCTGGCTCCAGCCGCGGAGCACGGGGAAGATGGCTCCGCTGTCGCGCAGGCGCAGTGGGGTGATGACCCAATATCCGGTGACCCCGGAGAGCAGCCGGCTCGTGACGAGCACTTGACCCGCGACATATGTGCCCCTGGCCGTGACCATGCGCCCACTGGCAGCCGGGGGGAACTGCGCGTGGGGCACCAGCAGCGTGGTCACCTCGACCGCCGGCTCCTTGCCGGCCGCCTCGATGGCCGCCGCGCGCGCCCGGTCGTGGGCCACACCCAACTGCCAGCGCCCCAGTTGGACGAAGGCGATCGCGATCAGCGCCGCCAACACCAGGAGTGCGAGCCACTTGGGCTTGATGGCGGTCCGCAGCACCCGTTCAGGGTACGTCGGCGGCGCACCCGGGGTGCGCACGGCAGTGGGCCAGACGCGTCACGTCTGGCCCACCACCGTCCGACTGCCTTCGCAGCGGCGCGCCTCAGTAGCGCATATAGCGCAGGACCGACGTCTTGGAACCGAAGGCAGGGATGGTCCCCAACCGGAAGATCATGGTGTCGCCGAAGTCGCCACGCGAGACGAAGTTCGCCGCCAGGGGGGCCGGCGTCGGGTCGCAGGACGGGTCCAGAATCGCATTGGTCACCCGGGTCTCCCAGGTTCCGCCGGGGCTCTGAAGCATCATCATGATGCCGTGCGACTCCTTGCCGGCCGGGGCCTCCACCGGATCGTGGAACGCCGCGACGGTCCCCCTGGTGCGGCTGTGGTTGCTGATGAATCCGGCCCACCCGGCCCCGCCACCGGTGTCGATGTCGAAGTCGACCTGGCGCCGCAGCACGACATTGGTCATGGGTGATCCGGTGCGGTTGGTCACGGTCATGCTGACCAGGAAGGAGGTCGCCGACGAGATCCCACCGGGCGTCAGGCTGAAGGTCTGCTGCAGGCTGGCGCGCCCGTCGAGGGTGTTGCGGGTGACATTGGAGGATGTGGTTGTCGGGGCGGCCCACCCCGAGGCCGACTGCCCCAGGTCATAGGCCGCGGACGATCCGTCATAGCACAGCACATAGCCCTCACCGATGGCCCCGACCCCGATGTGCTCGTAGACGGCAGACCCCGAGTTGGGCGAGGCATATCCCGTGATGTTGCCGCCGGTCGACACCACGACCTTGGTCCCTCGTCCCACCGTCGTGCTGAACGTCTTCCACGGGGTCGTGACCAGCTTGGCCTTGGCGTCACTGACGGATTGCTGCGCCGGCTGGACGCGATCCGAGCCGCCCTGACCGGCGATGCCCACAGCCAGCGAGCCGACGGCTACCGCAGTGGCCACCACTGAGGCTGAATAACGCACACGCATAAGGATTCTCCCTCGCTCACATTCCCTGTCGCACTGCTCATCTGACGCAGGCGCCGAGGCCCTCCCCCGGAGATGCCGACGCTAGCCAGGCAGGTATGCCGTCCGGGAGCCGAACGATTCAAGGACAGGGCCGAGTGGGGCTCAGCCCTTCAGGAGCGCGTCGTCGAAGACGACCAGGGTGCCGCCGTAGCAGGCGACCCACACCGACTTGGTGCTCGGCTCGTAGGTGATCCCGATGGGGGCGGGGTCCGTGGGGACGGTCTGGATGAGCGACATCGACCCGGTGGCGATCTTGCTCATCGACCCCTCGCCATAGTTGACGACATACAGGGCCAGCCCGTCCGAGCTGATCGCCATCGAGCGCGGCTCGCTACCGACTCGCACCGAAGCGACCTGAGCGCCGGTGGCGCGCTCGACCTTGACCACGGTGCGCGAGGCATTGTTCGTGACATAGAGGTAGCGACCATCCGGGCTGAGCACCAGGTGGCGCGGTCCGCTCCCGGTCGCGGCCAGGTCGGCGACCGTGCGAGCCGCCAGATCCACCGTGACGATCTTGCCCGAGCCCATCAGGGCGACATACGCGGACTTGCTGTCCGGAGCGCTGACGACCCCCCGCGGGTAGCGGCCGCCCAGATCGATCCGGGCGCTCTCCGTGGCCGTGGCGGCGTCGATGACCGACAGGTCCCAACTGCACCAATTGGTGACCAGGACCTGCTTGCCGTCGGGAGTGACCGCGACATATTTGGGCACCGCGCCGACCGGGACGACCCGGTCGATGGCGAGCTTGTCGATATCGACCCGATAGACGAAGGAACTTTGCGTCCCATCTCCGGCGGTGCACGAGTCCTTGCCCTCGGGGCCGAAGCCCGCGCCGTACATCGCGTAGTTGGACACCCAGGCGTACTTGCCGTCCGGGGTGAAGGCGACCTCGACCGGCGCACCCTGGGAGAGCCCGGGATGCCCACTGATTCCGAACTTCGACAAATCGACGCTGTCGGGGATGGTCTTGACCAGAGTGCCATCGGCCCTGAAGACAGAGATGGAGTGCCGATACATCATGTTTTGGGCGAACAGCAGGCCCTGTCTCTTATACACATCTCCGAGCCCACGAGACGGACTCCTATCTCGTATGCCGTCTTCTGCTTGA
>CALLZC010000067.1 GCA_937858995.1 uncultured Nostocoides sp.
CATACGAGATAGGAGTCCGTCTCGTGGGCTCGGAGATGTGTATAAGAGACAGGCGTCATCCCCCGAGGCCATCCCCCGGCGTCATCCCCTGGCGTCATCCCCCGCCTCATCCCCCGCGTCATCCCCGGGGCGTCACGCCCGCGCGTAGGCTTCGGCGCGTGGCCCGCATACTCCCCCACCGCAGTTGGTATGCCGTGGGGCAGCCGGTCGCGATCGAGGTCCGCGGCCTCGGCGACGAGAGCGGATCGCCCTCCCAGGTGAGCGCTCATCGCTTGGGGCGTCTCACCGGCCGGGCCGCCGTTGCCGGGGACGGCTGGGTGGAGTTGGCCGGTCCCCGCGGCGAACCGCTCGCGGTGGGCGGGCATACCGTCGAACTGCGCACCGGCGCCGGGGCGCTCCTGGCTCGGACCGCGATCGAGGTCGCCCCCGCCGGGCCGTCGGCGGTGCGCTATGGCTTCGTGACGGCCTACGAGAGCGAGCGCGACCTGCACGGCGTGCTCGACTGGGCGCGCGCGATGCATGTGACGGCAATCCAGTGCTACGACTGGGGTTATCGGCACGCCGACCTCTTGGGGGGCGGCGAGCAGTATGCCGACCCCCTCGGCAATCCCGTCGATCTGGCGACCGTGCGGCGACTCATCGCCGAGCTGCACGCCATCGGGGCCTCGGCGTTGGGGTATGCCGCGGTCTATGCCGTCGGCGCACAGGAGTGGCCCGACTGGATCGGTCACGCCCTGCTGGACGCGACGGGCACGGCATACGCGCTGGGCGACTTCCTGCGGGTGGTGGACCCGGCCGCCCCGGCCTGGCTCGCCCACCTGGGCGCACAGTTGACGGCGGCCGTCAATGAGATCGGCTTCGACGGCTTCCACCTCGACCAATACGGCTGGCCGAAGGCGGCCTTGCGCGCCGACGGCACCCCCGTGGACGTGGCACGCTCCTTCGTCACGGCCATCGAGGCGGTGCGGGACCTACTCCCCGAAGCGATGCTGATCTTCAACAATGTCAACGACTTCCCCACCGTGGCAACGAGTCAGACCGCTCTCGATGCGACGTACATCGAGGTCTGGCCACCGCATGAGCGACTGGCCGATCTCGCGGGCCTGGCCCTGCGGGCACGCGGTGCCTCCCCTGGCCGATCGGTGGTCCTAGCCGCCTATCCGAGCGTCTTCACGCGCGCGCCGCAGGAGGAGGCACACGAGAGCGCCCGGCTGCTGCTGGCCACCGCATACAGCCACGGGGCAACGCTGTTGATGACCGGCGAGGCTGGCCGGGTGCTCACCGACCCCTACTACCCACGCAACCACGAGGCCGCCCCCGCCACCCGAGAGCTGCTGACCCGCTGGGCGGACTTCCAACTCGGTCACACCGACTTCCTGGTCGGTCCCGACATCACCGATGTCACCGGGTCCTTCGCCGGGAGATACAACGACGATGTCGTGCTCACCTTCTCGGGCGCTCCCACGAGCATCGCCCCGGATCCGGGAACCGTGTGGTGCCGGGTTACCCGGACCCCCGCGGGCCTGGTCGTCCACATCGTCAACCTGACGGCCGTCGAACAGCCCGTGTGGGACGGCCCGCAACCGCCGCCGCACGATGCGGGAGCGGGTTTCCTGCGGCTGCGCCGAGTCCATGCGAGCGCCCCACGGGTGTGGACTGCCGACCCCGACACGGACGGGCGCATGCAGCCGTGCCGAGTCACCGTGAGCGGCACCCATGCCACAGCAGCGCTGCCACCCCTGCGCACCTGGCTCATGGTGTGGATCGAATCCCGCTGAGCAGGAAGGCCTTCCGGGGTTACGTCACCGCCGTTCGATGACATCGAGAGACAGGGCGTGCTCGACGCCAGGCGCCGGCGGCGCCGATCCGAGGATCATGTGCAGCAGTTGCGGTGGCCTGGGGAACTGCGCCGGCAGCGCGTCGTTGTAGGCCGCGTGTTCCTCCAGCGAGGCCACCGCCTGCTCGAAGTAGCCCGTGACGTCCACATAGTGCGTGGGGGTCGCGCTGGCGGCGAAGGCGAGCAACGCGACCGGATGCGGCTGCCAGCCCTCGTCGATGAGCTCGGGGAAGATCCAGCGGTTGCCGGCGTCGGCCACGGCATCGGCGCACGCCTGGCCGACCACCCGGTGATCGGCCTGATTGAGCATGCCCCCGATGAAACGATCGTGATAGTCACCCGTGATGACCAGGTCCGGGCGTCGTTTGCGGATTTCGCGGGCAATATCGCGGCGCAGCGCCGCACTCGGCTCGAGGACGCCATCGCGATAGTCGCCGAACTCCACGACATCGACCCCAACGGCACGCCCCGCCGCGCGCTGCTCCGCCTCACGCACCGGTCCCGCGAGCTCGGGGGGCATGGTGTCGATCCCGGCTTCACCCCGGGTGGCCAGCCAGTAGGTCACCGTCTTTCCGGCGGCCGTCCACTTGGCCACGGCCGCGGAGGTGCCGTATTCGATGTCGTCGGGATGTGCGACGACGCACAATACGCGCTCGAAGTCCTCCGGCAGCTGCGGGAGTCCGGGCGCCTCTGGGATGCTCATGGCATCAATCTTGGACTACCGGACTCTCGATCCATTCGGCCGCGTCGGCCGGGATCGACGTGCTCGCACCCGCAGGTCAGCTGGTCGGCGGGGTAGGGGGCTGCTGCGGGTAGGACGGCTGGTAGCTCGACCCCGTCGGGCCACTCGCGCCCGGGGCCGTGGACTGGTTGCCGGGGCTCCCGTGCGCGGCCTGGGCCTCGGCATACGCACGGGCTTGTGCCTCGGCGACCTGGGCCTGGGCCGCCTTCATCGGGTCTAGGCGGGTGAGGAGCTCCCGACCCTGCTGGACGAACTTGTGCTCCGTGAGGACCTCATACTTGGTGGCGACCACCTGGCTGACCGAGGTGAAGTCGCGCTGCCCCTTCGTCAGCGCCAGCCCAACGAGCGACCAGACCAGCCCGAAGAGTGCGCCGAAGATCACGGTGGAGGCGATGCGCACGAGGGTCTCCCCCTGCTCGAACAGCGAGAAGACGAGCCCGACGAAGGCGCCCAGCCAGGCACCGGACAAGGCGCCACCCAAGGCGACTCGGCCGCGCGTCAGACGCCCCGTGACCCGCTCGACCTGCCGCAGGTCGGTGCCGACGATCAAGACGTCCTGCACCGGAAAGCCGTTGTCGGACAGGTAATCCACGGCCTTCTGGGCTTCGGCGTAGGTCGCGTACACGCCGAGCGACATCGGGTAGTTGAGCTTGAACGCGGCGGCACCCAGGGGGCTGCGCGCGCCGAGCGGCTGAGTCGTCATACCCCAATTCTCGCAGGCAGAAGCTGGGAGATACCTGGGAGACGGGCTCAGCCCTTGAGCTGGAATTCCTCCAGCAGGCGGCGCCCGATGATCATTTTCTGGATCTCGGCCGTGCCCTCGCCGATGAGCAGCATCGGAGCCTCCCGATAGAGCCGCTCGATCTCGTACTCCTTGGAGTAGCCGTAGCCGCCGTGGATGCGGAAGCTTTGCTCCACGACATCGGCGCAGTTCTCGCTGGCGAGATACTTCGCCATGCCGGCCTCGAGGTCGTTGCGGGCACCGGCGTCCTTGAGCCGGGCGGCCTTGACCATCATCTGGTGGCTGGCCTCGACCTTGGTGGCCATGTCGGCGAGCCGGAACAGGATCCCCTGGTGCTCCGCGATCTTCTTGCCGAAGGTCTCGCGTTGTTGGGCGTAGGCGATCCCGAGTTCGAAGGCCCGCATGGCGACGCCACACGCACGCGCGGCGACGTTGACGCGCCCGACCTCCACCCCATCCATCATCTGATAAAAGCCCTTGCCGGGCTCGCCACCCAGGATCTGCGCGCTACTGGAGCGGTGCCCGGTGAGCACCAATTCGGTCGTGTCGACGCCCTTGTAGCCCATCTTGTCGATCTTTCCGGGAATGGTGACGCCCTGGGCGGTCTCCCCGAAGCCGGCCTCCTTGTCGATGAGGAAGGTCGACATATTCTTGTAGACGCTCCCCGCGCCCGTGTCGGTGCGCACCAGCACGGCGACGAGATTCGAGCTGCCACCATTGGTCAGCCACATCTTCTGCCCGTCGATGATCCACTCATCGCTCTCGCCCTGGCGCACCGCCTTGGTCTTGATCGCGGCCACATCGGACCCCATGCCGGGCTCGGACATCGAGAAGGCGCCACGCACCTCGCCCGTGGCCATCCGCGGCAGGTAGTGCTGCTTCTGCTCCTCGGTGCCGTGCTGGAGGATCATGTAGGCCACGATGAAGTGCGTATTGATGATGCCGGAGACGGACATCCACCCGCGCGCGATCTCCTCGACGGTGAGGGCATAGGTGAGCAGTGACTCCCCCAGTCCCCCATATTCCTCGGGGATCATCAAGCCGAAGATCCCCATCTCCTTCATGCCCTCGACGATGTCGGTGGGGTATTCGTCGCGGTGCTCCAGCTCCAGGGCCACCGGGATGATCTGCTCGTCGACGAACTGGCGCACCAGTTTGAGCAGTTCCTGCTGTTCGTCCGTCAGGTTGTCGGTGGTCTGGAGCCGGGACATGCCTCGATCGCCGCCTTGCGCTTGAGAGAGTGGGCCGTTAAGGCAGTATGCCGCCCGCCCCTGCCCGCAACCCAGTCGCCGGTATGTGAGGCCTCCCACGCCGCAGCTCAGCGGGCCGGCACATGTCCACCGACCTCCCAGTGCCCGTGCCGTAGCGGCCCATCCGGCCAGGTGGTCATGTCGCTCGCGTTCGGTCGCCAGACGACGAAGACGACGCTGACGATGAAGAAGTCGATCGGGGTGTCCCAGTGTGCCTTCTCGGCAAAGACCACATCGGCAAAGGCCGCCGAAACCGCGCCCTCGCTGGTGCCGGAACAGGCAAACCCGCCCACTTGGATGCTTCCGGCCGCGGTGACCGACTGCGTTAGGCAGCCGGCCACCTCGGTGGCGGACTGGGCCACGGAAGGCTCACTCACCCCGGCGCGCACGAGGTCGACCGCGCCGCGGTCGAACTCGGCGATCAGGGGGGCGATCTCGGCGTTAGCGGCCAGGAGGTCATAGGTCTTGGTGTAGACCAGGCACCGCTCGCGCGCGGGCAGGGCGGTGCCCATCATGTCCGCGAATGCGCCCGCCAAGTCCAACTCCAGCCGGGCCGTGATCTCGCGCAGCTTCGCCGCCAGGAGCGCATCCTGGTCGATCGGCTGCTGCACCTTCGGATCCGAGTGGCTCCCCATGACCGCTTTCCTTCGCTATACGTGGACGACGGCGAGTGTCGTGTGATGGTTGACGATGGTCTCCAGCGATTTCTCGTCCGGCTCCCACACGACGAAGGTGTAGAAGGAGACGTAGAAGTTGGTCTGGGTGAGCCAGTCCTGCGCGGAGCATTCCTCGGTCTGGGCGAAGGACGCGCTGACGAAGTGCCGGCTGCCCTTGACGATCCGCATGGACTGATTGCTGCCGCCCGTCTGGATCGTGCTCTTGCCGACGATATTCGACAGCAGGGTCTGAACGACGTCGAGGGCCTTGTTGGCGACGTCGACCAAGTCGCCGCCGAAGGCGCCGTCCAGCAGGGTCTTGGCGCCCGACATGTACTCGTCGGTGATCGGGTCCGAGCTGTAGACCATGGCGTATTCGAGTTGACGAACCTCGGCCTGGATGACATTGGGCAAGGGCACTCCCATCAGGGATTCGAAGTTGTGCAGGAGCTCCGTTTGGAGCTCGCCCGCCAGCGCTTGCATCTTCTGGAGCAGCGTTCCGTTGTCGTCGATGTGCTTCTTGATGTCATCGTTGGAGTGACCGGACATGGGTGTCCTGCTTTCTGGTGGTGGGTGATCGGATGGTTGACGGTTCTGCTCAGATGCCGGTCTGGCCAGCGAAGGCGCCGCTGTCGACGCCGAAGTTGATGCTGCTCGACTGCCCGTTGTAGACCCAGGTGT
This sequence comes from uncultured Nostocoides sp., assembly GCA_937858995.1. GTDB lineage: Bacteria > Actinomycetota > Actinomycetes > Actinomycetales > Dermatophilaceae > Nostocoides_A. The sequence continues at coordinate 5,909 of CALLZC010000067.1, forward strand.
TGGCGGCCGGGATGGCCGGCAGATTGGCGGTGATCGCCTGGAGGAAGTTGTCGGTCAAGATCGTGGGCCGACTGTTCGCGAGAATCGCGTACCAGGTGGCGATGCCGCCGGCGGGCATGTTGTTGACCATGCCGGGCCAGTTCACCGCATTGGGGTCCGGGCCGCCGAGGATATGGATGAGCGAAGCGCGGCTCCACGCGCCATGGTGATCTCGATACAGCACCGCGAAGGCGCTGCAGTCCGCGAGGGAATCGGTGTAGATCCCCACACAGCCCGCATTCAGAGCCACATTCGCCTGCACGCCCATGGCCACTTGGTGCGCCGGCCCGGCCAGGACCAGCCGCGCCCGGGGTAGCGGGGGCATTCCCGGACCGACCACGAGATTCCAGGGCTGGCCTGGAAGCAAGGGCGCCGTGACGTCATACGTAGGCATCGTCATCTCCTCTTCACTGGGTGAACGGCCGTGTCGGTGACACGTCCCCGTCGTGGTGCCGAGATACCCTGACGACGCTGCGACCGGGTGGCCATCTCGACCATCCGCCCGTGACCCGCGAGCGGTCAATCCTGGAATCCCGCGCGGCCCAACCGGAACTCGAGGGCGGCCCGTGGATGCCACCGGGTGCATCCGGAGTGAGCTGGAGCGGACCGGATCCCTCGGCGTCCTGACCTGCGGCTGCGTGAGGATGCAGCCAGGCGGTGGACATGTTTAGATGCATGCGAGGCACCTCGGCTCCCAAGGCCACGCCGTCCACGAACGAGCTTCACAAGGAGACGCGCGGGCTTCGATGATCCTGTTGACGCTGTTCGGACGACCAGACCTGAGCATCGACGGCGCACGGATCCGGGGCCTGCGAAGTCGCAAGGCGATTCATCTGCTGGCCGTCCTGGCCGTCGACGGACCGAGTTCGCGCAAGGCTGCCGCCGCGGTGGTGTGGCCGCACTTGCCGGAGGCCCAAGGCCGCTCAGAGCTGGCCCGGATTGTCCACGATCTGCGCCTGCGCGCGGGGCCGGTGCTGATCTCGGTCGCCAGCGACGCACTCTGGCTCGACAGCCGGTTCCTGGACGACGATGTCACCGCGCTCGCGATGGCCGAACGATCCGTCGATCCGGGGCTCTGGGAGCAGGCGCTGGCCCGATGCGACGGGGAGTTCCTTGCCGGGCTGGGCGATCCCGACACCGGCAACGCCTGGATCGAGCGGACCCGGCGGACGCTGGCGGACCGGCTCACGGCCCTGCGCGCCCGACTTGCCCGCCATGAGCGGGCCTTCGGACGCTCGCTGGCGGCCGGTCAGCCCCGGCTGCCGGCACCCCTGGGCCCCTTGATCGGACGGGACGCGCTGGTGGAGAACGTCACGGATAGCCTGCTCGAGAGCGGCACTCCACTGTTGCTCAATCTGATCGGGCTCGCCGGCGTCGGCAAGTCACGCGTGGCGGCACAGGTGGCGGCACGCGTGCGGGCTGCGCCGACCCGCTTCGAGTTGGTTGCCCTGGCCGATCTCGCGGCGGTCAGCAGCGCCGACGCCGTGGTGGAGGCGGTCACGCGGGCACTGGGTGAGATCCCGGGCGCTCGCCCGTGGCAGGCACTGCACCGTCGCCTCGACGGCACGGCATCACTTCTGGTCCTGGACAACGTCGATCGCGTCGGGGAGCTGTGGTCCTGGTGTCGCGACCTTCTCGACGACTTCCCCCGGCTGGCGCTGCTGACCACCAGTCGTCGGCGACTCGGCCTGGTCGGCGAGGTGGTGGTTCCGGTGCGCGGTCTGACTCCGGCGGATGCGGCCGCTCTGCTGGCCCACGTCCTGGCCCGAGAGGGCGTGGCGTCAGTGCCCGACACCCGGCAACTGACCCGCTCGGGCGCGCGGCTCGACGGATTGCCCCTGGCCATCGAGCTCGCCGCCATCGCCGTGGCCCGCGGCGGCGACCTCGATCCCGACCGGGTCGTCGAGGAGGTCTTACACTCCCGTGCACGGGAGCATGACCGACCGCGCCGCCAGCGCACCCTCAGGCGTGCGGTCGACAGCAGCTATGTGCTCGCCTCGCCGGCTGCGCGCCACGCCTTTGCTGCCTTGACGCTGTGCGCCGGGCCGAGCGACGTCGCGGTCGTGGCCGCGGTGTCTGGGCGACCCGAGGCGGCCACGCGCGCAGCCCTGGGCGAATTGCTCGAGTTGGGTCTGGTGCACCGCCTGCCCGAGCGGCCGACCCGATTCGACCTGCCCGCGGTGATCGTCCCCCTGGCCCGGGCCTATCTCGTGCACCGCCGCGAGCAGCCGCCCGCCCAGCGCGCGCCAGGAGACTGAGCGCCTGGCCGGCGTGCGTGTTCCCGCAGACTTCAGCAACTGCCTGCGCCCGATGGCGGCCTTGCCGATGAAGCGACTGCCCTGGCGGGTCAGCTCGCACAATGCGGTGGCCGCCCGGCGCCTGGCTGCAGCACAATGGACCATCGTGCGTCGCCTCTTTGCTCCCTACCGCGTCTTGCGCGTGATGCCGTCGGCGGCCCACTTCTTCATCTGCGCGTATGTCGCCCGCCTCGGGATGTCGATGATCGGGGTTTCGGTCGTCGTCATGATCGCCCAGCGGTATGACTCCTACGCATTGGCCGGGCTGGTCTCCTTCGTGGCCCTGATGTCGATGGCCACCGGTGGACCGTTGCTCGCGCGAGCCATCGACCGCTTCGGCCAGCGGCGCGTCGCCCTGCCCGGTGCCCTTCTCTCCTGCACGGCCCTTGCCGCCCTGGCCATCGAGGCGTATGCCGGTGCCCCCTCCTGGGCGCTGGTGGTCACCAACCTCGGTCAGGCCGCGGCCCCCTCGGCTGGCACGCTGGTGCGAACCCGGTGGAGCTATCTGCTCCGTGAGGACCCGGCGGCCATGCATGTGGCCAACTCCTTCGAACAGGTCGCCGAGGAGTCCTGTTTCGTGGTCGGTCCCGCCCTCGGCGCGGGCCTGGCCGCCTGGCTCTTTCCGGAAGCGGGCCTGCTCCTTGCCGTGGTCCTGACGCTCGCCGGGCTGTTGGGGCTCCTGGCTCATCGGGTGAGCGAGCCTCCGGTGCAGCCCAGCGACAGCCAGCACCGCATACTCGGGGCCTTCACGACACCGGGGCTGTTGCAGTTGGCCATCACCTTGACCCTGACGGGGGCCGTCTTCGGCGGGATGGATGTCGTGGTGCTGGCCTATGCCCAGGCGCAGGGCGCGGCGGCGTTCGGGGGGTTGCTGATCGGATTCTTCGCGGCTGGATCGCTACTGGGGGGTCTGCTGTACGGGCTGGTGCCCGTCGAGGGAGCCATCGCCGGACGGCTCCCGCTGTGGACCCTGCTCATGTTCGCCCTGCTGGCACCCCTGTTGTGGGTACCCAACCTTCCCGTGTTGGCCGTCAATGGTTTCATCGCCGGGCTGGCCATCGCGCCGACGCTCATCACGGCCATGACGCTGTGCCCTCGACTGGTCCCCGCCGGCCAGCTCAACGAGGGGATGACCATCGTGGTGACGGGGCTGCTCGTCGGGGTGGGCGTCGGATCGGCGCTGGCCGGTTCGGTCATCGAATCGGCGGGCGCGCATCGCGCCTTCATCGTGCCCATCGGCGCGGCCGGGGTGGCCTTTGTGATCGCGGTGCTCGGCCGGTCCTGGTTGACCGCGGCGGAGCGCCGAAACCTGGACCTCGTGGCCGTGTGATTTCGTGGGGCCAGTGGTGTGGACCGCGCCAGCCGGTCGGCAACTCGACTTGGCTGGCGCAGCAGTGGCGATTGCAGGACTAGGTGCCCTCGGGCTCCCAGCAGCCCCGATATCGGCAGGAGCGACCCCGGCTACATACAGCTAAAAGTCGCTTGCGCACCGCCCGGCTCGTGCGGTTCAGTGGAGCTTTCCGATGTGTGAAAGGAGAAGCGCCATGGCTGTTTCGGGCCTGCTGCTGCCCCGCCCCCTTTTCGTTCACACTGTGGAGTTCACCCGTCATGTCTTTCGATCCGTCTGCATTCGCCACCGATACCTTCCCTGACGCCGCCCCCGAAGGCGAGCGCTGGTCCAGTTGGGATGGTTCCACCCACGGACCCGCCCCCCGACCCGATTGGGTCATCACCGAGCTCGGCGCCGTCGAGTCCGATCTCGGCATCCTCAAGACCGGCAAGGAAGCGGACGTGCACGTGGTGCGTCGCTGGGTGCCCGATGGCACCGACGCCCCGGCCCGCGATGTCCTCATGGCGGCCAAGCGCTATCGCACCGCGGATCATCGGCTCTTCCACCGCGACGCCGGCTATCTCGAAGGGCGCCGGGTGCGGCGCTCACGAGAGATGCGGGCCATGAGTCGCCGCACCGAATTCGGCAAGGAGCTCCTGGCAGGTCAATGGGCCCATGCCGAATTCAGTGCCCTCCAGGAGCTGTGGTCCCTCGACCTGCCGGTGCCCTATCCGGTGCAACTCTCCGAGCGCGAAATGTTGATGGAGTTCATCGGGACCGATGGCGTGGCCGCACCACGCCTCGCTGGCGCCCGGGTGGAGGGCCTGCCTCTCGCCATGCTCTTCGACCAGGCACGCGAGGTCCTGACCCGACTGGCCCGGCATGGCTGGGCGCACGGGGACCTGTCCGCATACAACATCCTGCTCCACGGCGAACGCCTGGTATTCATCGACTGGCCCCAGATTGTCGACATCATCGGCAACCCGCAGGGGTTCGACTTCCTGCGCCGCGATGTGCACAACCTGTGCACGTGGTTCACGAGCAAGGGGTATGCCGTCGACGAGGAGGAAGTCTTCGGCGACCTGGCCGCCGAAGCCGTCTCCCGCTGGTAGTCACCAGGTGCCGCGAATGGCCCCCAGGGCACCCGGAAGGTCGAGACCGGCCCGCCGGGCCGCACCGACGAAGAGGATCGCCGCGGCCCGCACCTCGTCATCATCGGGGGCCGCGCGCGGGGTGGCCACAACGGTCCCATTGCGCCCGTTGGTGGCGAGAAATCCATCACCCTCGAGCTGTTTGTAGGCCCGGGCTACCGTATTGGTCGCCAACCCGAGGTCGCCCGCCAACTGCCGGACCGTGGGCAACCGCGTTCCGGGAGCGAGGGTTCCGCTGCGCACGGCCGTCATCAATTGGGTGATCAATTGCTCGTATGCCGGCGCCACGGACCCCGGGTCGACGCGCAGGATCATGTGGGCACGTCCGCTAGGGCATGACTGCGCACCCAGGCGAACCGGGAGTCGGCCAGATTGGCGAGGAACAAGGCCACCAGCAGGGAGGCCGCGAGAATGGCGATCCCAAGGCTGACGCCGCCCAGCGCCGTCGGTGCGACGGCCCTCTGGTTCAGCCACCACAACACCCCCACGGTGCTCCCGGTCGCGAGCAGCGCCCCGGAGCCGAGCAGATCTCGCACCATCTGGGCGCGCAGGACCTCCGCCCACGCCAATCCGCCGGGGCTGCCGAACTCGACCGGCGCGGCGAGCACGCGGGCCACGGCGGCACGGATCAGCAGACTCGCCGCGATCGCCAGGCCGAGGACCCCGGCCCCCGCGAGGGCCCCGGGCGCGACCGGAGCGTCCGAGATCACGGCGGCGCCGATGGCCAGGATGCCCAGGCCGGGAGTCGAGCCAGCCGCACGAGCGAGCCACCGCTCGGCTGCTGGGACATAGTCACCGAGGCTGCGCTGACGCAGTTGCGCGACCCGCGGCCCACTCGGCGAGCCCATCCGGTGGATCTGGCCGAAGCCGGCGCCGAAGGCAGCTCCGATGGGCACCGCCAGCGCGATCCACGGCATAGCCGTTCCGAGCCAGGAGACCACAGAACCCAAGACCACCAATAGCGCGGCGATGCCGAGGATGCGCCCGCTCTGGCGTTGCAGGAGGCGACTCTCGAGGGCGGCACGATCGGACCCCGGATCAGGGAGGCCGGCCAGTCGCTGCAGCCGCTGGATGTCGGCCGTGGCCGCGCGCTGGCGCAGGTACCAACCGCCGGCTAGGACCGGGCCCAAGACCAGGAGGAAGAGGACGACCCGACCCGTCTGCTCGCCGAACTGCATTTCCACTCGTGCCACATCCAGCATGCCCGCCGCCCCTTTGTTCCTCTTTGTATTGCTACAAAGTAAGGCCGATCAGCGCACGGGTCAACCCGCTCCGCGTGATCGTGGGAGCTTGGTGGGCCTGGGGGCCCAGCAAACACCCACGATCAGGGCGGCGGGATCAGACCAGGTGGTAGTCGCCGGCCTCGGCCAGGGCGGCGGCGAGGTCGGACTCGGGCACCGGGGCATCCGACACGATCCGCAGGGTGGATACGCCACCGGGGACCAGGTCCACCTGCACGTCCGTGACCCCCGTCAGGTCCGACACCTCGGAGCGCACCGCCGCGGCGCAGTGGCCGCACGTGAGGCCGGCAACGGCATACCGACCAGCCTGCGGGAGTTCGCTATTCGTCATACGCCCAGCATACCCCCCGGGGGTAGGGCGTCAACCGATGGCCGCGTGCACTGCCAGCACGCGCTCGGCGGTCTCGACGTGCAGCGACTCGATCATCCGGCCCTGATAGGTGACCACACCAGTGCCCGCGCCGTCCCGCCAGGCGGCCACGATGCCGCGGGCCTGCTCCACTTCGTCGCTGCTCGGCGAGAACGCGGCATTGCAGGGTTCGACCTGGCCGGGGTGGATCAAGGTCTTGCCGTCGAAGCCGAAGGCCCGACCCTGATGGCACTCAGCCACAAAGCCCGCAGGGTCCGAGACATCATTGAACACACCGTCCAGAATGGCGATTCCCGCCCGGCGGGCGGCCAGCACAGCGATCGACAGGGCACCCAGCACCGGCGCCCGACCGGGCACATGCTGGGCCTGCAACTCCTTGACCAGGTCGTTGGTCCCAATCACGAGGCATGCCAGGCGTTCGTCGGCGCGGGCTATCTTGGCCACCCGCAGGATCGCCTCGGGCGTCTCGATCATGGCCCAGAGCTTTGTGCGCGGCGGCGCGCCCAGGCGGGTCATCGCGCGGACCAGGTGCTTGACCTCCTTGGGCGTATTGACCTTGGGGACCACGATGCCGTCCGGGCCGGCCGCGCAGGCAGCGGCGAGATCCTCCTCGTGCCATTGGGTGCCTAGCGCATTGACCCTGATGGTGATCTCTCGTGACCCATAGTCGCCCGACTGCGCTGCGGCGCAAGCTTTCTCGCGCGCCGCGGGTTTCAGGTCCGGAGCGACCGCATCCTCCAGGTCCAGGATCAGGGCATCACAAGCAATCGTCTTGGCCTTCTCCAGGGCGCGCTCGTTCGCCGCGGGCATATAAAGCACCGAGCGTCGCGGCCGATAGACCCCAGCACCCATCAGGCAGCGCCCTCTGCCGCCACCGCATACCGCGCAGCGAGCTCGGGATCCCCCGCCGCAAGCTGCTCGGCGAGCGCCAGAATCACCAGGCACTGCTTGAGCGAGGCATCGTCCTCCATCTTCCCGTCGAGCATCACCGCGCCCGTGCCGTCCCCCATGGCATCGCGGACCCGGCGCGCGTGGGCCACGTCTGCTGCGGACGGGCTGAAAACCGCCTTGGCGATGGCGATTTGCACGGGGTGCAGGGACCAGGCCCCCACACACCCGAGCAGGAAGGCGTTGCGGAACTGGTCCTCGCAGGCGACGACATCCCGGATGTCCCCAAATGGCCCGTAATAGGGGAAGATCCCGTGCATCGCGCAGGCGTCCACCATCCGCGCGATCGTGTAGTGCCACAGATCCTGTTGGTAGCTCGCGCGCGGCCCCTCGATGTCCCCGCCCACCGGGTCTTGGCGCACCACATAGCCCGGGTGTCCACCGCCCACACGCGTGGTCTTCATCCGCCGATCCGCCGCGAGATCCGCCGGACCCAGCGAAATCCCCTGCATCCGCGGCGAGGCACCGGCAATCTCCTCCACATTGGCCACCCCCCGCGCGGTCTCCAGGATGGCGTGGATCAGGATCGGGCGCTGCACCCGGGCGCGCGCCTCCAGCTGCGCCAGCAGCCGGTCAACATAGTGAATGTCTTCGGGCCCTTGCACTTTCGGGACCATGATGACGTCCAGGCGGTCGCCGATCTCGGTGACCAAGGTGGTCAGATCATCCAAGACCCACGGGGAGTCCAGGCTGTTGACGCGCGCCCACAGCTGGGTGGAATCCCCGAAGTCGCTTGCCCGCGCGATCTCCACCAAACCGTGCCTCGCCCGTTCCTTGTTGTCGGCCTTGACCGCGTCCTCGAGGTTCCCGAGCAGCACATCGACGGTGCCGATCATGGCCGGCACCTTGGCCGCCATCTTCTCGTTGCTGGGATCGAAGAAGTGGATCATCCGGCTCGGCCGGGCGGGTACCTCCCGTAGGGGAGCGGGGGCACCGACGGCGAGGGGGGCGAAGAAGTCCTTGGCACTGCGCATAACTCGCAAGCTAGCAGCGCCCCGCGGCCCGCACTATGTGTCACAGTGGCGATGTGACCGACCCCGCATCGCCGCCGGCCGATCCCCCGCCCCCGCCGGTCAACCTCAGCGCCCTGCTCTCCGAGGCTCTCAGCAAGAGCGATGTGTGCTGGATCCGCACACCCACGTGGACCCGGGCCGTGTGGCACGCCTACGACCGCGAGGCGGTGCTGATCGTCACGGGCCCCGGCGAGCAGTCGCTCCCGGCACTGCCCGACGAGGTGGAGCTCATCTTGCGGAGCAAGGACGCTGGGAGCCGATTGCTCCGGACGAGCGCCAAGGCGGTGGTGCTGCCGCCCGAGCACCCCATGTGGCCCGCGGCCGCCGCCGCCCTGGCCGCCGAACGCCTCAACGCCACGGACGACCAGCTCACCCGGTGGCGCGAGAGCGCCACGATCTATGTGCTCCACCCCTACGGCTTGCCGATCGAACGACCCGGCGAGTATGCCGTGGCGCCGGCCGCCGAGGCCGTGCACCCGGCCGCGGCGACCACCTCGGGGTGGCGCCCGCGGCACCTTGGTGGGCGGGCGCGCGGCTGACCTCCCGGCTGCAAGGGTTCCGGGTGGCTAACCTGTGGAATCGTGAGTGCACCCGTTCGCGTTTTCGTCGCCCGATTGGCGGGTCTCGACGTCTTCGACCCGCTGGGTGACCGCGTCGGACGCGTTCGGGACGTGGTGGTCACCTTCGGCCTCGCGCGCAGACCCAGGGTGCTCGGTCTGGTCGTCGAGGTCGCCGGCAAGCGCCGCGTCTTCGTACCGATGACCCGGGTCACCTCTGTCGCCGGCGGGCAAGTCATCACCACCGGCTTGGTCAATATGCGCCGCTTCGAACAACGCCACACCGAGACCCTGGTGCTCGCCGAACTCATCGAGCGCCTCATCACCGCGCGCACCGATAAGGGCCTCGTCGAGGCGACCGTCGAAGACATCGGAATCGAACAGGACCGCTCCCGCGATTGGGCCGTGACCAAGGTCTTTTGCCGCGAGGGTCGACCGCCGGCCGGGTTGGCCCGCCTTGGGCGCCGCCGCAATGCCACCTTCGTGGTCCCCATCGAGGATGTCACCGGCTTGCAGCTCGCCGTCGAGCAGCAGCCGGCCGGACGCCTGCTGGAGGCCTACGAGGACTTCAAGGCGGCCGACCTGGCCGAGGCGATCAGCGACCTACCGACCAAGCGTCGGCTCGAGGTGGCGGCCGCGCTCGATGACGAACGCCTGGCCGATGTGATCGAGGAACTCCCCGAAGAGGCGCAGATCGAGGTTCTGGCGTCACTGCAGACCGAGCGGGCCGCGGACATCCTCGAGGCGATGCAACCCGATGACGCCGCTGACCTGCTCGCCGAGCTGCCACAGGAGCAGCAAGAGCAGTTGCTCATGCTGATGGAGCCGGATGAGGCCGAGGACCTGCGCCGCCTGCTGGCATACGACGAGAACACCGCCGGTGGCTTGATGACGACCGAGCCGGTGATTCTCGGCCCGGAGGCCTCGATCGCCGAGGCGTTAGCCGTGGTGCGCCGCGAAGAACTCCCAACAGCCTTGGCCACCACCGTCTTCGTCACCCGCGGTCCGCACGAGACCCCGACCGGCAAGTATCTGGGGATGGTCCACATCCAGCGGCTGCTGCGCGAGCCGCCACACGCCGCCATCGGCGGGATTCTGGACAAGGAGGTGGACCCGCTCGGTCCACAGGTGCAGTTGGGCGAGGTCGCCCGTCGCCTGGCGACCTACAACCTGATCGCGGTGCCGGTCCTGGACGAGAGCGGCCATCTGCTGGGCGCCGTCACCGTCGACGACGTGCTCGACCACATCCTGCCCGAGCACTGGCGCGAGGAACGCCATGATGTCGTCCCGGGGGTGAGCCATGGCTAAGCGACGCACCCGCCTCGACCAGCCGCGAGAGAAGGGCACCACCTGGATCCGCAAACCGCGGGGCCTCAACCGGGAGGCCTTCGGGGTTCTGTCCGAGAAGTTTGCCCGCTTCATGGGCACGCCCCAGTTCATCTTGTGGATGACGATCTTCGTCGCGGCGTGGCTGATCTGGAACACCTGGGGGCCTGCCGACCTGCAGTTCGATCCCCGAGACCTCAACTACACCCTGCTCACCCTGATCCTCAGCCTCCAGGCGTCGTATGCCGCCCCGCTGATCCTGCTCGCCCAGAACCGCCAGGCCGACCGGGACCGGGTCGCCCTTGAGCAGGACCGAAGCCGCGACGAACGCACGCTGGCGGACACCGAGTTCCTCACCCGAGAGGTCGCCTCGCTGCGGCTGGCGATGCGCGAGACCGCGACCCGGGACTTCCTGCGCAGCGAACTGCGCGACCTGCTGGAGGATCTGGCGACCGAGGTCGACCACCGCGAGGCCAAGGCCGCCCGCAAGGCCAAGCGGCGAGCCAAGGCCAAGGCCCACGCCGCGGCCGCGCAACGGCCCCCGACCCCCTAGGACCCGCCCGCCGTCGCCCACTCCCGCCGGGGATTCGAGGCGGCGGGGGCACCCGGCATACAGTTGCGGGGTGTCACGCCCAACCCTTGACCAGCTGACCGCCGCCCTGGCGGGCGTCAACGATCCCGAGATCCGCAAGCCGATCACCGAACTCGGCATGGTCGGCGAGTTGAGTCTCGACGACGCCGGTGTGGCCCGAGTGACCATCTTGCTCACGGTCGCGGCCTGCCCGCTGAAGGAGACCCTCACCCGGGACGTCACCGCCGCGCTGGTCGGGGTGGCCGGGGTCAGCGACGTCCAGGTCACCCTCGGGGTGATGAGCGATGAGCAGCGCGCCGAACTGAAGACCATGCTGCGTGGCGGGGCTCCCGAGAAGGAGATCCCCTTCTCCCGGCCCGGCAGCCTCACCAGGGTGTATGCGGTGGCCTCCGGCAAGGGCGGCGTCGGCAAGTCGTCGGTGACGGCCAACCTCGCGGCGGCGCTGGCCCAGCAGGGCCTCAAGGTCGGCGTGGTCGACGCCGACATCTACGGATTCTCCATCCCGAGGATGCTCGGGGTCAGTGGCACCCCGACCCAGGTCGACGACATGATCATGCCGCCGGTGGCGCATGATGTGAAGGTCATCTCGATCGGCATGTTCGTCCCCGGGAACCAGGCGGTCGTCTGGCGCGGGCCGATGCTGCACCGGGCACTGAACCAGTTCCTCGCCGATGTCTATTGGGGTGACCTGGACGTGCTGCTCCTCGACCTCCCGCCGGGCACCGGTGATATCGCGATCTCGACCGCCCAACTGCTCCCGAATGCCGAGATTCTGCTGGTCACCACTCCGCAGACCGCGGCGGCCGAGGTCGCGGAGCGGGCCGGAGCCATTGCCACGCAGACTCGTCAGCGGGTGGTCGGGGTGCTGGAGAATATGTCGTGGCTGGAGTTGCCGGACGGCACGCGGCAGGAACTCTTCGGTTCCGGTGGGGGGGCCCAGGTGGCCGAGTCACTGACCCGCCTGCTCGGCAGCGAGGTGCCTCTGCTCGGCCAGATCCCGCTCGACATCAGCCTGCGCGAGGGCGCCGACCAGGGTCTGCCCGTGGTCATCGGCAACCCGACGTCTCCCGCGGCCACCGCCCTGCGCGGCGTCGCCAAGTCGTTGGCGTCCCGCTCCCGCGGCCTCGCCGGACGCTCCCTGGGCTTGACACCCACCGGGCGCTGAGGAACCGCCCGGATCGTGAGCGGCTAGGTCGCGTCCGTGTCGTAGGGCGTGGTCGGGGCTGACTGTGTCTGCTCCCCCGAGTCGGCCAGGACACTGGCCGGCATGGGCGTGGTGCGCCCGATGTCACCGGCGGAGTTGCGGACCGCATTGAATTCGTCCTTGACGGGATCCCACGCGCTCTCGATGGGCTCGCGCAGGGCATCTCGCACGATCTTGCGCGGGTCGTATTGGCGGGGGTCGTACTGACGCCAGTTGACGTCCTCGAACTCCGGCCCCATCTGCTCCTTGAGTTGCAGCTTGGCTCCGTCGGCGAGGACTCGAGCCTTCCGGATGCCGCGGGCCAGCTTCGCGGCATACTCCGGCAGCCGTGACGGACCGATGATGACGAGCGCGATCACCAGAATGACGGCGAGTTCGTCCCAACCCATGGGCATGTGCGGTGGTGTCCTTGATCCTTGGTCGGGCCGTGCTACTTCTTGGGCGCGGGCTGCAGGGTCATTGTCACATCCACGGTGCGCCCATCGCGCCGCACCGTCATGGTGACCCGATCGCCGACGCTCTTGGCACGGATGGCCACGATGAGGTCGTCCGAGCCCTCGACGGTGCGTCCGTCGAAGCGCACGATGACGTCGCCCGGTCGCACGCCCGCCCGGTCCGCCGGTCCCCCGTCGGTGACCGGGTCCTCACTGGAGGCCGCATCACGAACCTTGGCCCCCGGGCCCGAGTAGCTCTCATCGAGCAACACCCCGATGATCGGGTGCTCGGCGCTGCCGGTGCGGATCAGCTGGTTGGCGGTCTTGACGACCTGGGCGCTGGGGATGGCGAACCCCAGCCCGATATTTCCCGCGCTGCCGCTGCTCGAGCCGGGCGGAGTGGCAATCGCCGAATTGACGCCGATCACCCGACCGGCCATATCGATCAGCGGGCCACCGCTGTTGCCCGGGTTGATGGCCGCATCGGTTTGAATGGCGTTGATATAGGACCGGGACCGCGAGTCACCGGCAACGACCGGCCGATCGACGGCGGAGACGATCCCTGCCGTCACCGTGCTCTCCAAACCCAGCGGCGCTCCCATGGCTCTGTCTCTTATACACATCTCCGAGCCCACGAGACGGACTCCTATCTCGTATGCCGTCTTCTGCTTGAAA
>CALLZC010000068.1 GCA_937858995.1 uncultured Nostocoides sp.
TTCAAGCAGAAGACGGCATACGAGATAGGAGTCCGTCTCGTGGGCTCGGAGATGTGTATAAGAGACAGTCCCAGGACATTCTGGATGTGGTGGCCGTACTCGTGGGCCGTGACATACGTCTGCGCGAGCGCTCCGTCGTCGGCGCCGAACTGCTGGCTCAGGATCTGATAGAAGCTGGCATCGATGTAGATCGACTCATCCAGTGGGCAATAGAACGGGCCGACTTGATTCGATGCCGTTCCACAGGCGGACTGGGTGGCGCCGTTGTAGATCACCGTGCGCGGCTCCCGGAACTGCTTGCCGTATCGGGGCAGTTCCTTGGCCCAGAAGGCCTCGGCCGAGTTGACGGTCCCGACGATGCGGCACTCGACGAACTTGTTGGCGTCGGCCCCGGTCTTGCACTGCTCGGCGATCGCGCTGCTGTCGGCGTTTTGCGCCGAGCCGCCGCCCTGGGTCGAGGCGCCGGGGATCTGGCTCGGATCGCCGCCCAGCAGCATCACCAGGACGGCGATGATGAGCCCGAAGATTCCACCACCAACGACCATGCCACCGCGGCCACCCCCGCCCCCACTGCCACCCCCGCCGATGGAAGAGGTGTCCAGTTGGACGTTGTCGTTGAAACTCATGGAGGCAGCCTTCCGGGCCAAGAGGCCGTTTCGGCCCCGCGTTGATAGCGCCTTAGACTAACTGGACGGGCCGTTCGCGTGTTCCCCGACGCCCTGCAATCCGCCTCATTGTTATCGAGCGCCAGCGCGCGCCCCGAAGGAGTATGCCGTGATCGCCGTCAGCGACCTCGAGCTGCGGGTGGGGTCCCGGCTCTTGCTCGATGGGGCAACCTTCCGGATCAATGCCGGTGACCGGGTCGGTCTGGTCGGTCGCAATGGCGCCGGCAAGACGACGCTGTCCAAGGTGCTGGCGGGAGAGTCGCTCCCGGCCGCCGGCTCGGCCACCACCTCCGGGACGGTCGGCTATCTGCCGCAGGACCCGCGCACCGGGGATCTGAGCGTCACCGGGCGCGACCGCATACTGTCGGCTCGTGGTCTGGACTCCATCGTCGCGGATCTGCGGCTCGCCGAGCACGCCATGGCCAGCGCGGCCGGTCCGGCGCTGGAGAAGGCGCTGCGCCGCTACTCCCGGCTGGATGCGGAGTTCACGGCCGCCGGCGGGTATGCCGCAGAGTCGCAAGCTGCGGCCATCGCGGCGGCGCTCGGCCTGAGCGAGCAGCAGCTCGGGCAGGAGATCGGCACCCTCTCCGGAGGCCAGCGACGGCGGATCGAGCTGGCTCGCATCCTCTTTTCGGATGCCACGACGCTGCTGCTGGATGAGCCGACGAACCACCTGGACGCCGATTCGATCACCTGGCTGCGCGACTACCTGCGCGGCTACCCCGGCGGCCTGGTCGTGATTTCGCACGACGTGGAGCTCCTGGAGGTGGTGGTGAACCGGGTCTTCCACCTGGACGCCAACCGGGCGGTCATCGACATCTACAACGTGGGGTGGAAGCCCTATCTGCTGCAGCGCGAGAGCGATGAGAAGCGGCGCAAGCGCGAGTACGCGAACGCCCAAAAGAAGGCCTCTGCGCTGCTGGACCAGGCCGAGAAGATGCGGGCCAAGGCGACCAAGGCGGTGGCCGCGCAGAACATGATCCGGCGCGCGGAGCGCCTTTTGGCGGGCGTCGAGGGCGAGCGGCAACACGACCGGGTGGCTCGACTGCGGTTCCCGCAGCCCTCGCCCTGTGGGCGCACGCCCCTGCGTGCCGCCGGCTTGTCACGGTCATACGGCTCGACCGAGGTCTTCACCGATGTGGACCTGGCCATCGACCGCGGCAGCAAGGTGGTGGTCTTGGGTTTGAACGGCGCCGGGAAGACCACCCTCTTGCGGATCCTGGCGGGGATCGACCCGCCCGACACCGGTCAGGTCGAGCCCGGGCATGGGTTGAAGATCGGCTACTACGCGCAGGAGCACGAGAACCTCGACCTGGGCCGCACCGTCTTGGAGAACATGAAGTCGGCGGCGCCGGACCAGGGCGAGACCGAGGTGCGCAAGGTGCTGGGGTCCTTCCTGTTCGTCGGCGATGACGTCGACAAGCCCGCGCGCGTGCTGTCGGGTGGCGAAAAGACCCGGCTGTCTCTGGCCCTGCTGGTGGTCTCCAGCGCCAACGTCCTGCTGCTCGATGAGCCCACCAACAACTTGGACCCGGCCTCGCGAGAGGAGATCCTGGGGGCCCTGGCGACCTTCGAGGGTGCGGTGGTCCTGGTGACCCACGACGAGGGGGCCGTCACGGCGCTGCAGCCCGAACGCATCCTGCTGCTGCCGGACGGCGTCGAGGACCTGTGGCGTCCCGACTACCTTGACCTGATCGCCCTCGCCTGATCACACCCGGAGGAACGTCGTGGCAGATTGCTGGGGTCAGGGGCCCAGCAGTCACCCACGATGATGCTCCCCACTGCGCACATAACGGCATGTTATGTGCGCTATAACGAGAGCTTTTGTATGATGGGGGCGTGACCGAGACGATCAAACGACCGACGCGCACGCTGGCGACCGGTGCCTGGGCTGATGGGGATCGCACCCCGCTGAACGCCAATGAGGCGTTCAAGCAGGCCGATGACGCGCTCAATGTGCGCCAGCGCGTGCTCGAGGTCTACGCCAAGGAAGGCTTTGCGAGTATCCCCGCCGACGACCTGCGGGGTCGCCTGCGATGGATGGGTCTCTATACCCAGCGCAAGGAGGGGATCGACGGCGGGCAAACGGCGACGCTGGCTCCCGAGGAGTTGGACGCGGAGTTCTTCATGATGCGGGTGCGCAGCGACGGTGGTCGGCTGACCACCGATCAGTTGCGCGCTATCGGCTCGATCAGCACCGACTTCGGCCGCGACACCGCCGATATCTCCGATCGCCAGAATATCCAGTTGCACTGGATTCGCATCGAGGACGTCCCGGCCATCTGGGAGCGCCTCGAGGCCGTCGGCCTGGACTCGATGGAGGCCTGTGGGGACGCACCCCGGGTGATCCTCGGGTCCCCGGTCGCGGGCATCGCGGCCGACGAACTCATCGATGGCACTCCAGCGCTGGAGGAGATCAAACGGCGCTTTATCGGCAGTCCGGAATTCTCCAATCTGCCGCGCAAGTTCAAGACCGCCATCTCCGGCTCGCCGGCGCTCGACGTCGTCCACGAGATCAATGACGTCTCCTTCGTCGGGGTGCGCCACCCGGAGCTCGGAGTGGGTTTTGACGTATGGGTCGGCGGCGGCCTGTCGACGAACCCCATCTTCGCGCAGCGGCTGGGTGCCTTCGTCACCCTGGATCAGGTGCCGCAGGTCTGGGCGGGGGTGATCGGCATCTTCCGCGACTACGGATACCGCCGCCTGCGCAACAAGGCCCGCCTGAAATTTCTGATGGCCGACTGGGGGCCGGCGAAGTTCCGGGCCATCTTGCAGGATGAGTACCTGGGTTTCGCGCTCCCCGATGGCCCAGCGCCGACCGAGCCTGCGGGCGGTCGGCGCGATCACGTCGGCATTCACCCCCAACGCGACGGCAAGGTATGGGTGGGGGGCGCGCCGATCGCCGGACGAGTCAGCGGCTCGATCCTGACCGCCCTGGCGGACCTCGCCGAGGCCTACGGGTCGTATCGGGTGCGCCTGACCCCGCAGCAGAAGTTCCTCATCCTCGACGTCGCACCCGAACGCGCGGCCGCCCTCGCGGGGGAGCTCGCGGCATACGACATCATTGTCGAGCCCAGCGAGTTCCGCCGAAATGTGCTGGCCTGCACTGGAATTGAATACTGCAAGCTGGCCCTGACGGAGACCAAGGCGCGCGCGCGAACCGTGGTCTTGGAGTTGGAGCGCCGACGCCCGGGGTTCGACTCACCCTTGGCGATCCACGTCAACGGGTGTCCCAACGCTTGCGCCAGAACGCAATTGGGCGATATTGGCCTCAAGGGCATGGTGCATCGCCGCGAGGATGACGAACTGGAGGAGGTCTTCCAGGTCCATCTCGGTGGCGGTCTGGGTGCCAGTCCGTCCCTGGCCCGCAAGACGCGCGCCCTCAAGGTCAGTGCCGAGGACCTGCCCGACTACATCGAGCGGGTCACCGGTCGCTATCTCGAACAGCGTGGTGCGGGGGAGTCGTTCGGCCTGTGGGCCCATCGCGCCGACGAGGAGGACTTGCGGTGAGCGCCATCCCCACGGACAGCCGCACCGTCGAGATCGAGACCTTCCTGACCCGTGAGGCGAGCGCCACCACGGACGAGGAGCACGTGCAACTCGGCCGCGACGTGCTCGCCTGGGCTCGGCGTACCTATGGTGACGGGTTGACCATCGCCAGCTCGATGGGGGATGAGGTCCTCCTGCATCTCGCGGGCACGACCGCACCGGGGTTCGACGTCTTCTTCCTCGACACCGGCTACCACTTCGCCGAGACGATCGGGACCCGCGACGCGTATGAGGTGATGCTGCCCCTGCGCATCCGCACCATCCATCCCAAGGAGACGGTGGCTCAACAGGATCTGCGCTTCGGCGAGCGGTTGCACGCCCGCAATCCGGACTTGTGCTGCCGGATGCGCAAGGTCGCGCCCCTCAATGCCGCCTTGAGCGGGTATGCGGCGTGGGTCACCGGGGTGCGCCGGGCGGACGCCTCGACGCGCGCGGACGCGCAGCTCATCGAATGGGATGCCAAACGCTCCATGCTGAAGCTCAACCCCCTTGTCGGCTGGTCCCATGAGCTGGTGGATCGGTATGCCGCGGAGCACGGCGTCTTCTTGAACCCCTTGCGCGAGATCGGCTTCACCTCCATCGGTTGCGAGCCGTGCACGCGTCCGGTGGGCGCGGGCGAGGATCCGCGCGCGGGGCGCTGGGCCGACTCCGACAAGGTCGAGTGCGGATTGCACATATGAGTTCCCACCCCGACTATCCGATCACCCTTGATCTGCGCGCCAAGCGGGTCCTGGTCGTCGGCGCCGGGCCGGTGGCCGAGCGTCGAGTCGCAGGGCTGCTGGCGGCTGGTGCGGTCGTGGAGGTGGTCGCCCCGGCCGCGACCGGGGGCTTGCAGGAGCAGGCGCGTGCGGGCGAGATCACCTGGCATGAGCGCGCCTTCGACGTCGCGGACGTCAGCGGGCCGAGCCGGGCCTGGCTGGTCCACGCCGCGACCGGCCGCGCCGACGTCGATGACCTCGTGACCGCGAGCGCCGATGCCGCTGCCGTGTGGTGCGTCCGGGCCGGTGACTCGGCCCGATCGGCAGCGTGGCTGCCCGCGGTGGGCAAGGGCCAGGGTGCTGCGGAGGGAATCCAGGTAGCGATCACCGGAGGCGGTGACCCACGGCGCAGCACGGCCCTACGCGACGCGATCCTGGTGGCGATGGAATGCGGCGACCTGCCCGTTGCCCGCGTGCGGGGTGTCTCGTCGCAGGTCGGGCCGGCGACCGGTCGGGTGGTGCTCGTCGGCGGTGGGCCGGGCGCCGATGACCTGATCACGGTCCGGGGTCGGCGGTTGCTCGCGCAGGCGGATGTGGTCGTCACCGATCGGCTCGGCGCTACCGGTCTGCTGGCGCGACTGCCGCAGCGCACGCGGATCATCGATGTGGGCAAGAGTCCGGGACACCACCCGGTCCCGCAGTTCGAGATCAACGAGCTGCTCGTCCGCGAGGCCAAGGACGGCCGGCTGGTGGTGCGGCTCAAGGGCGGGGACCCCTTCGTCTTGGGGCGCGGGAGCGAGGAACTTCTGCACTGCGCGAGCCACGGCATACCCGTGGAGGTGGTGCCCGGCCTGAGTTCCGCGATCTCGGTGCCTGCGGCCGTGGGCATCCCCGTAACCCAGCGCGGGGTGAGCGCCTCCTTCGTCGTCGCGTCCGCGCATGACGGCCCCGATCACGTCCTGGCGGCTGCGCGATCGGCCGCCCCGGACGCCACCATCGTGCTCCTCATGGGCGTCAGCCGCCTCGGCGACACCGCCGCCGGGCTGATCGCCGACGGCCGCTGCGCCCAGACGCCCGTGGCCATCGTGGAGTCCGGGTGGACCGCATCGCAACGCACGACCATCACCACGCTCGCAGATGCTGCGGAGGCGGCCAGGGCCGCCGGTGTCAAAGCGCCGGCGGTGGTGGTGATCGGCGAGGTGGTCCGAGTCCACGACGAGCTCCTGGCCTTGGGCGCCACCGTCGAGTCCCACGACGCCCTCGGTCCCCACGACGCCCCCGAACCCCTCGGGTGAGCGGCAATCTCACGAGGGACGTCGTCCTCGTGGCGCACGGCTCGCCGGATTCCCGTCACGCACGCGATATCGATGCCCTCATCCGTCGGGTGGCCGGGCGCGCCCCGCACCTGCGGGTGACGGCCGCCTATCTCGACCATCACGGGCCGAGCGTCGCCGATGTGGGCACGGCCTACTCGATGGGTGTCGGCCCGATCATCCTGGTTCCGGTCCTGCTGACGCGGGCATTCCACACCCGAGTCGACATCCCGGACGCCGCCGAGGGCCTGGGGCAGGCGTCCGGACGCGCGGTGATCACCGCGGAGGCACTCGGGCCCCACTCTTTGGTCGCTACGGCGGTGCGCGAGCTGCTGCGGCACCGGCAGGAGCGGCAGGTCGTGGTCTTCCTGGCGGGGTCCTCTCGACGCGCCGCGATCGAGGAGTTGGTCGAGCAGCTGCGCGCCGCCCTGGGACCGGAGCGCTCCTACGCCTTCGCCACGCTCGACGGCTACCTGCCCCTTGCTGGCGCCGTGCGCGACCTCGGGGGGCCAGCTGGTGTCGTCGGGGTCGCGGGGATGATCGCGCAGGGCGTCCTGCGCGATCGCATGGTCTCCCAGTGCGCCGAGCACGGTGTCCCGTTCGCTGACGGCGTCTTGGCGCAGACCGATGCCCTGGCCGAATTGACCCTGCTGCGCATCGGCGCAGCGCGCCCCACAGCATGACCCGGGAAGAACTGTCAGCCGCTCCCTGTTGACTAGGCCCATGAGTAGCTCTCCGTGGCAGGTGATGCACAGCCTCACCCGAGACGGCAGTGTGGCCGACGCAACCCTGCCCGCGGGCTCGGCGCGCCGCGTCCTCGGATACGCCCGACCCGTGCGTGGCGCCATCGCGGCCTTCCTCGTCATCGTGGTCATCGATGCTCTCTTCGTCGTCGCTGCACCCCTGCTGCTCGCCCGCCTGATCGACGACGGTGTCATCCCCAAGGACCGAGGCCTGGTCACCACCTTGGCGCTCCTCGTGGCCGGGATCGCCATCCTCGACGCCATCGCGTCGGTGATCTCCCGGTGGTATTCCACGCGCATCGGCGAGGGACTCATCTTCAACCTGCGCACCGAGGTCTTCAGCCACGTCGTGCGGCAACCCATTGCCTTTTTCACGCGGGCCCAAACCGGGGCCCTCGTCAGCCGGGTCAACAGCGACGTCATCGGCGCGCAGCAGGCCTTCACCAGTGTGTTGTCCAGTGTGGTCGGCAATCTCGTGTCGCTTGCCTTGATCCTCACCGCCATGCTCGCGCTGTCGTGGCGCCTCACCCTGGGCGCACTGCTGCTGGTGCCCTTCTTCCTGCTGCCGGCCAAGTGGATGGGCCGCCGGCTGGCAGGACTGACGCACGAACAGATGAGCCTCAACGCCGAGCTGGGGACCCGGATGACCGAGCGCTTCAATGTCGGCGGCGCCCTCCTGGTGAAGTTGTTCGGCAACCTTGAGCGTGAGGACGCCGAGTATGCCGTGCGCGCGGCCCGGGTCCGCGACATCGGCATTCGCATCGCCATGCACCGCACCGTGCTGTTTGTTGCGCTCAGTCTCGTAGCCTCGTTGGCGACGGCAATGGTCTACGGATTCGGTGGCCTGATGGCCATCGACGGCAGCCTGAGCGTCGGCACTCTCATCGCGCTATCGGCCCTGCTGGCTCGCCTCTATGGCCCGCTCACCACCCTGAGCAATGTCCGTGTCGATGTGATGACCGCTTTGGTGTCATTCACGCGGGTCTTCGAGATCCTCGATCTGCGTCCCGCCATCTCGCAGTCGCCCACCGCCCGGCCGTTGCCGCCCGGGGCCGTCACGGTGGACCTGCAGGACGTGGGATTCGGCTATCCGGGTGCGGATCAGGTGTCACTGCGCTCGCTCGAGGCGCACGCGGCGGGTGACCGCGCCCCGGGCGCGATGGTGCTGCGTGATGTCACCTTCCACGCCGAGCCGGGTGAGCTAGTGGCCCTGGTCGGGCCGAGCGGCGCGGGCAAGACGACGATCACGAATCTGTTGGCCCGGCTGTATGACCCCACGTCCGGGCGGGTGCTGCTGCAGGGGATGGACCTGCGTGAGGCGACGCTGGACTCGATCACGGCGAGCGTCGGGGTCGTCACCCAAGACAGTCATCTCTTTCACGACACCATTCGCGCCAATCTGCTCTATGCCCACGCCGATGCCACCGAGGCGCACATGATCGAGGCACTGCGCGCCGCCCAGATCCTGCCCCTGATCGAGTCGCTTCCGCACGGACTCGACACGGTCGTCGGGGATCGCGGTTATCGCCTCTCCGGCGGGGAGAAGCAACGCATCGCAATCGCTCGTCTGCTGCTCAAAGGCCCCGGCCTGCTCGTCCTCGATGAAGCCACTGCTCATCTCGACAGCGAATCCGAGCTGGCCGTCCAGCGGGCCCTCGACACGGCGCTCGCCGGTCGCACGGCCATCGTCATCGCCCACCGGCTCTCCACCATCCGGCGGGCGGACCAGATTCTCGTCGTCGATGCCGGCCGCATCGTCGAGCGTGGCCGTCATCGGGACCTGCTGGCACAGGGCGGGCTCTATGCCGACCTCTACCGCACGCAGTTCCAGGACTCGGACATGCTCGCTGGTCCGGCCGCAAGCTGACGCTCTCCGAGCTGCCTATTCGTCCTCGTCGTCCCAGATTCGCGACGTGCGCCGCCGGCTCGCGAGCGCGTCGGCTGAGTGCTGGGGCTGCACCTCGCGCCGGATGCCGAGAATCACCAAGACGAATCCGAGCGGCAGCGTCAGCCACCACTGATAGGCGTAGGCCTGATGCGTTCCGAGGCTGCGGTCCGGCTTGCCCAGTGGCACGACCGGCACCTCGCCAGCGCTTGCGATCGTCCGGTCACTGGATAGTGACTCCAGCTGGACATATCCGCCCAACAAGGGCACATCGAGCGCCGCCGCCGCCTCCACGAGGTCGATGCTGGCGAGTTGGCCGGGGGTGGCGCCTGCCCCACGGGATCGTTCACCCGGTCGTATCCAGCCGGTGAGCGTGACCGGACCCTGCGGAGCGGGGGCATAGCGAGGGATATCGCGCGCACCCCGTTCACCCAACGGGATCCAGCCGCGATCGATCAGCACGACGGCCCCGGACCCCAGGCGCAGGGGGGCCAGCACCTCATACCCCACATTGCCCTCGACCGTGCGCCCACGCACCAGGAGACTCTGCGGCAGGAACGACCCGCTAGCGGTGACATGCGTCCAATCCGCGCCGATCGGCATCGCCGTGGTCCCCAAGACCGACTCCACGGGCACCGCGGCGGCTGTGTAGTGCGCCGAGATCCGCTCATTGCGCTCTACCTTGGCCACGTGCCTGCCGTACTGCCACTGGCCCAACTGGAGCGCCAGCACGGCATAGAGCGTTGCGAGGGCAAGTGCGCCGAGCCAGCGTGGTGTCAGGAGGGCGCGAAGCACCCGGTCACGGTACCTGCTCAACGCTCGAGTGCTCGCGGTGCGTCCTGCGGGCCTGCCAAGGAGTCCGGCTCCCTGACCCGGACGATCTAGTCTGGGTTCCGTGACCGACCTGCCCATGCCCAGCGTGCGTGCCCACGCGCCGCATGCCGGCTCGGGGCCGCTGCTGGATGCCTTCGGCCGGATCGGGCGCGATCTGCGGGTCTCGGTTACTGACCGGTGCAACCTGCGATGCACCTACTGCATGCCCGCCGAGGGTCTGCCCTGGCTCCCGAAGCCGCAGATGCTGACCGATGACGAACTGGTGCGCCTGA
Organism: uncultured Nostocoides sp.; assembly: GCA_937858995.1. Lineage (GTDB taxonomy): Bacteria > Actinomycetota > Actinomycetes > Actinomycetales > Dermatophilaceae > Nostocoides_A. The sequence goes on from CALLZC010000068.1 coordinate 9,960, forward strand.
TCGCGCTGTTCGTCCGCCTCGGGGTGCGGCAGATCCGGCTGACGGGCGGTGAGCCGCTGCTGCGGCAATCGCTGGTCGACCTCGTCGCGCGCATCGCCGCCCTGGAGCCCCGTCCCACGATTGCCATGACGACCAACGGTTTGGGTTTGGCCCGGCTCGCACCGGCGCTCAAGGCGGCCGGGCTAGACCGGGTCAATGTCTCGCTGGACACGGTCGATCCGCAGGAGTTCCTCGCGTTGACCCGTCGTGACCGCCTCGCCGATGTCGAAGCCGGGCTTCAGGCGGCTCAGGATGCCGGCCTGGCACCGGTCAAAGTCAACGCGGTGGTCATGCGCGGGATCAACGATGGGGACGTGGCCGACCTGCTGGCCTGGTGTCTCGAGCGCGGCTACGAACTGCGCTTCATCGAGCAGATGCCTCTCGATGCCGGTCATGAATGGCAGGCCTCGACCATGGTGACCGCTGACGAGATCCGTGCCGAACTCGGCAAGCGGTACGTGCTCACCCCGCTCGGGGGGCGGGGAAGCGCTCCGGCGGAGCGGTTCCGCGTGGGGGACGGACCGCATACGGTGGGGATCATTGCCAGCGTGAGTGCGCCCTTCTGCGCGGCGTGCGATCGGGTGCGGCTGACGGCGGACGGGCAATTGAGGAACTGTCTCTTCTCGCAGGGCGAGTCCGACCTGCGAGGCCCCCTGCGCGCCGGCGCGTCCGACGCGGATCTCGAGGCGATCGTGCGCGGCGAGATGTGGCGCAAGGCGGCCGGCCACGGCGTGGGCCGCCCCGATTTTCGTCAGCCCGACCGCCCGATGTCCGCGATCGGCGGCTAGTCCGCAGGGCGCTCGACGACGAGGCCCTCCAGGACCGTGGCCTCGTCGGTGATCGTGGGCACCACGGGGGTCACCGGCGTGATGGTGCCCGCAGTCCGCGGTCCGACGGCATTGGCGAAGACCACGGCGATATACGGCAGGACCACGGCGGCGGCGACCGCCGTCCAACGCAGCCAACCCTCGAGGACGACGGCGAGCAGGAAGCACGCCGTGCGGATGCCCATGGTGATCAAGTATTTGCGAATTCGGGAGCTTTGCTCCGCCCGCAGGCTTTCCGGCGCGGTGGTCACCGACTGGGCCGGGTCGGGTTGCCTGTTCACCAACACAGCGTATGTCGCCGCGGCTTAGGCATCCGCCCGCGCCGTCCACTAGGTTCGTCTCTGACCCCGCACCGCCCGCTCCGCTGATGAGAGGCCACACATGACCGCACGCAATGTCCTGGTCACCGGAGGCAACCGGGGGATCGGGAAGTCCATCGCCGAAGCCATGGCTGCCGCCGGTCACCACGTGGTCGTCACGACCCGAACCGGTGCGGCCCCCGAGGGCCTGCAGGCGGTCACCGGCGATGTCACCGACACGGCGTCGGTCGATGCCGCGTTTGCCGCGGCCGAGGCCATTTTTGGCGGGCCGGTTGAGGTCGTGGTCGCCAATGCCGGCATCACCAAGGACGGCCTGCTCATGCGGATGAGCGATGCCGACTTCGATGCCGTGCTCGACACCAACCTTGCGGGCTCCTTCCGCTGCGCCCGGCGCGCCAGCGCGGGGATGATCAAGAAGCGCTTCGGTCGACTGATCTTCATTTCGAGTGTCGTGGGGCTGTATGGCGGTCCCGGGCAGAGCAACTACAGCGCCAGCAAGTCTGGACTCGTCGGCCTGGCCCGCTCGATCACCCGCGAACTCGGCGGACGCGGCATCACCGCGAACGTCGTGGCCCCCGGATTCATCGAGACCGACATGACGGCGCAACTACCCGAAGAGCGCCAAAAGGCCTACAAGGCGGCCATCCCCGCGGGTCGCTTTGCCACACCCGACGAGGTCGCCGCAGCAGTGCTCTTCCTCGCCTCGGACGAGGCAGCCTACATTTCGGGCGCCGTGATCCCCGTCGACGGCGGCCTTGGCATGGGCCACTGACCGAATCTGACTGTGAAAGGACCACAGATGCTGCTCGAGGGCAAGACGCTGCTGATCACCGGAGTCCTGATGGACTCCTCCATCGCCTTCCACGTGGCGAAACTGGCGCAGGAGCAAGGGGCCAAGGTTGTGCTCACCTCCTTTGGGCGCACGATGAAGATCACGTCGACCATCGCCAAGCGACTGCCCAGCACGCCGCCGGTGATCGAGCTGGATGTCTCCAATCCCGAGCACCTGGACTCGCTTGCCCAGCGGCTGGGTGAGCACACCGATCGTCTGGACGGCGTCGTGCACTCCATCGGGTTCGCTCCCCAGGGCGCCTTCAACTTCCTCGAAGGGACGTGGGAAGACGTCGCCACCGCCATCCATATCAGCGCCTACAGCCTGAAGTCTCTGGGCGTGGCGTGTCTTCCCCTGATGGGTGAAGGCGGTGCCATCGTCGGATTGACCTTTGATGCCAAGTTCGCCTGGCCGGTGTATGACTGGATGGGAGTGGCGAAGGCAGCGTTCGAGTCCACCAGTCGCTACCTGGCGCGCGATCTGGGGCCGCAGGGCATCCGCTGCAATCTCGTGGCCGCCGGTCCGATTCGCACCACTGCAGCGAAGTCGATCCCGGGCTTCGAAGCCTTCGAACAGGTCTGGGACGAGCGGGCCCCGCTGGGCTGGGACGTCAACGACCCCGTGCCGGCCGCGCGCGCGTGCACCATCTTGCTGACCGACTGGTTCCCGGCGACGACCGGTGAGATCGTGCACGTCGACGGCGGCGTCCACGCGATGGGCCAGTAGCGCCGAACATGAACGAAGCCGTCGTGGCCACGGAGGTGCGCCTCCTCGAAGGGCCGAATCTGTATTTCACCAGCCCCGCGGTCAAGATCATGCTGAGCATGCCGGCCTATCTGGAGGCGCCGGCGACGACCGTCAAAGCGATCACGGAGTCACTGGGGATGCGGGCCCGGGTGGGACAACCCGGAACCGTCCAACGCCAGGCCTTCTTGGGACGCTTTGCCCAACACCTGATCAGGGCCATCGCCAAGGCCAGCGGGACCTCGCGCGTCGGGGTGCGGGTGCGTGCTGGGGCGGGGCCCGCCGACGTCGTGGTGGCTGCCGTATGGCGGCGGCGCAACCGCGCCCGGATCGTCGGCGATTCGCTGGCTCCACTTCTCTGCCAACTGATCTCGGGCGCCGACCCGCAGCCGTTGATCGACGCGGTCGCCACGCAGATGCGTGCTGCTGGCCCAGGCGATCGGCCCACGGCCATCACCCCGCGGATTCCCGTGGCATCCATCACCGGAACCAATGGCAAGACCACGACCACCCGGCTGCTGGCGCACATGTGCATGACCGCCGGGAAGCGGACGGCGTGGAGTTCCACCGACGGGGTTGTGGTGATGGGGACCATGGTGGAGTCGGGTGACTACTCCGGCCCGGCCGGGGCCCGGGGGGTGCTGGAGACCCCGGAGTTGGAGATTGGTGTCTTGGAGACCGCGCGTGGCGGCCTCTTGCTTCGCGGGATGGGAGTGACCCACAACGACGTCAGCGTCGTCACGAACGTCTCCGCCGACCACCTGGGGATGCAAGGCATTGACACCTTGGACCAACTCGCTGAAGTCAAGGCCATCATCACGACCGTCACCAAGCCGGACGGATGGACGGTCCTCAACGGCGAGGACCCGCGCGTGTGGGCGATGCATGCCCGCTCCAAGGGCCGGCCGTTTGCTTTCGCCCTCGACCCCACGACCCCGGCCCTGCGCGAGGCCATTGAGGCGGGGGGTCGGGGCATCACCATCAGCGACGGCGACATCACGATCCTGGCTCCCGGCGGGATGCGGCAAAAGGTCCTCCCGCTCACCGACGTGCCGGCCACGCTGTCGGGACTCTCGGTGCACAACATCGCCAACGTCCTCGCGGCCACAGCTGCTGGCGTCGGGCTCGGCCTGCCGATGGAGGCCGTCGTCGAGGCGTTGCGCGACTTCAACCCCGACGATCGGCTCAACCCCGGTCGGATGAACATCTACACCCTGCCCATCGCGGGCGGGACGGTCTCGGTGATGCTGGACCTGGCGCACAATGAGGCGGGTCTTGCGGCGCTGCTCGACGTGGCCCGGGGCCTCACCGCACCGGGTGGCCGGGTCTTCCTCGCGTTGGGGACGGCTGGCGATCGCACCGACGACATCTTGCAAGCCCTCGGGCAGATCGCCGGTCAGCGTGCCGATCATGTGGTGATCGGGCACAAGGAGCACTACTTGCGCGGTCGGACGACGGCCGAGTTCGAGGGGCATTTCGGCGCCGGGCTCGCATTGGCGGGTGTCGGGGAGGTCGCCAGCCACCCGAACGAGCTAGCGGCGCTCCAGGCCCTGGTGGAGCACGCAGCCGCCGGCGATGTGGTCGCCGTCATGACCCACGAGCAACGCACGCAGATGTTGGACTGGCTGACCGGTCACGGCGCAACGGCGGACGGGGCATCCGACATCCGACGCAAAGTGACTGCGGCGCAAGGCAAACACGAACGCGAGAGCGACTTTGCGGCATTGGGCGAGCTACCCGACCACGGCGAGCGGGTTGCGATGGCCGCCGCCCTGTACGGGCAATTGCCGCAGGATCCGCGCGCAGCATACGAGTATGCCGGGGCCCTGGACGCGGCCGGTCGTGAGGCGCAGGCCGTGCCACTGTATGAGGCGGCCCTGGCCGCCGGGCTACCGGAGCCGCACCGGCACCGGGCCCGGGTGCAACTCGCGTCCAGTCTGCGCAATCTCGATCGACCGCTGGAGGCGATTGCGCTGCTGGATCAGCTGGCCAGCGAGCGCCCCGAGAGCGCCGCGATCGTTGCCTTCCGGGCTCTGGCCCGCGTCGATGCCGGCGCGGCCGGTCCCGTCGTGGCCGATCTCATCGATGCCCTGCTGGCCCGTTCGGCGGATGAGGATGCCAACTTGTATCGGCACGCGCTCTCGGCCTACACGGCGCAGCTTCGTGACGAGGCGCGCGCCGCGACCACCGACGACTGAGGAGGCTCCTGCCGGAGCCTCCTCAGCGGTGGTGCCGTAGCCGAGCTACCTCACAGGTCGGGGTCGCCGGGCTCGTTGCCCGACGATCCGGCCTGCGCGGAGTGCGTGATGGACTCGAGTTCGGAGACCACGCGGGCGTGGTTGTCGACGCAGAGCACGACGACATCGCCCGGGTTGGCCCGCGCGACGCAGTGGCGGACGGCTTCCACCTCGTTCAGCACGGTCTCCACGGCCCGGACCCGGACCACGCCGGCGGCCTTGGCCTCGTTGATGCCGTCGGCAATCAGTTGCGCCGACTCGCCGGACGCGCGCCCGCGCAGTCGCTCGTCCTCCCGGATGACGATGACGTCGAAGTACCGCGCCGCCACCCGACCGAGCTCCCGCAGGTCGTCGTCTCGGCGGTCACCCGCCGTGGCGATCATGCCGATGCGGCTGATCTTGCCCCACTCGGAGGTGGCGGCCTTCTGATCCGCATAGCGATCGACGAACTGGCCGAGCACCTCCATGGCCGGTGCGTTGTGGCAGTAGTCGACGATGACCTCGGTGCCGCGCACATTGATCAGGTTCATGCGGCCGGGGGAGAGGTAGTAGCTCGTGGAGAACGTGCGTAGCCCTTGGCGGATCTCGTGCAGGCCGATGCCGGCAGCGAAGGCGGCGCCGGCGGCGGCCATCGAGTTGGCCACATTGAACATCGCGCTACCGCCAAAGGTGGCCGGCAGCAGGTGGGTCCAGGCCAGTTGCATCGACCGGGCGCCATGCTTGATGACGATCATGTCGCCGCGCTCGGTCTTTTCCAGCACCACGGCCCGGCCGCCGCGGCGGAGCCGGGCGTCGATGAAGGCCCGCTCGCGAGAGCCCGCGGGCATCAGCGAGTACCAGATGACCGACCCGGAGCACCGGTTACGCATCGGGCGGACGTTGGGGTCGTCGGCGTTGAGAATGGCGAACCCATTGCGGGGCACGGCCTCCACGACGACTGCCTTGACGTCCGCGAGCTGCTCGAGGGTGTCGATGCCCTTCATTCCGAGGTGATCCGGCGCGATATTGGTGACCACCGCGATGTCGTTGCGGTCGTAGCCGAGCCCCTCGCGCAGGATACCGCCGCGGGCGACTTCCATGACGGCGACCTCGACCCGGGGATTCTGCAGGACCATCCGTGCCGACCGCGGACCCGAGGCGTCCGACTTGATGACGAGGCGCTCATCGATGACGATGCCGTCGGTCGACGTCATACCGACCTTTTTGCCCGTCTCCTTGAAGATGTGCGCAATCATGCGCGAGGTGGTGGTCTTGCCGTTGGTGCCGGTCACCGCGATGATCGGCACCCGAGAGGAGGCACCCGGGGGGAAGAGCAGGTCGACGACCGGCTTGGCAATGAACTGCGGTTCCCCGACCGTGGGGTGGGTGTGCATGCGGAAACCCGGCGCGGCGTTGACCTCGCAGATCGCCCCGCCGGTTTCGCGAACCGGCGCGGTGATGTCCGGGCAGATGAAGTCGATGCCGGCCACGTCCAGGCCGATCATCCGCGCGGCCTCCTCGGCGATCTCGACATTGTCGGGGTGCGCATCGAAGGTGCGGTCCACCGAGATGCCGCCGGTGGACATATTGCCGGTCAACGCGAGCTTGACCATGGTCCCCTCCGGAGGGACCGCATCCATCGCAAAACCCTGCTCGCGCACCAGGTCGATGGCGGCGGCGTCGGTCTTGATCCGGGTCAGGACCTTCTCGTGCCCCACGCCGCGGCGCGGGTCCGAGTTGGTGATGGCGACCAGTTCCTCGACCGTATGGTGTCCGTCGCCGATGACGTGCGCCGGCACCCGCTCCGCGATCGCCTGCATGCGCCCGCCGACGATGAGGCAGCGGTAGTCCTTGCCGGTGATGAAGGACTCGACGATGATCCAGCCGCGGCGTGACTCTTCCTGCGCGACGAGGAAGGCGGCCCGCACCTCGTCCTCGGTCATCAGGTCGAGCACCACCCCCCGACCATGGTTGCCGTCCAGGGGCTTGACGACGACGGGGAATCCGATCCGACGGGCTGCGGCCGCGGCACCGTCAGCGGTCCGACAGGTCTCCTGCTTCGGCACGGGCAGCCCGGCGGAGCCGAGGAGCTTGATCGTCATGTCCTTGTCGGAGGCAATGTCGACGGCCAGGGCCCCGGTCTTGGAGGTCATGGTGGCCCGGATGCGCTGGGCATAGACGCCCTGACCGAGTTGCACGAGCGAGGCGGAGTTCAGGCGAATGTAGGGGATGTCGCGGCTGATGGCCTCCTCGAGGATCGCGGCCGTGGACGGTCCGAAGGCCGTCCGCTCGGCGCTGCGCAGGAAGGTCTCAAGTTCGGCGGAGAAGTCGAAGTCCGGATCGTTGGCGATCAGGTGGTTGACCAGGCGTACGGCCAGCCGGCCTGCTGACAAACCGACGCCCTCGTCGGTGTAGCCATAGACGACGTTGTAAACACCCGGGCGACCCTTGACCATGCGGGTCTTGCCGCGCCGCTGATCGTGGCCGGCTTCCTGCTGCAATTGCAGCGCCACATGCTCGGCGACGTGCCCCAGCCAGGTCCCCTCGCGCAGCCGCTCGCCGAAGCCGCCCTCCCTCCCCCGGGAGCACGAGTGGTTGCCGACACCGGGCAGTACCTCGAGTAGGCCGTCCACGAAGCCCGGGATGGTGTCGCTCGGATAGCCCTCCAGCACACCGAGATCCATGATCAAGTGGATCGCTGGCTGGTAGGACCAGATGTTGCCGCCCCGATAGACACGCTCTTCGACGATGCGAAGGTCGGGGGCCAGCGGACCGGTGGGTGTCGGCCGTTCCGAGCTCATCGGCATACTCCTTCGTGCTGGGGTGTGGGGAATCAGGGGCGAGAAGATGCAGCGGTGGTGACGGTGATGCCGACGTCGGGGTGTTGCTCGACGAAATCGAGCAGGACCACCTTCGCCAAGTCGAAGGTAGACCCTGCCGGCAAGGAGTGCACGACCGCCCCTGAGACGAGCAGTGGGGCCCCGCTGCGGGCCTCGGGTGCATCGGTGATTGCGCGCCGACAATCCAGGACGTATGCGGCGCCGCGCCCCAAGACGGTGAAGGTCTGGGACTGCGTCACCTCGATGGCGGTGTCCTCGTCGATCCCGATGCCCACGAGATTCGGGGAGTTCGCGACGATGGACATCAAGCGTCCGTAGCGCTGCCGCTGCGCGAAGTGTTGGTCGATGATGACGCCGCTCAGAAGCCCAAGACCCTGGGTGAGCTGGCTGGAGCGCTGCCGGGGGGTGACCCCTTCATCGCCGAGGGAGATCATGAACTCACTCATGATGGAGGCCCCCGCCGAGGTCCCGGCAATCACCGCGCCCCGGGCATGCGCCCGCCGGATGGCATCCCCGGCGGCGGTGCCGGCGAAAACCTGGGAGAGCTTCAACTGGTTCCCGCCGGTCATGAAGACGCCCGAGGCCTCGTCGATGAGCCGCGCGCACGCCGGGTCGTCCGCCGCGATCCGGTCCCGCGGGTTGACCACAGCGCACCGTGCGGCCCCATGGCGGGTGAACACCTCGTCATACGCGGCGACGACCGCGTCTTGGAACGAGGAGGCGGTGGGGATGATGACGATGCGGGCTGCGCGGCCGCCCGCCAGCTTGACGAACCTCTTGAGAATCTTGGCCTTGCCCACGCGATCTTCGGCGCCGCCGATGATGAGCAGTTTGGTGGGTGGGAGCGCCGCCGGAACCATTGGCACAGCCTAGTAGTTCGCCTGCGCGCCGCGGACCCACCCAGCGTTGGCCCGATCGGGTGGCGTGGCGGTCAGTTCGAGCGGGCTAGCCACGCGCCACCCGAAGCAGGGGCAGCAGGTCATCCAAGCGAGGTCCGGGCAGGGCGATGTCGGCGCGCTCCGCGACGACGGGCTTCGCCGCGAAGGCCACACTCAACCCGGCCAGGGCCAACATATCCAGGTCGTTGGCGCCGTCCCCGATGGCGATGGTCGCGCCGAGCGGAATGTCCTCCAGGGCGGCGAACTGACGCAGTGCAACCGCCTTCCCGCGCCGATCGATGATCGGCCCGTCTACGTCACCGGTCAGCCGACCCTCGCGGACACCGAGACGGTTGGCGCGCACATGCCGAACCCCCAGTCGCGCGGCGAGCGGGTCGATGACCTCGTGGAAACCCCCCGAGACCAGGGCGACGGAGTGGCCATTCTCGGCGGCCCATTCCAGCAGCTCCGGCACCCCGGGGGTCAGCGTCACCTCGTGGCGCACCTGAGCCAAGACCGTGATCGGCAGCCCGGCCAGGGTGGCGACCCGGGCGCGCAGG